>JAAUPS010000055.1 GCA_012033015.1 Phormidesmis sp. RL_2_1
AAAATCCAATCATTTGTGCTGCTCTGTGCAGTGAGCTGACCTATGACATAGTCTGCCGTTGGCCAGTTGCATCTAACCGAAAAAAATCAGGCAGCATTGGCTTCGCAATCTTCACTGAAGCAAGTGCTGCGATCAGATGGCTGAGGTCATGGCCCGTTAGCGCGATCGTACTGTTAGCGGCAAAAATTGCTCTCCACCGACCAGACGATGGCCTAGTTGAGCGTCAGATTCACTTGCCACCTCAGTTTGGCTGGTGATCTGTGATCGCATTTTGGCATGTGCCAGTAGCCCGCTGCGTGATAGCTCAAAACTTAGGGGCGTAAACATCGGGGAACCTGAGGGCGTGATTTCAGGGTCTAAGCCGATGGCCTCCCCTAAAAAGGACGTATCCACATAGGCTAGCCCGATGCGCGCTGTCGGTAGCCCAGCGGCCGCTTGGCGATAGGCCCGATTTTGAGCCAAATTGAATCCATTTTGAGCCGAGTGGAGGCTTTGCTGTAACACGCGGACATCATTGGCAAATAGCAAAAACTGTTCGCCGACCAATGCGCTAGCTGCCGTTATCGGTGATTCAGTACCATCTAGCCCGGTTTGAGGCCGATAAAGCACACGCGCACCGTTGATTTGCTTGGTTTCAGGCGGATAGCCCGCTAAGCTTTGTCGCTGCCAAAAAAACTGTAGAAACTCACGGGCGGCCTGCAGCCGACCAGGGGCAATTTCTAGCGCTAGCAAATATCCTGGCTGCTGAAGAACCTGAGCCTCTAGATTTTTGGGCTGGGCAGAATTTTGGGGCTGGGCAGACAGCTTAAGCTCTCGGTTAACTAGTGCAAAGGTGATCTCGCTGCCAATCCACGGCTGGATATCGTGGTCATAGTCTAACCCCGTGCTATCGAGTAAATCTTGTTTTAGCTGCTCTACTTCATGGCGAGCCTGTAGGCGTAGCGCCGGTTCAGTAATGGCTTGTTGAAAGGCCAAGAGCCGATCGGGTTGGGTGAGCAACGATAAGGTGAACGGTGAGCGAGAGGGAACAAACGCTGTTGCCGCTGCAATGGGGCGATCGCCGCCAGCCAGCACACCTAATGGACTGTTTACCGTCAAATACCAAAAGCCCCCCATTCCGGCCAATAGCAGGACAAGCACAACAGCCCAAAGACTTATAAAGAACCTACTCAGGAAGGGGCGATCGCCTAACTTTTGCGTGGCAGCCGTCATACCCGTGACCTGTAAACTGACACAATTTTAGACTAGTGTTTGTCACTGAGGATGCCTTCATGGGCCTTTTAGCATTGCCTGAGTCAAAGAAATAGCTCAAAAAATAGTCATTATTTGCTTGATCTATGACTTTATTGGCTTGAGCTATGACTAGGTTTTACTAGGTTTTATGTGCTTATTAGGTTTTCTCTTTTAGGCATTATTCATAGCTTCATCTCGCCACACCGCGACTAAACGACCATCAATATGCACCTCTGCAGCCGGATAGGGCATGGGGGGATAGTTGGGGTTAGCAGGCTTAAGGACGACTGTTTCACCTTCTAAGTGGTAATACTTCAACGTCGTGGTCGATTCGACCCGAGCGGCCACAATAGTACCATTACGAATACGCGAGGGTTCTGGCACTTTTCTCATAATGACAATATCGCCATCGTCGATCAGCGCTTCAATCATGGAGTCACCTCGCACCTTCAGAGCAAAGTCGCCACCTTTAAAAGAAATTGTAGAAGGGTCAAAATGCTCTGCTGCATCGGGGTTATCGATAACATCGGGAAAGACTTCCACCATGGAACCGGCAGCGATAGTACCCAAAATGGGCAACCCTTGAGACTCATTCAAAATGCGAATGGTGCGAGCTTTTCCTTCAGTCCAATCAATGTAGCTCTTGGTACGTAAATGCTCTAGACGGCTTTGAATAGGCGCAGGTGATTTCAGCTTCATCGCTCGCATCATCTGCCGAATAGAAGGAGAATGGCGATTTTCACGAATGTATTGAACGAGCCAATCATAAAGCTCCTGCTGGGCTTTTGTTAAAGATTCCATTGCTCTATCCATTGATCTTCATTACTCCGCGATTCTGCTCTGCTGTTCTGTTTTATTGCTTTGCTTTATTGCTTTGCTTTATTGCTTTGCTTTATTGCTTTGCTGCCTATTGCTCTACTAGCAGGTGTGCTAACAGCCACACACCTATCAGAACAACTGTACCAATATTTTCTTTTTTTGTCCAGAGCCTTTTTATACCTAGGGCCACCAATTCTGGCCTTTTGGTTCAATGACCTTTTGCTAAATAACCTCTTGCTAAATAACCTCTTGCTAAATAACCTCTTCATTAAAAAGGAAGCTCGACCAATGCCAAGCTTCCTTTTTCGTACTGTTTTATTTGTACTGTTTTATTCGTACTTGTGATGGGGTTTAAAGCATGGGGGTTAGAGAATTATCAGGCCATGACCATTCGTGAATCCCCTAGTGAGCTTTAGCGAATGTATTCCTTGAGAACGCTATTGCGATTGGGATGGCGGAGCTTACGCAGCGCTTTAGCTTCAATCTGACGAATGCGCTCGCGAGTAACGTTGAAGATTTGACCAATTTCTTCTAGGGTTTTCATCCGGCCATCATCTAGGCCGTAGCGCAGCCTGAGCACATCGCGTTCACGGGGGCTCAGCGTGCTGAGCACACTCTCCAAATCTTCGCGGAGCAAGCTTTTAGAGACCTCATCTTCGGGGGTTTCTCCGTCAGACTCAATGAAGTCACCTAGTCGAGAATCTTCTTCCTTGCCGATAGGGGTTTCCAATGAGATTGGTAACTGCGCAGACTTAGCGATAAAGCGCAGCTTCTCGATGGTCATCTCCATGCGGGTCGCAATTTCCTCTTCTGTGGGCTTACGGCCTAGCTCCTGGGAGAGGAGCTTAGTGGTTTTTTTGATTCGAGAGATAGTTTCGTATAGATGTACCGGGAGGCGAATGGTCCGCGATTGATCGGCGATCGCTCGAGTAATTGCCTGCCGAATCCACCAAGTTGCGTAGGTTGAGAACTTATACCCTTTCTCATGGTCAAACTTTTCAGCCGCGCGAATCAAACCCAAACTGCCCTCTTGAATCAAGTCTTGGAAGGAAAGGCCTCGGTTCATGTATTTTTTGGCAATGGAGACCACGAGACGCAGGTTTGACTGCACCATTTTGTCTTTGGCTCGACGCCCCAAATGCAAACGGCGACGGAATGCAGGCAGTGGCATATCTACAGCATTGGCCCAATCAGCATCAGTGGGCTCGTCATCAAGCTGATCGTCAATTTCGTCACGAATGCGCTCTAGCTCTAACAATCAGCGATTTTACGAGCGAGTTCAATTTCTTCTTCAGCGCGCAGTAAGCGAATGCGCCCAATCTCCTGCAGGTAGAGCCGAATAGAATCTTCGGTGTAATGCTTTTTCTTGGTTTGGGCTGTGCGACGACGAGTCGTTTTTACCTTTGGTTGCAGCTTTTTTGGCAGCCTCTGTAGCCTTATCGGCCGCCATCTCGTCAGCTTCATCATCCGCTTCAGCTTTGGCGGCTTCATCCGCCGACAACAAGGCAGCGGCAGCTTTGGTAGATTTGGCTGCAGACTTTGTCCTAGTAGTTCTTTTGGCAGCAGGCGCTTTGGTAGACTTGGCTTTCGTAGCAGTTGTCATCTCTTGATCCGTCAAATCTATTGCTGCTTTTGAGCTGGCTTTCGAGCTGGTGATGGCTGACTCTGCAATATCTGCAATATCTGCTGCTGCAATGGTTGACGCTATCGCGGTTGCCGTTGTCGCACCGCTAGGTTCTAGAGTCTCAACTGAATTGTTAGCCTGGGTCATGCTGCGTTCCTCTTGCTCCTTCTAATGGGTCTAACTAACTAATGGGTTTAGCTCACTAATGGGTTTAGCTCACTAATGGGTTTAGCTCACTAATGGGTTTAGCTAAATGGGTCTAACTTGTTTGAGGTGACCTATGTGTCATCGATGTGGGTGTATCGATAGTCTGTGTGATCTAGTCTGTGTGTGTTCTGTGTGTTCTGTGATCTACATGTGACCTGTGGGCGATATATGAGTTGGGCTGCTCAGGAGCAAACCTGTGCTCGCATCCCATCTACAAATCCGCAAGATTGGATTTGAGTTAGGTGAAATTTCCCCAAGGGAAACCCCCTGACTAGACGGACTGTAAGCAAAGTAACCTGTACAAGCTTCAGCCATTATCTTGCAAAGCACTGGCCGCCAAACCTATGTGCCGCCAAGCCTATGTAAAGGGCTGATTTAATGTCTCCCCCATATCATTTCGACGTGATCTCACTGGCAGTAGTTAAATGGCAGGACTCAAATAAGCAGTATTCAGTTTCTACAAAGCTTTTCGGCTAGTTCTTCAAAAAGTCGCGTTTGTCGATCACTAAAATTTTATTGTTACCTGGGGCACTTGCCCAAAAGGTACAGAGCCAAATGGCTGATTTTGATGCTTAACCGACAATGAAGTCATAGCTGAGTTTATGTTCTCTGGGTGTGCACAGTCTGACTGACAGTCTGACGGTGTGCAGAGATTTCATAATTATATGGTTGGATGGCGCCTCGGGGAATGTACTGAACTTTGCAAAGGCTTAATAAAGAGCCCATGACCCTTAAATGCCTTGAATGGCCAATATGGATGCGCTGAAAAAAGTCTACCCACTAATCAAGTAAAGTTTAACCATTCTTTCCAGAGCCTCACCAGAGCCTCATAGATTGTAGCTTTTAAGACTAAAATCGGCCAATGATAGTTCCTTAAATTAATTTGTTAGCATCTACTGAGTAGCCCTCCAATCGGCCTCTGTGTTTCTACGCGGTTGCCCCTACAGTGGTAGCACGGACTGAAGAAAATCGCCTAGTTCTAAACCGAATTGTTTGGCATTTTGGGGTGGGGAAAGGGCAGGGAAAAGATAACTTTTGCTCTATAGCTCCGTAGATAACGCATCCGTCATACCACTGAGTAACTGACTTCTTGCGGGGTTACTCTGATTTTTAAAGCGACTCTCTTGCCGTAGATATTCTTTGGTGTAGTGACGTAAATAATCATGTCAAACTAATGTAAACCCTTCATAAAGTTCATTGATTGAACCGCTAAATGATCCCCCAAGAGATAAGTTCGATTGCCGACTATCCAAAACGGTGACGCCCAAAATCTGGTGACCCATTAAATAAACTTATAAAATCTATCAGTTATTTTTTATGATTTTGTGTGGTCAGCTAGCCGTTGGCGCAGTTGCAAAATTCGACCTGTCTTTAGCAAGCAATGGGCTGTAAAAATATTTGTTTGGCGATCGCAGATTCATTTAAGGCTGTTAGCACATCGGTGCTCATCGGCTTTACAAAGAAACCGTCAATGTCAGAAGAGGCTTCTGTGGGCATCCAACTCAGCTCGCTCGAATCGGTTAGTGAAACAATGACCACTCTTTCGGGCTGAACGCTTTGGCGAATCTGGCGGGCGACCTGTAAAAACCATTTAGGGCAGACATCGCCTGAAAGAATGACCAAGTAAGGATGCTCGATTTGCGCTTGGGCGACGGCCTGCTCCGGCGAAGTCGCGATGCTCACCGGGCAGCGGAGGATGCGTGCGATCGCCTCTGCACCTTGCAAATCTGTATCGTGAAAGCCATCGTGAAGGCCATCGCGTAAGCCATCGTGTAAGCCATCGTGTAAGCCAGCTTCTGGTAGCGTTGCAGCTTGTGAGGGGCTAGCTTTTACAGTCGGTTTAACCTCTGCTAGTAATGGCGTTGTGGGCGCTTGCCCAATCCAAAGAATGTAGCCTTGTGAGTATTCCATGGCTTTGGCTAACCGCATAGTGGAAGTCACTTTCAACTATGACCTGCTGATCTGAGTTGCGATCGCTGCCAGCAAGTCTTCTTATTGAGTGTTATCAAAAGTAAGTAGTTTTCTCAGACAGCGCCTTCAAGAAAAGTCACCTTTCTCAACACTGTTCATAATGCCAATGTTCATAATGCCAGTGTTCACATGCCAGTGTTCACATGCCAGTGTTCACATGCCAGTGAGATCGCAATCTCAGTCCGCGCGCCAAGCCAGACGCATCGACCTAGGGTGATAGACGAGCTTTCTTGAGTCGGTTAGTTTCATACCATTGGGCGATGGCTGGCACCCAAGCTTGAAAATGTGGCCAAATCGCTTCACACAGCTTCTGCGCTTCAAGCTGTGCATCTGCCTTCCACCGCAAATCTAAAAGGTGCATCAGCGAGCGAACATTGGCAGAAAGCACCCAATGCTGACGCACATCAAAAGGAATCAGTCCCCGCGCATGTTCTTCTGAAAAGCCCTGGTCAATCCGGGTTTGATAACGCTTTGCGCCCTGCCTACACCAGTCCAAGTCCTGCTGACGTAGCTCTGCGGTGTAATCGTATTTTTTCCCTTGGCGGTCGGTGTAGCTGCCAACCGGGCGCAGATAAAACACCTCTTCGACATCGGTTTTACCCTGCGCTACCGCTAAAATTCTCGAGCCTGTGTAGCGGAAAGACTGCACATCGAAACTGAGCCCTACTCGATGGGTGCGAATTTGCTGCATGGTGGAGTGTGGGAACCATCCGCAGTTCATCACAATTTGAGGGTGTTCTAGGGGGCCAAAGTGACCGCGTCCCCCTTTCAGTAAGTTGCGAATGACTAACTCACCGGCTTTTTCTTCAGATGGCCACTCGTGCCTATGATCCCACACAAACTCTTCGGCGTAGTCTTGATGCATCCCGGCATAAATAGTCTGTTGGGGATTGGGCGTTTTTGAAATGACTTCGACTCTGAAGCGATCCATACAAGAGGCATGAAAAAATCACCTTACAGTTATAGCAAAGTGAGGTGTGACAAAGTTGAGGATGCATTCCTCGATAGCAGTAAACATGCCAGCAGTAATCGTTAGAATATAGCGGTACCCGGATGCATAACGCCGACGGCGAGGCTACGCCAACGGGTACCGCGACTCACTTGGCCTTTTGTTCTGTAAAGGTTTCACCGAAATATCTGTCGTCTAGCCAAGTGAGAAACGCTATAGAACTCACCATCTCACCATTAGATAATACAAAAGTAAACAGGAAGAAAGCGTTTATGGCATTTTTTGGACTTGGAACTGGCAAAAAAGACACTATCCCTAGCCCCGAGGACGCTCTGCCAGGCCGCGATAAAGCCATGCCTGTGCCAGAAAAGCACTACGTCAATGGCAACCTCCTCCAGCCGCCTTTCCCAGAAGGTATAGCGATAGCCATGTTTGGTTTAGGGTGTTTTTGGGGGGCAGAGCGCAAGTTTTGGCAAACCGACGGCGTTTACAGTACTGCTGTAGGCTATGCGGCGGGCTCGACGCCAAATCCAACCTATCGGGAAGTGTGCTCAGGCATGACCGGTCATAACGAGGTTGTGCTGGTGGCGTATGATCCTAAGCTGGTGAGCTACGATGAGCTGCTGAAAGTATTTTGGGAGAGCCACAACCCTACCCAAGGTATGCGGCAGGGCAATGACCAAGGAACCCAGTATCGCTCTGGCATTTATACCTACTCTGAAGCACAGATGGCCGCAGCGAAGATGTCTCAAGAAAAGTATCAAGAGGCACTGACTGCAGCCGGACATGGCACCATTACGACTGAGATTTTGCCTGCGCCTGAGTTTTATTACGCTGAAGAGTATCACCAGCAGTACCTTGCGAAAAATCCTGGGGGCTATTGCGGCTTGGGTGGCGTCAATGTGGCCTGTCCGATTGGCGTCGCAGCCGCTTCATAATTTTCGCTTGCTCACAGGCGACTCACGCATGGCGCTTTTGATGCCATTGCCATGCGTGAGTAATGATGCGCTCTAAATCAGGATATTGGGGTGTCCAACCAAGGGTTTGCTGGGCGCGATCGCTGGTACCGACGAGACTAGGGGGATCTCCAGGGCGGCGATCGCACGCTACGGCAACAATCTCTTTGCCGGTCACCTGACGAGCCATTTCAATCACCTCTTTGACCGTAAAGCCGCTGCCATTACCTAAGTTAAAGAACGACGTTTGGCCACCGTTGAGCAAATACTCCACCCCCTTAACATGGGCATCGGCCAAATCAGAAACGTGGATATAGTCGCGAATACAGGTGCCATCGCGGGTGTCATAGTCAGTGCCAAAGATGGAGATAGATTCGCGTTTACCTAAAGCTGCAAAGAGCACTAGCGGAATCAGGTGGGTTTCAGGGTTGTGATCTTCTCCCAAGCGCCCTTGTGGGTCAGCACCTGCGGCATTAAAGTAGCGAAAGCACACTGACTGCAAACCATAGGCCGACTGAAAATCGAGTAGCATTTTCTCTACCATTAGCTTACTGGTGGCGTAAGGGCTAATAGGATTTTGCGGATGATCTTCAGGAATAGGGACGACTTTGGGTGGGCCGTAAATTGCGCAGGTAGAAGAAAATACCAACCGCTTCACCTCTGCGGCTACCATTGCCTCGAGTAAATTGAGCGTACCGTACACGTTGTTGCGATAGTACTTAGCGGGTTCAGTGACGGATTCGCCCACAGCAATATAGGCGGCAAAGTGCATCACAGCGGCCACCTTGTAGGTGTTAAAAAGCTCGTTAAGTAGAGCGCTATCGGTCGTGTCACCGACAATTACTTTAGCTTTCAGGTGCTGCTCGGCCAGTTCTTTGTGGCCGTATTCTAAATTGTCTAGAATGACAGCCTGATAGCCTGCAGCTTCTAGCGCAAGGACTGCGTGGGAACCAATGTAGCCTGCACCACCAGTTACGAGGACGGTGGGTTTATGGTCAAAGTCGTGAGGCATAACCGCGTTGATTGTTAGGTTGCTTAAAATGGGGATGGCGTTTCAACTTGTCTAGTGGCTGAGCACTAAATTATCTCTGTGAATGACTGTCTCAGCGCCTTCATAGCCCAGTAAATGCACAATATCTGTGGAGCGATGGCCGCAAATTTTTCGCAGCTCATCATCGCTGTAGTTTACCAGTCCTCTGGCGATTTCTTGTCCGTTAGCATCACACAGAGAAACCGCATCTTGCTCGGTAAATTCACCTTCTACTTCGGTGATGCCTGCAGGCAATAAAGACTTGCCAGCACTGCGAATGGCGGTGGTGGCCCCAGCATCTAAGTAAAGCCGTCCGGCCGGAATCAGATTTCCGGCAATCCATCGTTTGCGGGCAGTGTGCTGCTTGGCTTGCGCCTCAAATAAAGTGCCAATGGCTTCGCCTTGGATAATTCTAAGGATATTTTCAGGGGTTTTACCCTGGGTAATCACAGTAGGGGTGCCAGCGGCAGTGGCGATTCGGGCGGCTTCTATTTTGGTGCTCATGCCGCCTGTACCCCAATTCGAACCGGCTTCACCAATTTTGGCTTCGAGCTGATTGATGTGCTTCACGCGATGAATGGGATGTGCCTTAGGATCTTGCCGAGGATCGGCGGAGTAGAGCTGATCGACATCGGTGAGCAAAAAGAGGTAGTCGGCAGCAATCAGGTTAGCGACAAGGGCTGAAAGGGTATCGTTATCGCCAAATTTGAGTTCATCGATGGCGACGGTGTCGTTTTCGTTGACGATGGGGATAACGCCGAGCTGTAGAAGCTGACGGAAGGTACGGTAGCTGTTGACATAGCGCGATCGCTGCGCTAAGTCACTGCGGGTGAGCAAAACTTGGGCAATCGGCTGATTCAGCGATGAGAAAAAATCGTCGTATATCCGCATCAGTCGTCCCTGACCGACGGCGGCAACAGCCTGTTTGAGGGCGATGGTTTTGGGTCTTTGGGTAAGTCCTAGCCGCGCACAGCCAATGCCAACGGCTCCAGAGGAAACCAAAACAATGCTATATCCTAGTTGACGAAGCTGACAAAGGGTTTCGACGAGTCTGGCAATGGTGGCTAAGGCAAGATAGCCGCTGTCGGGTTGGGTGAGGCTAGAGGTACCTATTTTGATAACGAGCGTTTTGGCTGGTGTGTTCATTAAAACCCTGGAAACTCAGAGATTAGCCAGACACTAAAAAGGGGCAAAGTCAGACTTTGCCCCCACAATTTTAAGATGAATTTTAAAGAGGGTTGATAAATAGAGGTTTGAAAATGAAGGTTTTAAAATGAAGTTTTGCAAATGAAGTTTTGCAAATGAAGTTTTGCAACTTAGGTCTTTAATTAAATTTGACCTTCTTTACATTTTGCCAACAAACTTCGTCCCTCAATCGATTCGTTAGATTTTCTTTAGGTTCATATTTCTTGCGCGCATATTTTTTAAGGGATAGCGCTAAGCGTGACGCCGAGCTGCTGTGAGATCCAAAATTCAGCATTGCGCAGCAGGTTTTTGGGATCTCTGGAATTGGGCTCTAGCATGGGCTGTACCAAAATCGTAAAAAGGCCAAGACGGTTGCCTGCAAGGATATCGGTGAAAAGGCGATCGCCGACCATGGCAATTTGTTCTACAGGTAGATCCATCGCTTCAGCCGCTTTGCGCAGTTTGCGCCGAGAAGGTTTGCCTGCACTGGCAACAAAGGGAACCGCCATTCCTTCGGCGATGAGTCGAATGCGCTCGTAGCCGACATTGTTGCTCACTAAAGCCAAAGGCACGGTGCGCTGAAGCTGCTGGGCCCAAGCCTGTACGTCAGGATCGAGCTGTTGTTTACCCACTGGGACAATAGTTTCGTCTACGTCTAGCAGCAGTCCTTTGAGGTTGCGATCGCGTAGTAGCTCTGGTGTGATACCTAGGATTGACTGACCGAGGATTAAATCAGGCTGTAATAAATTAACCCAGCTCATAGCGTTTGTGATGATTTGACAGGTTTGAGAGAAGAGGTTTGAGAGAAGAGGTTTGATAGAAGAGGTTTGAGAGAAGGATTTTGAGAGAAGCAAAGCGAAGCAGAGAGGGGCGTTCAGCAGCGTGCTTAGTTTAATTCTCTCAGCCTTCAGAGTCTTCGGCATCGATGCGATCGCGAATTTTGCCTTGGGCCTCTTCATGCTCGCCCAATGTGCGGCTAAAAACATGGGTGCCATCATAGCGTGCCACAAAGTATAAGAACTCCGTCGGCCCTGGCACCAGCGATGCCTCTAAGCTAGCCGCCCCCGGACTGGCAATAGGTGTCGGCGTCAGCCCAGGATTGATGTAGGTATTGTAAGGATTAGGCGTTTCCACTTGGGCAAAAGTCAGCGGATTTTCGGGAGTTTGCTCAATGCCCAAACCATATTCCACCGTCGGATCAGAGCCTAGGGTAATACCTTCTTGCAATCGACGGGCAAACACACTGGCAATCACATCACGTTCATCGGCGACGACAGCCTCTTTTTCAACGATGCTGGCCAAGGTCACCCAGTCGAGCAGACTGTAATCGCTAGGCTGAGTTTCGTAAATGGGTAGAGCCACCTGCTCAAAGCGAGTCAACATCATATCGACCAGCTCTTCTGCCGAAATATCGCCGCTGTCAATTTGGTAGGTATCTGGAAACAAAAACCCCTCTAGATGGGGAATGCCGTTAGGCAACCAGGGAAAGCGATCATAAGGAATGTTTTCACTTGCCGCCAAGAACTCATCGGCAGTGGTCAGCCCCCTTTGCTCAAATCGAGCGGCCATTTGCTTCCGGGTCCAGCCCTCAGGAATGGTGAAGCTGAGCTGTACCACATCGCCATCCCAAATGGTTTTGGCAATTTCAGCAAGGCTCTGGGTGGGTGAAATAACATAGCTACCCGCTTGAAAGCCACCGTCCGAGCGGTGAGTTTTCCATCTGCTATACAGCTTCCAAGCGGTAGTCGAGCGAATCAACCCAGCCGCTTCTAAATCCTGTCCGATTTGAGTAGAAGGGGTTCCTTCGGGAATTTGGATTTGGACAAAACTCTCTTCCACTGCTGTCCCTTTAGCTTCTGATACCGGCGCACTAGCCCAACTCCACCACATCCAGCTTTGCGTCGCTGCGCCAGCCGCTAAGGCCAGCAGAACAATGTAAAAGAGACGTTTACGCATAGGTTTCTAAAGGGGCAAATGAGATGACGTTAAAGGGCAATTGGGTCACATTGCAACCTTTACTCTAAAACATCAAACAGCTTGTCTTCTAGTTGCGATCGCCTCGCTTGAAACTCTTCTGGTTCTACCAGTACAGCGCTGCCGTCGTCAGTACGTTTGGCAAAAAACATCAGTGGTTCTATGGGTGTACATAAGCTGTATTGGGACCCCTCATGAAAAAAGGTGGCCAAGAGCTGAAACTCTTCGACCATCGGCTCGCTACCTTCCTCATCGATTTCTAGGGAAAAGCAGTCTTCTTCATCTGCCTCGGGCAAATCGCCAACGGCTGTCAGCGTATGGGCAGAGCGCTCAAGAAATAGGTCGAGTTCGGCCAAAACTGCCCGCGCCGAAGGAAAAATATGCTCGATCTCTTCATCTTCCACATCTACCAGTACCTCGTCTGCCGACTCATCGTCATCGCCGTCTTCGGCGTCGTTGGCACTTTGCCATACAAAGACTTCAATCGGTAGATTGACCGGCAACAGCAGTAAAAACTCTTCCCCCTCTACTGCCATTGTTTTTTCGACATAGCAGGGAAGCTGGCGGTGCTCGTCATCAGTCAGGGTGACGATGGGATATTCGGCGGGTTCATCAATCAAGCTGGGGTCGAAGACCATAGAGCATCTCCTGGTAAGGGGACAAAGCGAGGGACAAAAGCCAAGTGTAGGGTGCAAAACCAACTACCGTCTATCGTCCAGCCACTGCTGTAAAATGATGGCGGCGGCTTTGCGGTCGATCAGGCCATTTTTAGCATGAGACTTGAGGCCATTTCTCCCCTGAGATCTGTGGTGAGATCTGTGGCCTGATTCAAGCAGTAGCTGTTCGGCGGCAAATGACGTTAAGCGCTCATCTACAAACTCTACAGGTAGCTTTAGGGTGACCGACAAGCGATGGGCTAACTTCTGAATCTTTTTGGCTTGGGATCCAATTTGCCCGTCCATAGTGTACGGCAGTCCGACGACCAATACTTCAACGGATCTTTGATCAATAAACGCGCGCAGTGGACGGATGATACTCTCAAAATTGGTGCAGTGAATGGTGGTCAGCCCAGTGGCAATCAATCCAGTGCGATCGCACCCAGCCACACCGATTCGCTTCGCCCCTAAATCCAGCCCCAACGCAGAAACCATATCTCAATACTTAATCTTCGACCCGATCTTCAACGAGTTGCTTCACACTGTAGCGCTACGGGTTTTACCCTAGCCGTTATCCCTCGCCTTTGTCTTTGCTCTCAGCACTGCGGCTGTCGAGCTGGGATATATTTTCCAGCCAAAACCGCTCCCAAGAGAGTCCGTCCCAAGAGAGTCCGTCATAAGACGAAAAGCGTCCTGGCAAAGGAGTGCCGCCCGTAGGCTGCAGGCCAGGAATCCCGCTGGGCAGCTTCAAACCTTCTAAGGCACCCGCTTTAGATTCACGCACCTTATGCCATACCGATCGAGACATCATCAGAGTATGTTCAATTTCGAGTGCGCCAATCTGACGAAAATAGTCTTCGCGTTCAGTCTGATAGTCCAGCGACATGATCTGCAAAGGTTGATTGGGAAACTTTTGCACCACTCCAGCCATTTGAGCCATCAGCTCCGGATAGAGCCAAGTGTAGGCAGGATGAACCGTCAGCTTAGCGGCATGGGCAGCACTGCCATCGCGACAGATTTTAATTTCAAAAAAGCCCACAGCCGTTTTACGCTGCGGCTCAAAGACATAGGCAGAAACCGTTTCTTCGCGATTCACCCAGCGGGTTAGGCGATTTTGAACATTGCCTGTGATCGTCGTTTTAAAATCTTGAATCTGGTAATCCAAGACCTGACGAACCAGCGGCGGAATCGACACCGTCTCAAGCTGATAGATAAGCTGCGCATCGGCATTGCTCACCGGCAATAAATTAGGCAAATCAGGCTCATGGGCAGCAAGTTCTTCAAGTTGCTCGGGTTGAATCGACCAGTACGTCGCTCTGGCGAGGGGCTGAAAACCGTTATGACGATAAAGCGAAAGACCGAATTTGTCGTTGACATCGGTTTCACTGATCCAATACTGGGCCTCGCGGATATGCTCAAAACAGTGACGCAAAAGCTGTGAGCCGACATCCATCGCTAGGTTTAGTTTGCACTCTGCAGCGCTATTTGACGATGGGCCTGCCTCGGGAGCAGTCGCAGCAGGGTGGGCTGAGCTGTTTTGGGCTGAGCTGTTTTGGGCTGGGCTGTTTTGGGCTGAGCTGTTTTGGGCTGAGCTGTTCTTAGCCAAATTCACCAGCATCCGATCTACCTTCCAGGTGCTGAGCGTGCAGTTGAAAGGGGACACATGAATCATGCCGTGCAAAATGCCATCGGCTTCAGCCACAAAAGCGGAAAAAAGGTGCTGTAGTGGATTGGGAAACAGCGTCAGAGCCTTCATCGGCCCATACCAGCGGCGCAGCTTCTGGATGTATTCTGCGATTTCTGGTGTTTCAATATCGTGAGAAGCAATTTCCGTAGCACCAGCTACCCTCAAATTGTCCAAATCACGCAGGTGAATGGAGCGGATAAACAAGCCGTCATCTGGCGAGTTGCTGCGAGTCATGGGCGTTCTTATGAGGGTTGAACCGAGGGTTGAACTGAGGGTTGAACCTTAGGGCGGATGAGCACAACCGGCGTCTGCTCGTCTGCATTACCGGCTGGATTATCCAACAGAGCGCTGGTTAGCATGGTCTGATCGGTACCTGCGGTAGCTGCTAATATTTTAACCGCTTTCAAATCATTGACATCGACGATGGCCGCTTTGAGCCCGGTTTCTTGAAAGATTCGATCGACTAGGCGCTGGGAATGCTCGGGGCCAAGCACAATAAATTGATCAAATGGCGGCAGGGTGCCTGTCACATCATCAATTAGGCGCGCTTGCTCTCCCGCTAACTGATAGAACATGCCTGGTTTGCCAAAAATTTTGGCTACCGCCCCAATCAAAAAGGCTGAGGCTACCTGCCATGGCCCAGAGATCTCTATCAGGGTTTGCATACCGCAGGCTGTCGCTAAGCTAGAGGTCGGCATAAAGTAGTAGCACAGCCGCTTTGCGAGCCAACCCGGCTTGACGGTGTTGGGATGGCGCAGGCGGTTTTGCATAATGGCCACAGGGGTTTCGCCGATGGTGACGATATCGCCTGCCTGGGCAATAGGCTTGACGTAGTGCTTAATAATTTCAACCGTATCGTCGAGGTTGGTCAGCAGGTGGGTGGGTACGGGCAAAACCTTGGCAACGCTGTTTTCACGCCAGTTATTGGCCGCTTCAGGTTTGGGAAATTTGAGTGGAATGATCAGGTGAGCAGTTTTGGGAATGCGACCTTCGGGGCCATAGGTGATGTAGTGCACTTGCAGCCAAAGGGATTTGAGGTGGCTGAGGTCGGTGCCTGTGATGTCTACTTTGAGCTGGGCTTGGGTGGTTTTGCCAACTTTGACAATGTAGGCAAACCAGTAGTTATCTGGGCGGGCAGGAAAGTCTTCATGCTGGGGAATGAACTGAGTTTTGACGTGGATGTCTGCTAAACTCCCGCCGGAGAGTAGTTGGTATTCAACCTTGATTTCGGGAATGAAAATTTCTAGGGTGCGGGTGCGGTTGGTGAAAACGGTATCGAGGGAGATGGCGTAATGGTTATTTTCGTAGGTGTCTAGGTTCCAGTCGGTGGCGCTTAGCTCTAGATCATTGCCGGGACGTTGGCTGTACTGCCATTCGATCAAGAGGTAGGCGGCAATGCCAATGAGTATTAGCAGTAGCGCTGTATGGCCTACAAATTCTCCTAAAACTGTCATATCTAAATACTGCGCTATTGTGCGCTCCTTAACTCCTAAGCTGAACCCAACAAGCTTGCCTGATCACGAGGGCGCAGCTTGTCCCTAACTGCTTTATGTCCCAGAATTGTATGTGCTAAAGGGCACTTTACAACAAACTAAATAGGCCATCATCTAGCTCGTAGCCCAGCATTTGGGTCATGAATTTGAGGCGCGCCGGGGCAGCGCCGCCGGGGGCAGATCGTCCGTCCGCGCCTTGGGCTTTGAGCCAATGGCTAAGGGTAAATACTTTGCTCATAACAAATATTTCGAGCGCCTCGGGGTTATAGCGAATGCCGTCGATTGGACTGAACTGATGGGGCACGAGCATGGCCGTGTAGCGGCTGAGTTCACCGGTTTCCCAGTCCAGGTAAAGCGGTAGCCAAGGATATTGGCTATCGAGCCGGATGAACCACAGGCGCACTTGGGGAATCTCTGAAAGTTCACGCGGGTCGCTGGCTTCGCGAGGAAAGTCGATTTCAAAGCTGACGGTAAGGTCAAGGTCATTTGGCGTTGAGTGGGTTGAGCCGCTTGAGTTGCTGTGATGGCTCGCTAAGATGGGCTCAATGACCTGCTGTGCAGGACTGAGATCCAGCGTTTGGAGATGGGTTGGGGTCAGGGCGATCGCATGTTTCATGGGCAGCAGTATCTTAAGATTGCTCTGTTCACGTTATCCTGATGAGTCTCTTGTTGTCTTCATTTTTCAAGGTATTCGCAGCGATCGCAATGGCTAATCCTCCCTTTCCCATACCGGCTCCATCACCTGCTTCAGCACCGGCCTCAGAATCTGCCTCAGAATCTGCTTCAGAATCTGCCAGAATCAAGGTTTGCATCACTTTAGGCACTCGCCCTGAGGCGATCAAACTCGCGCCTGTAATCCGCAGCTTTCGGCAGCTTCCTCAGGTTGACACCCAAGTTGTCCTCACCGGCCAACATCGAGAAATGGTCGCTCAGGTGATGTCGCTCTTTAAGCTGCAGGCCGACCACAATTTAGACATCATGCAGCCCCGCCAAACCCTGAGTGATATCACCTGCCGCAGCCTGAAAGGGCTCGAAACCCTATTTACCCAAATCCGGCCCGACATTGTCATTGCCCAAGGCGATACCACCACTGCCTTTGCTGCTGCCCTCGCCGCGTTTTATCAAAAAATTCCGGTGGGCCATGTCGAAGCCGGACTGCGCACCGACGATATTTTAAATCCCTTTCCTGAAGAAGCAAACCGTCGCCTCGTCTCACAAATTGCAACCTTGCACTTTGCCCCGACGGAGACCTCTGTAAACAATCTGAAAGCTTCTGGCGTTTTGAGGGGTATTTACCAAACGGGCAATACGGTGATTGATGCGCTGTTAACCGTAGCTGATCAGTCCCCTGATTGTGAGGTGCCGGGACTAGATTGGAGCCAACATCGGGTCATTCTTGCCACCGTGCATCGTCGAGAAAACTGGGGCGCACCTTTAGCGGATATTGCCCAAGGCTTTCTCCAGATTTTAGAGCGCTTTCCAGACACCGCGTTGCTCCTCCCGCTGCACCGTAATCCTACCGTTCGTGAGCCGCTAAAAGCTGCGCTTGAGAGTCATCCTCGCGCGTTTTTGGTAGAGCCTTTAGACTACGCCGAGCTGGTCGGCGCGATGAAGCGCTGCACGCTATTGCTGACGGATTCTGGTGGACTGCAGGAGGAGGCCCCAGGACTAGGTAAACCGGTATTGGTGCTCAGAGAGACGACTGAACGACCAGAGGCGATCGCCTCTGGCACAGCCAAATTGGTCGGCACTGAACCCGCAACAGTGGTGGCTGCTGCATCAGAACTCCTCAGTGATCCAAGTGCCTACTCGGCAATGGCCAAAGCCATCAACCCGTTTGGTGATGGCCGTGCCGCTGAACGGATTGTCAACATTGTAATGACATACTTTGCCGGTTCATCTTCCCGTTTGCAGCCCCATTTGCAGCCCCATTCGCATCCAGGCTAGGCGCTACTCTTCTGGTGAATCATGAATCAAACTTTTTTTAGAAGCCTTGAGCTCTTTCCAAAGTTGCTTAATATCGTTGTAAGCCTCAACGCTACTAACCTTGCCACCCGTTTCCAGGGCGCAAATTAAAGCTACTCGCTGGGCAAATTCCTGCAAATTGGCATTGAATGCCAGGTTTTCAGGGGTAAATTCTCCCTGGTACTTACTCCGGGGCGTTAAAAACTTATCTAGCTGTTGTTGCTTGTCTGGATCAGCCATTAAAATGCTCCCGAAAAAATACTGTATCTAAGGTATTAAAGTGCTGGTTTATCTGTAGATTTGCTAGCGATTTGCTAGGCCCTAATTCTAGGTCACTTATTCATCATCGTGACTTTTATTGTGTCTATAGCAGTACCGAATAGCATGGAGTAAGTGGGTAAGATATTTATATCAAGTCTTCTTTGTGCGTGCCTTAGTCCTGTTGGTCTTGCCTGAGGTCGGTTTTGGGCAAAGTTCAGAGACTTCACTAAAACCTTATTACTGATTACTGACAACTTTTGCCCACTGTTCGGGTCAAGCCCTGTGTTTATGAGTTTAAGCCCAGCCTCCGATCGCCTCTGTGCCGCTCGCTCGATACCTAAAGCCTGGTGGGTGAAGGCTTATTCACCGTTAGCGCAAGCTGTAAAGACAGGATATGTGGCCCTTGGCTTGGGCTTTCGACGCCGTTTGGGCTGGGGTGTGGGGCTTGGCATGACTCTGGCGGCTTTAGCCGCTGCTCCTGGTGTTGCGGCTGAGCGATTGGTGGTCAAAGTTGGCCCTTTGAGTCAGGTGGTTGAGCTGAGCGATTTGGAAACCTTTGCTCGAACGGGTCAAGTGCCGCCCAATTTACGGCTTTATCAGCGGTTTTTGTCTCCTCAGGTACAGCTTAGTTTGCAGCAAACCTTGGATCTTGATCCGCAGATGGGCGATCGCATGATCGAAGAGATATTGGCCTCTGCCAATGGCGATCTGCTGTTAGAGGCGCTTACTGCGATCGCGCCTAATTTAGGTCTACCCCAGTTACAGGCCGCCATTCGGTTGGCCGCTAGTCAGACCCATGGGCTCAGTGTTTTGGGCATTTTACGCGCCATACCCCAAGAAACCTTGGAGTTGGATCTCAGTACGGCGATCGCCCTAGTCTCCCAATTTAATCTTTCAGCGTTGGAGAGTCGTTCACTCAGCGGTTTGCTAGAGCAAGAGTTGGCCGTTGATGGCGCGGTTGCCCTGGCAAATCACCTCGATCCGACGATGCCTGGTCTGCTAGAGGTCTCACAACGTACCCTAACGCTGCGCGATCTCGATCGCCAGCGTGTGATTCCGGTAGAAGTGCACTGGAGTCGAGATCTCCAAGACCAAACGGTTGGGCCGATGGTCGTGCTCTCCCATGGCTTTGGTGCCGATCGCTTTTTTTTGGATTATATTGCCAAACACTTAGCCTCCCATGGTTTGACGGTCGTTTCGGTGGAACATCCTGGCAGTAATGTGCAGGCCCTCCTAGATCTGTCGTTAGATCCGGATATGGCTGAGTCTCCTAGCCGTCTGTTGCCTGCAACCGAGTTTTTAGATCGCCCTCGGGATATCACCTTTGTGCTCGATAGGCTGACGCAAATTAGCCAGGGCAGCTCTTTTTACAAAGACCTGTTTAATACTGAAGATGTCACCATCATTGGCCATTCCTTGGGGGGCTACACCGGCTTAGCCTTAGCCGGAGCAAGGTTGGATCTGCGATCGCTGCAAAGCTTTTGTCAGAATATTCAACCATTGGGCATTTCTCCGGCTGACTGGCTCCAGTGTGCCGCTGTGGACTTACCCGAACCAATGGCCGATCTCAGGGATGATCGCATTCAGCAGGTGATCGCCATGAACCCGCTGATTGGCAAGCTATTTGGTGAAGCGGGTTTATCACAAGTCACCGTTCCCACCTTGCTGCTCACCGGCACCCAAGATAGCGTTACTCCCACATTAGATCAGCAGCTCCGCCCCTTTACCCAGCTCGCTGGCCCCAAGTATCTTCTGGCCGTGATCGGTGGCACTCATCTCAGTGTTGGCGATCCAAACAATGTCAATCCGGCATTGAGTGATCTGCCTTTTATGTCCGAATTGCCGGTGGCGGAAACGGCCCAGTTGCGGCGGCTCTTGCAAGGGTTGACATTGAGTTTTGTGCAGCAGCGATCGCCTGAAGCAGCTCAATACAGCCCCTTTTTGAGTCCAGCCTATGTCCAGTCCTTTTCGACCCCCATGCTGCCACTGCGACTGACCCAAACGCTGCCTAGCAGTATTCGCAGTTGGCTTGCTGTGACCACCCGGATATCTGCCAACAAACAGCCCACCATCGCCAGTAGACTCATTGCCCTCAGCTACTTACAAGCACTTGACAATCGCCATCAGTGGCAGCAGGCCATGGCCGTTCATTTGCAGGCTAACCACGTCGTGACGGTGTTGCGATCCCCCTTTCCCTGGCTGCCCTTTCCGTTGTTAATGGCCCCTTAAGCCGTTCGCTATCAGCCGCTCGCTACTATAAGGTCTCGCTACTATAAGGTTTGGATGCCTGTAAATATTGCCTGTAAATATTGCAGATCTTCAGAAAAAATGAATTTCGATGGGTGCTAGCGGCGAGTGTTCTGTAAAAATAGAAGACTGCACATCAGCCGCTTGAAAACACCGCTCTTCTAAACGCCGTGCTCAAAGCGCTGCTCTCAACACTTGGAGAAGTCTCGAATGTCAGATAATCGCAAAAGTCAGGTCGTCACCCAAGGCGTACAGCGGGCGCCTAACCGAGCGATGCTGAGGGCTGTCGGCTTTCAAGATGGGGATTTTAATAAGCCCATAGTGGGCCTTGCCAATGGCTATAGCACGATTACGCCTTGCAATATGGGGATTAATTCCCTGGCGATTCGGGCTGAAGCCGCCTTGCGCGAAGCTGGGGCGATGCCGCAAATGTTCGGCACCATCACCATCAGTGACGGCATTTCCATGGGCACAGAAGGTATGAAATATTCCTTAGTATCTCGTGAGGTGATTGCTGATTCTATTGAGACGGCCTGTACAGGGCAAAGTATGGACGCGGTGCTGGCGATTGGGGGCTGCGATAAAAACATGCCAGGGGCAGTCATTGCGATCGCCCGCATGAACATCCCGTCGATATTTGTCTATGGCGGCACGATTAAACCGGGTCACTTAGATGGCGAAGATCTGACAGTAGTCAGTGCCTTCGAGGCCGTCGGTCAATACAGCGCAGGTAAAATCGATAAAAACCGCCTCGACGCGGTAGAGCGCAACGCTTGCCCAGGGGCCGGTTCTTGTGGCGGCATGTTTACAGCGAACACGATGTCTTCAGCGATTGAAGCGATGGGCCTGAGCCTGCCAGGATCTTCCACCATGGCGGCTGAAGATGAGGAAAAAGCACTCAGCAGTGAGCAGTCTGCTTTTACTTTGGTCAAAGCGATTCAGCAGCAGATTTTGCCCAAAGATTTGCTCACGCGTAAAGCTTTTGAGAATGCGATGGCGGTCATTATGGCGGTGGGCGGTTCAACAAATTCAGTGCTGCATTTGTTGGCAATTGCCCACACCATTGGCGTTGATCTCACGATTGACGACTTTGAATCCATCCGCCAAAAAGTCCCCGTGTTTTGCGATCTCAAGCCTTCGGGGCGTTACGTCGCCACCGATTTGCACAAAGTGGGCGGCATTCCTCAAGTGATGAAAATGCTGCTTAATCAGGGCCTTCTCCACGGCGATGCCCTCACTATCAGCGGCGAAACCGTGGCAGAAATCTTAGCAGATGTGCCCGATCAGCCCGCTGGCGATCAAGACGTCATTCGCCCGTTTAACCAGCCGATTTATGCCCAGGGGCATTTGGGCATTTTGAAGGGCAATTTAGCGCCTGAAGGCGGTGTCTCTAAGTTGACGGGCATTAAAAACCGCAGTATCACTGGCCCTGCCCGCGTGTTTGAATCGGAAGAAGATTGCCTAGCGGCGATCTTGGCGAACAAAATCAATGCAGGAGATGTGATTGTGGTGCGCTATGAAGGGCCAAAAGGTGGCCCAGGAATGCGGGAAATGCTTGCGCCGACCTCAGCTATTATCGGTGCCGGACTTGGTGATTCAGTTGGGCTGATTACCGATGGGCGGTTTTCCGGCGGTACTTATGGCATGGTGGTGGGTCATGTTGCGCCAGAGGCGGCTGTAGGCGGTGCGATCGCGCTGGTTAACGAAGGCGATTTGATTACGATTGACGCTGATAAGCTACTGCTACAACTGAATGTCTCCGATGATGAACTAGCCCGCCGCAAAGCCCAATGGAGCCCACCCAAGCCTCGCTATGAGCGCGGTGTGTTGGCAAAGTATGCAAAGCTTGTGTCTTCCAGTAGCCAAGGTGCGGTCACTGATAAGGATTTGTTTTAGCAGCGACTAGCGGATGCATTCTTATCTTTGCTATAAAACGCCACGGCAAGGCTGTGCTTTGCTGTGGCATTGACGCTATCTTGACCTGCTATCTTGACCCGCTATCTTGATCTACAGTTTAGTTGGGTTCGTTGGGCCTATCTGCGATCGCGATGTCTTTAACAGCCTGAGCAGCATAGACTCAGAGGTCTTGTCTAACCCCTCACACTTGTCTAAACTCTCACACTTGTCTAACCTCTCACACTCAGCATGACGGAACCAAAGGCATAATGGGAATAGCCCATATCTCAGACAATGGCACTGAGTAGCTTCAATGGCGCTAAGTAGTGAAGGGAGTTTCTCTGGAGTTTCTCTATGGATAAAAGTGTCTGCTTTAGCGTCCTCGCGTTCAATCCTAAGTACCAGCAGCTAGCCAAAAACTTGGCCGCCGACATAGCGCAACACTCTCCAGAAACCACCCTAGTAATTGGCACCGACCATCCCGACACCTTTCGTGACTGCAGCAACGTCTTCGCTTTCAAACTGCAAAAAAAAGGCGTCCTGCACTGCTACAACGACAAACGTTTTGTCATCGAAAAAGCCTTACAGCAGTTCAAAACCGTCATCCAGATAGATGCCGACACCAAAATTACTGCCCCCTTTCCCGAAAGCATAGATCAATCGGTTGGTATTGCAGGCTCCTATCTCGCCAACATGGTTGAGCATTCACAAAAATACAATCCCGGTAGGCTAACCCATCTTAAAAAGCTTGCTCACAAGCTCGAGCTTGATCCCAACAGCATTACCTTTGTAGGCGAAGCCTTGTTTGCCATTACCGCCGAGGGTAAACAGGCCGCAGACTTTATTCAGCAGTGGGATAGACTTGCCCGCTATCTAGAACTAAACGGTCTACATTCTGGTGAAGGTAATGCCATTGGTTTGGCCGCTGCCAAAGCAGGTCTTGCGATCACAGCGCCTGATTGGTTAGCGAGCATTCAGCAAGGCAGCGAGCATTTAGATGTCTCTAGAGTCTGCCAACCATCTGCTGTGGCAAAGCCCAAAAACCCTGCACTCGACAAATTAATGCGCAGCGTCAGCTACCATTATCGACTCAATAAATCTCGGCTCATCGCCCTCAAAAATTTCAATTTTTACTATCGATAATTGCGCCATAGCATCTGAGGGGTTTTCAATTGACAGGATCTTTTATTTCTATAATCATAGAAATATGAAAATAAATGATTTTGCTCAGCCGTCTGCCCAGCCATCTGCCCAGCCGTCTATTGACGATATTGCGGCTGCCTTTGCTGCGTTAGGGCAACCTTCGCGTCTAAAAATTGTGCGGTTGCTCTTGTCTGCCTATCCCCAAGGCTTGCCTGCCGGAGACATTCAAAAGGCATTGGGCATTGCGGGAGCAACCCTATCTCACCATCTCGACAAGTTGCGTCAAGTTGGCATTGTTTCCCCACGCAAAGATCGGCAGTGGATTTGGTACAGCGTTAATGACAAGGCGCTGACCCGCCTGCTTGATTTTTTATTTGAGGAGTGCTGCACCCGCAATCATGTCTCAGCCCTCAGCATGTGGGCCAAGTGGTGGCTGAAGGTCGTGCTGAGGGCTGACGAGTGTCAGTGATTTGATAACTTATAGCTTCTGTCGAGTGAGTTCGGACAATAGTAAATGCCCCAACCTCAAGGAGGAAATCTTGATATCTGCTAATACGCTGGCTCGACTCAATCACAGCCTTCGCCAATGGGACGGGGTGGCTTTGGCGATCGCACTGATTTTCCTTACTCTGATAATTTTTATCCCCAACCAAGCCTTCACCAGCTTGCGCCTCACCCTGCAGCACCTTTTGGAGGTAGCACCCTTTCTGCTGCTGTCTATTGGCATCGCCGCCTACGCCCAAGCTAGCGGCGCTGATAATTTAATTGCCAAAGCGTTCCAAGGACGGGTGTCGGTGATGATTCCGGTTGCAGCACTGTTGGGCGCGTTTTCCCCCTTTTGCTCCTGCGGTGTGATTCCGCTGATCGCCGCGCTGTTGTCCATGGGCGTACCGGTAGCTGGCGTGATGGCTTTTTGGTTATCCTCCCCATTGATGGATCCGTCCATGTTTTTGCTCACTGTAGGCACCTTAGGGTTGCAATTTGCCATCGCCAAAACCGTTGCTACCATTGCCATTGGCTTGCTGGGTGGCTTTGGAACCCTGGCGATCATCCGTTCAGGTATTGCGGTGGCATCGTTTACCGCCCCCCTGAAAGACGTAGCTAGCAATGGGGGCTGTGCAGGCAGTGCCATCCGTCATCCCAAGCCGGTTGTCTGGATATTTTGGGCTGATTCAACGCGGCGTCAAAAGTTTTGGCGAGGTGTGCGCAAGAATGGCGTGGTTTTTAGGCAAATGGTTGGCTCTAGCCTTTGTCTTG
>JAAUPS010000256.1 GCA_012033015.1 Phormidesmis sp. RL_2_1
TGTCGTTATCTTCAGGTAAGCGCATGGGTGAGCGAATCTTTAGGTAAGCGCATGGTAACCGATGTAATACCGACTGAACGAGCCTACTATAGCTTTTGTCGAGTGAGTTAGGACCATAGTGATTCTCTCGTCAAGGCTACGCCAACGCTAGAAGCCTTGACTCGCAGCGGCTCACTCGACGAACAGCGGTGAGACCCGACGGCGGCGTACGGCGAGACCCTGCGTCGTCCTACGGCGCTAAGGAATGCTCACCAAGACAAGGAATGCTCACCAAGACAAAAGAAGAATGCATCCTTACTTTGCTATAGCTATATCAGGATAAGTCAAAGTGAGATCTGGTGTTCTCATACTGAATCTTTATCGGTATCTGTCCGTATGTTGCCCGTATGTAAATTTATGTAAATATTGGGTTTGATGGATGGGTTAAATGCGGATAACCCCTTAAACGAATTGGGGTCAGTAGCAACTTGTGCAATGTTCATCCATGTTACGCTCACTTACTCACTCACCGGTTGGGGGCAGTGCAATCCCAATGGCCAATCAACCCGATGCCCCTCAAAATGCCCCTCAACATGCCCCTCAAAATGTCCCCAAAAACCACACTCCGCTGATTGATTTGCTTGATTCAGCGCTCAATAGCCCACCAGCGCGGCGGCGACTGCTTCAACAACCCAAAATCGCTCGGGCGATTTTAAAAGATATTTCGGCACGCCAGTGGCTGTTTGCGCAGTGGCGTGCTCTGCGTGGGCCAATCCATACGCTACCGCCTGATGGGGCTATTCAGGTGCTGAATTTGATTGTGGCGCTGATGAAGTGTTCGCAATCTCTTTGGCGCGGCGGTGCCCTCTTGCCTGATATTTATGAAGAGGCCTATGCCAAAACCTGGGCTTGGTTTATGGATCAATTCCATACCTATGATCCGCAAAAGGCTAGCTTTACAACTTGGTTTAACTACAAGCTGAGATGGATGATTGTGGAGGTGAGTCGCCAGCGCCAGATGCCGTTATTATCCACGGATAAGCGCTGGAGTGAACCGCCTGCACCAACGCCAGATCAATGGCAGGAAACGGTAGATGAGTGGTTGGCCTTGGTGCAAGATAACCAGCAACTGATGACATGCCGGATGAGAGAACATCCGCAGATGAATTGTCAGGCGCTGTTGATTGAGATTTTGATGGTGATGAAGGAGATGCGCGAGTTTGACTGGGCGGCGATCGCCCGCGTCTATGATCTCCAGCCTGATGTCCTAGAACGCTTTTGTAAGCGGCGCTGTTTTACCCATTTCAAAGCCTTTATGGCCGATTAGTTGCCGTTAATTGTGCACACCTTTTTTGATTCCAACCCATGACTCATTCTGCTGAAGATGCTTGCGCCCCAGATTCTATGGCGCTTCCCCCTGCGATATCGATAGCGATTGATCCGTGCGATCGCCATCTGGCCCATCAGTTTGCCGCCCAGCAGCCGACTGCCGCCACCTCAGCCCAGGTGTATCGCAACACCCTAGCGGTGCTGATGACCCAGCGATACTTACAGCGCTTGGGCATTGCCACCACGGTAGCCAACAGCCAGAGCTGGCACCCGTTAGCGCGTGTGATAGGAAATGTGGCTGATTTGTACATCCCGAGCTTGCAAGGCAGCTTAGAATGTCGAGCGATTCAGGCGGGCGATCGCACCTGCTTTGTCCCCCATGACGTGCATAGCGATCGCCTAGGCTATGTGGTGATCCAGCTCGATGCGCCCTACCAAATCGCTCACCTGATTGGCTTTGTCGCATCTGTCTGCGTTGAAACGCTCCCTCTGAGCTACCTTCATCCTTTAGATGAGCTAGTAGGTCTCTTTTTAGCGGAGCCACCTGAAGCACCTGCCATTAAAATTCGCCAGTGGCTCAATCACCTATTCGAACCCGATTGGCAGCCACCTGCCGATCTATTACACCGTATGGGCACAACCGTTTTGCACGCAGCGCCACTGGCTCGCCGAGAAGACAGCTTACGCCAACGGCTCGATAACCTCTATCGTCAACAGGCTGCCGATCTTGATCGATCTTTAGCCAACCAGCAGCTAAACCTAGAACACAGCGATCAAGCCACGCTCGCCCAACTGCTAAAAACCACGCAAAACGACAATATCCGGTGGCAGGCGGCTGAGCTGTTGTGGGAAATAAATCCGGCCCACCCCGACTGTCCGGTGATGAGTGCAAAAGATTTAGGACTTTACCTCAATGGCCACCCTGTGGCCTTAGCTGTGGGGGTACTGGCAAAACCAGATCATACATTGTTGATCTTAACGCGCCTATATCCCTTCAAAGACACCGCTGATCTAACCACACATTTGCCGATGGGGTTGAGGCTCACTGGCCTAGATGAAAACGACAATACTTTTTTTGACATTGCCGCTAGAGCCCAAGATAACTATATTCAGTTCAAATTTACCGCCGATGAGGGCGATCGTTTCAGCCTTTGCATTACGCTCGATGAAGCTCATTTTACAGAGAACTTCATCGTCTAAAATGAAGCCTCTAGCCAATCTCCAGCCAATCTCCAGCCAATCTCCAGTCAGTCTCCAGTCAGGTTCTAGTCAGATTCTAGTAAGTGCCCACTCAGTCCCTAAGAGACTTGCCCTAAGAGACTTATAACCTCAATCAGCTCCTCCGTTCACCTTGTCCCGTTTTCCCCTTGCTTCGCCCGAGATATTATTTTGCGCCAGCCCTCTTAAGCCCAGCCCTCTTAAGCCCAGCCCTCTTAAGCTATGTAGCCTATTAATCGATGATACGGTTTTCTTTTAACACTGCTGATAGTGCCCGTAGCGCCGCCCATCGGGCTAATCATTTCGCGGTTGTGCTCCACATTAACAGCGGCAGCTTTGCCGAGGGTTTTAGCGCTACGGTTGAAATTTTAGAAAACCATCGCACCATTCACCGGAGCAAGCGTGAGGCTTTTAAGCTGCCGCCCGCTCCTGATATGCGCGCGCGCTACAGGCAGTGGCAGGCCCAATCCCATGAGGGCAGCCGCCGAGGACAGCATCGACTTGCCCCTGTAGCGGCCCAAAATACCCATATTTCAGATGCTGAACAGCTCGCCTGTTGGAAAGTCGCCGCTGAAAAGCTAGAAGCGTATTGCAAAGACTGGTTTAGCCATCATGCTTTTGACCAACTGCGCGATCGCATGGTGAAAAATATCGGTATTCGACAAAATGCATCCGTGCCCATCATCATTCATAGCGACGGTTCAGCCGATCAAGATATATTGGCACGCCTGCCCTATCACCTTTGGGAATTTGATGGAGAACTGCCCAACCGAGAATTTGCCCTATTTAATCAATACAGCCGAGCCGAAGCACCACTCAAAAAGCCACTTAACGTGTTGGCTATTTTTGGCAGCAGCGCGGGCGGACTGAACTTAGAACAAGATGCCACAGCGTTGCGATCGCTCAGACGCAACGGGGCTCGCATTACCCAAGTATCAGAACCCGACAACGACACCCTCTACCGGCTACTGTGCGACCATCAGTGGGATATTTTATGCTTCGCTGGCCATAGCTCTAGCACAGAAAATGGCGGCCAAATACAGATCAGGCAAAATGCTTCTTTGCGGCTCGAAGATTTGCGACAAAGCCTTGCTAGTGCCCAAAAAAATGGCCTCAAGCTAGCCATCTTCAACTCTTGCGATGGATTGGGCATTGCTGACTTTTTAACCCAAGCGGGCATTCAAAACATCATTGTGATGAGAGAACCTGTTCCCGATGATATTGCCTGCTTGTTTTTAAAGATTTTTCTCGAAGAATTTACTCGAGGCTGCCCGCTTTCCCAAGCCCTGCTGCGGGCAAGGCGACGGCTAGCTTTTGAGCAAGGTGCATTTCCGGCAGCCTCTTGGTTGCCAATTGCCTATCTCAACCCGAGTGCCCCTGATCTGGTGTTGCCCCCAGCAGCATTTTCGCCTCTTTCATGGCTGCGAACTCAACTCCTTGGGATGAGACGGCAGCAACAGCTCTGGGCCTTGGGCCTTGCCGTCACCCTCGCGGTAGTAGGATTGCCGCTCGTGGTTACCCATCACTGCCAGCTTGCACCAGCGCTGTTCCCCACCTGCCAGCGGTTACCAGTAGAGGGCCTCATCTCTAGTGGTGCTCAAGCGCTGCAGGGCAGCAAAGTTGTGCTGAGCGATTCATACTATTCACTCAAAGCCAAAGGTATTGAGTCTTTTGCCAAGGGCGACTACGCCGATGCGGTTAACCTTTTTGACACCCTCCGCAGCCAAGCCAGACAAAACAAAGCGGCTGAAGGCACCGCCCGCACAACCGCTTTAGCGGCCCTACAAGATCCAGAAGTCTTGATTTACCGTAACAATGCGCTGGTGAAAAAACGTCAGGCAGACCATCTTGATCAGCAAATCTATACCATTGCAGTAGCCGCCCCATTGAACAACGATCCAGGGATGAATATTGTCGCCGGGGTTGCCCAAGCTCAAGATATTGCAGTCAAGCGGGGCGTAAACTTGATGGTCATGATTGCCAATGATGGCAACAACCGCGAGCAGGCCCAGCAAATTGCCCAAGCCCTCTCAGATAACCCAGATATTTTGGCAGTCGTGGGCCATTACACCTCACCTAACACCTGCGAGGCGCTGAAGGTCTACTCTCCTAATAAATTGGTTTTAATCGCCCCGACCAGCACCATGGTCAATCTCCCAGCCAACTGCGGTGACGGCCAGAGCCGGATTTTCTTTCGCACCGTTTCCAGCACCCGCATAGAGGCGATTACCCTAGTCGAATATCTCACGCAAGATCTTAAAATTACCCAGCCTAAAATAGTTGTTTTTTACAATAGTCAAGAGCTGTTTAGCCAGGACATGTTCGAGCAGTTTCAAGAGGTCTCTAAGTCCTACAACGCCGATGTTATTGGTGCTTTCGACCTTTCAGATGCCAGCTTTAACACGGAGCGACTACCGCCTCAGGTCGCTGATGCCGATGCCTTAGCCCTGCTTCCCGATGGCGGCACTGACAACAGCATTGCCCTGAATAAATCTATTCGCATTATCCAGCTTAATAACGGTGAAAAGCCCATCCTAGGGGCCAACACACTCTATTTACAAAAGGTACTCACTGAGGGCAAAGAGGCTCTGATCAATCACCTATTTATCGCTGTCGATTGGCACCCTGCCATGTGTGGGGCTGAGGCATTTGCCCAACAGATCCGCGAATATTGGGGCGGCGATCTCAATCGACGAACGGCGCTAGCCTATGAAGCGGTGCAGGTGCTGGTCTCGACTTTGCCAAGTGACAACAAGGCTATGATGACGCGCAGTGATATTCGCCAAAAGCTGTTTGACACAGACATTATCGCAGGGGCCGCGCCCGCTAGCGATGTGCTTGAAGGGCTCAAAATTAGCTTTGGGCCGAATGGCGATCGCCGAGAAATTACCACCCGCTCGGTGGCAACGGTCAATGAAAAAGGACTGTTTGCGATCGCCAAAGATATCACCTGCCCTCAACCCGCCGCTCACACCGCCGCTCACACCGCTGATGACTCTGACACCTCACGATAGCTGTGGTCACTTAGCTCTAGGACATGGGCGATCGCTAGAGGCGTGATACCGCATTGATAGCCTTAACTGTGCCCATGTCCTAAAGCGCAATGTATGGGATTGGCACTAAACCGCCAACGGGGTCGCAGCTTGTATAGCAAAGTAAGAATGCATCCGGCACACGCTATATTGGATGACGCTCGTCACTTATCACGTGACCTTTGCAGAAAAGATACTGCTTGCAATGATAGTGGTTATAGAGATCTGCATACCCGAAATCAGCGGTGTGGGAGCCATCCAATAAACATTCATTCCATTCAAATTAATGGATCACCTGGCAATGAATTTATCTCAAAACTTGTCTAGCAAACTCGCACTGTTTGGTTTGCCACTGGCAGCGATCGCAGCCATCTTCGCGCCAGCAGCAAATGCAGAATATCCCTGTGGTTCCGCTGGCCCTGGCGAGATAGTCGTAGGCAGTACCGAGGGCGGCAATGGTGTTGCCTCTGTTCTTTTGTGTGATACCGATCCAAATTATCAAGATTATCCAGATGATCAAGGGAGCGAAGATTCTAGCTATTACGATCCAGAGCTGGCCGCGCTAGAATTTCAAGCTGCTGCTGCTATGCTTCAGCTACAACAACAGACAGATTTACTACAAGATCCAGATTATCTGAGATATCTGTCGGGCAGTTGGACGCTGTTTCCCTCAGTGCAAGCGGAGACAACGCCGGGTGAGTATTGTGTGCCTCTTTTTTTAAGGCATCTATGGATCCAGCCGCTAACGACGCGCCAGTGATGATCAATTTATCGGGGCCGGGTGGCGACTACGAGGGGGCTTTGCTCACCTTTGCCTCAGACGCGATACCAAAGCCTGAAACCATGGAGATGGTCGTTGTTACGCTGATTCAAAACGATTACCCTCCGGCAACGGTACAGGCATTTAATTACTCACTGCCCGATTTACCCTTTGGTGTCATTGCTTTTGCTGTGCCGACTATTGATGCGGCATTAGCCGGGATGGAAGATGTCCAGAGTTTTGACATCCAAATTGAGGGTCGCTCTGTTGCCAACACCACATGGCACAGTGGTCTTCAAGTGAGAGATGAGTTGCGTCGGTGCTTGAATGGTCAGCCCTATTTGGTCACAGATATTGACATCGTGCCAGAACGTTTGAAGCCAGCGCAACCTTAGGCACATGATGAACCGCAACCAGAAGAATTCTTTAAGTGACAGGCGTCATGAGTTTTAGTGCCCTTTCGCTATAGAGATTTGCTTGCAGCACCGCTAGATTTAAAGAGACTTTATTCCTGAGTAAACAAGAAGACTAGTATGACAACTCTAACCGCTAGTTTAGCAACAGATATATCATTGACCTCTGAGGCGTTGGCAAAGCCGCTCTCTCATAAAATTGCTCAGCTCGCTGCCTATTTGAGTACTCGTTCCGAAGCTGGCGAATTTTCAGGAAGTGTTGCGATCGCTCACAATGGTGAAGCAATTTGAGCAACAGGTCAATCAGGAACCACTCGCTTTGGCTTTGATGCTTTCATATTACGCGGTCTATCAGGTAGCTTAAAGGCTGATTAGAAGCCATAATCAGAGTTTATAGAAACGCCACAGCCAGCGCTGTGAATACAGTCGAACATATT
>JAAUPS010000257.1 GCA_012033015.1 Phormidesmis sp. RL_2_1
GACTATGGTGCTCCAAAATAAGTTTGCCAAGCGTAGCAGCCGTGCAGCGTCCTAGTGAAATAGGTGCCTTGACATATCCTAGCGGCACATTGTGTAGGCGAACGAGGCCTTGCAGGCCCATATATTGGTCGAGCCCTTCAAAGGTGGGAATGGGCTGCGTGAGTTCAATATCAACAACTTTAATCGGATACAGCATAGGTCTTATAGTTTTTATACTTTTGATAATGACCGGTGTAAAAGAGCGCTGATAAAGAGCCTGAACCAAATTTTCCAGCGGTGAATTTTTGTCGAGCGGCTATGACCGCGCAAGCTGTAGCGCCATGGGATGTATCGCCTCTAACCATAGGGATAACAGAAGTATGGATGCTAGAAGTATCCGCTCTTTGTGCGGCCTGCTGGGAATTTCTTAACAATTGCCTAGCTAGGTTCTTAATCCATAAAATATATAGCCCTGGTCTGCTCAATGTACTCATCGGATCAACTGTTATTGCCCGCCGCAGCCACTGCAGCGTCTGATGGGGCAAACAATAGGCATCACACTGCTGAGCGATGTATAGATAAAAGCTGCTACAAGATAGTCGATGAAGGTAGAGCGAAAGATTGGGATTGCTACGCCGGAGGCTGGTGAGCATGAGCTGTTGCGATCGCGCCATCCGCTCAAAATCACCAGACATGCTGCTCATCGTTTTCCGGTAACCCACTAAAAACTCTGGTACAACCGCAAATTCATACCGATCAGCCAGTCTGAGGTAGAGATCCCAATCTTCACAGCCATGGGCATTTTGCTGTTTGAAATGGGCTCCATAGCCGCCGATGTTGTCTAGGCAATCTTTACGGATGAGCGTACAGCTTGCATTGCCTAAAAATTATGGCAAAGCAGGGTTTTATAGACATTGCCATCGCTAGTTGCCACATGGAAACCACCTGTGGCCATATCCTGTTCATCGATATCGACTGACCAGGCATAGACAACGCCCACCCCATCATGGGCGCGCTGAAACACCGCAAGCATTTTCTCCAACGTCTCAGCACACCATAGATCATCTGCATCAACCGGAGCGATAAATTCACCTTGAGCTTCTGCGATGCCGCGATTGCGCGCTACGGCAACGCCTGCATTAGCCTGTTGCAGTAGTTTGATACGGGCGTCGCCTTGGGCCATGGCTTTGACAATGGCAGTGGTGCGATCGCTCGATCCATCATCTACGACCAATATTTCCAAGTTACGGTAAGTTTGAGCGAGTAACGATGCCAAGGTTTTCGCGATGAAAGCTGACGCGTTATAGGCCGGAATCACCACTGAAATCAGTGGATAGCGATTTGATTGTGGCTGCTCTGGGTTGGAATCTGGGTTTGAATCTTGTCTTAAAGATTGAGTTGGTACTCTTTGAAGAGTATCAGTACAATCACGGTGTAAGGTATAATTACGGCGAAAAGCATACTGACTGCTGAGCATTTGATATTTGGCAGATTCACACCGCGCCATTGGTAATCTGGTTCCTTTTTTTGATAGCGCCATAGGTCGTACTCACAAGTTCTGATGGAGTTGATGATGGAGTCGAAAAGGGGATAGGAAACGGCTGAGGATGATAGCTTTAGCAGCAAGCCCTAAGCAGCAGCTCTTGAGTACTTAACCTAGAGAACGGGCGAATATTGTTATAAATAACTTAGAGCTTTACGTCACAACATTCACCAATAACTGTGGCTCAGTTCCGTAAATTTATCGTTGCCTTGTCAAAATCTTCATATTGAGATCTTCATGTGGAGATCTTCATCTGGAGCGCTATTTCACGCCTACTCGCTGTGGCTTGATCCAATGGGTAATAACGACGCTATTTCCGGTCAACTTATCGTATGGGACGTCTATGGCCTGCAAAAGCTGCTGTAGCTTTTTGGCCTTAGCATTTTTCGACAGTGGTTCGGGTAAAACAACCGCACCAAGACCGTTAGGCGCTAATAAATTAAAACAGCGCTCGGTAAATAGTCGCTCTTGGGCAAGCTGATGGCGCACTGGTTTGCCGTTCGCTGTCGGGTTTTGGTTTGCGTACTGGTCACTGCGGTAAAAGTAATGGGTGACATAGGCATACTGATTTTGATAAAACAGCCATGCCTGAGTGACCTCCGGATCGCCTGTAGCCAGTGCTCGCTTAGAGGTTTTAAGCGTTGAGGCATCGATGGCTTTGGCCGCGGCTAAATCTTGAAAGCGCTGAAAAAATTCTGTAGGTGTGGGCTTCAAAGCGCCCCAAGGCGGTACACACAGCACTGCGTCAAATCCCCCTTGCTTTATGATGTGGCTAAAGTGATAGCCCCAGTGAAAGGGTTGCAGCACATCAATGTCTTCTAAGGTGAGGGGTTGCTTTTGCGGTTTGTCTGTAAGCTGCATTGCTTTGTATTCAATGCCGAGCTGCTGGCTCATGTGATTGAGAAGCAGCCTATCGAGTTTGTGTTGTGCTTTGGCATTTAAGCGCAAAATGTCTGCTCGAAGCAGGGCATCCATGGCATAGTCAGGAATGTTGCTAGCTTCGGTGAGGGCTCGGTTGCGATGCTGATAATGCTCTAGGGCTAAGTTCTTCTCTGCCAAAATTGTTTGATAGCTATCTGCAGCTAAAGGTTGCAGTAAATTGCCTTGTAAAATACTGACATCGCCTGCTGTGCTGATTTGCTCAAAGCGTTCTTCATCTACAGTGATAAAGCCAATTAAGCTGTTGCCGGTCATGATGTTAAAGGTCAGATCAACTAGAGGCTCTAATTCCTGTGGATGCCTTGCTGTCGCTACGGTGTGCAATAACAACTGAAATCTTGTTGTTTCGCTGGCCCCTAGTAGCATTTCAACGCCATATAGGTTGTGCCTTAAAACTTTCTTTTGAATATCTTGTAATGGGTTTTCTGTTGTTGAATCGCTGAGTTCGATCGCATCAATCGCATCAATCGCATCAATCGGCTCGATGTTGTTTTTGTCTGCGGGAGTCTCTCTCCAGAGCGTGAGCTGAGCGCCTTGGATTTGCTGCATATAGCCTGTCAAGATGCTGTAAATTTCACTCAACCGTTGATGTAAGGCCACTAATAAATTACCGCTACCGCAGGCTGGATCAAGCAGATGCACTGTAGGTAAAATCTCTTGGATGAGGCGGCGATAAAGCTTGGCGTCGGCACTGAATAGAACGTCGTTAAGCGAGTTGAATGGCGCTGCTTCGGCAATCTCTAGGCGGTTGAGAATCAGGGCGTCTAGGGTGCGATCGCACATCTCCTGAGCCAATGCCGGTGTGCCCACGTAGCTGGTCTGGGGCTGGTCTCTGCTGCGCCCAAATAGCGCTCCAAAAAATAGCTTAGCTCACTGTTCATCCAAGGGTTTAGCCGATCAGTGCTGCTTTGTTCGCTCAGCCAACCCAAACAGGCTTCAAAAGACTGATCGTCAATGGCGATCGCCTGATACTGTTGTTCTAACCGATGGGTGTCAAATAAATGGCCCAAAAATGGAACAGCGCCAACAGTCTGCTGTAGTGCCCGCGGACGCTCTAACCTGGGCATTGCCAAACTCTGGTAAAGCGGCTGCAAACATGAAGTAAAAAAGAGCGTTTGCGCTTTTGGCTTTTGTAGTGATGGTAATGGGTTTTGTTGTAGTTGGCTGGGCTGCGATCGGTTTTGTTGCGATCGGCTCGATCGGGCTTGCTCAAAGCGTGTTTGCAAGTACCATGTATCACCTTCGAGCCAACCTTTTTGTTGCACGCTTTGGATAAAAATCAACCGTTGGAGTGTCAGCGCGGCATACGCTTGCCTATCAGCAGTATTGCTAATGCCGCTAATGCCGTTGTAGATGTCCGCTAACCGTTTTTCAAACATCTCATAGTGAGCAGCGGCCTGATCAATCTGTAGGCTTGGAAAAAGCGCTCGATGGGGTTGCTTGTCATGGCTTGCCTGCGCTAAGCGGCGTAGGCGAAAGGACCATAGGGCTGAAGGTTGCCCTGACAGGTATACAGCGCTTTGTGTCAAGGATTGGCACCACAGACTGCGGCTTTGAGTCGCATCAACGAAAATAACGAGGGGCACTGTGTTGGGTTGGGTTGATGCGATCGCTTGATAAACTTGCTGCCGTAGCTCAGCAGTGAACGGCATGTCAGCCACAAAATTGACTTGCCAGACGCTGACGTTATCTTTGTACGCCAGCGGCATGTAGCACGACCTTGGCAGGGAAAAATGCTTGGGCAAGGTTGGCAACTGGCTAGCAGTGCTTGCTTCGAGGCTCTGCCAGCCCAAGGTTTCGGTGAACAGGGCCTTGAGATGGTGCGATCGCAACTGCTGCAGCGCCACCGTTACGTTAAAGGCTAAATTTGGCGTTAAGTTCAGAGCCATGCATCCCTATACTCTGCAACCATTCTATCTGACATCCCAAGCTATCTGACATCCCAAACGTCTAGTATCGACGAGCTGACTCGGCTAGTCGTTGGCGAGATGAGCAGTCAAGATAATCAGTAAGGAGGTTGCGTTTAACTGCTCTGCTCCGAAATGTCTTGCTGGCAAGCCTCTGTGGCCATTGCCTTAAACCGATCCAAATCAGCCTGCAAGGTAGAGGTAACCACCCGATCGACAAACGAATTACTCATCATCAGCCGCGCCAAAATAGCAGGCAATGCGTAGGCAATAGTCATTTTGACGGTGCTACTACCGTCCTTGTGGCCATAGAAGCGAATGGCCCCTCGATTGGGTAATCCATCCACCGATTCCCACTGAATAATTTGCTTCGGGCTGACTTTGACAATCCGCGAAAGCCACGAGAAAGAAAGCCCTGTAGTGTTCAGCTTCCAGCGAGACAGCTCCGGGTTATCGGCTAGTATTTCGACCGAATCAATCCATTTCATCCATTGGGGCATTTGCTCCAAATCCGACCACATCGTCCAAACTTTTTCTATCGGGGCATCCACATCTACATGGACGGTATGTTCTAGCCAATCTGCCATAAAGAAATTGCGGGTGAGAAATTGCAGGTGAGAAATTGCAGGTCAAAAGTTTGGAAAGCGCAGTCGTACGAGAGCTGTCGGGTGAAATTTTGCAATCAGTCAGTTTTTCGCCTTGCCAACAGCATTCCTGCTCATAGATGAGCTTATGCCTATTCTAGCGGTAGGAGGTGATACGTGAGAGCGGTGCCGTTTTATGGTTATCTACAGTACATAACGACGTCCTTTCGCACTTTGCTTTTGCATGTTGCTTTTGCATATTGCTTTCGCACTTTGCTTTTGCGTTTGCGTTTTGCGTTTGCGTTTTGTTCTGGCTGTTTTGTGCTCTGAGTTGTTTCGTTTCTACCTGATTCTTCGTCTGCCCTATGAGTGTTCTTTATGTGAGTCCGACCGGACAAGACAGTCACGAAGGTACCGGCAAATTCCCATTTAAAACCATCACCCATGCCCTGACCCAAGCTCGGCCCGGTGACATTGTGCAGTTGGCCTCTAGCACCTACCAGGCCGAGGAGAAATTTCCGCTGGTGGTACCAGATGGGGTCACCGTAGCAGGTACAACAGCCGCGTCGGTGATCGTCCGGGGGGGCGGTAGCTATCAGCTAGCAGGTGCGCCAGCAGGCGATAGTGTGAATGTCACCAGTGTGAATGGCACCAGTGTGAATGTCACCATGGTGCTAGGCGATCGCGCTCAAATCCGCGAAGTCACGGTTACTAACCCCCAAGGCAGCGGCCTGCTGAGCATCGCCGGAGCTGCATTAATCATCCGCAATCGCTTGGTTCAATCTCAGCAGCACGGCGCACTGATTGCCGGGATTGCCCATCCTTTTATTTCTCAAAATGAATTTATTGAAAATGGGGCGACTGGCCTGACATTGCGATCGCAAGCCAAAGGCGAAATCCGCCAAAATCGCTTTCAGCAAACAGGCACGGGCATTTCCTTATTTGACCAATCGGCCCCCTTGATTGTGGATAATCAGCTTACCGAAAACCACACCGGGGTATTGGTGGCCCACAGCGCTCGCCCCGTTTTCCGCCAAAACCAACTGCTTGCCAACCAAGAAATCGGCCTGTGGACAAAAGATCGCGCCCAGCCAGACATTGGTCAGCCCCAAGATCTCGGGGCGAATCACTTCGAGGGTAAAACCTATGATATTTGTAATGACGCGGCTAGCCCCGTGGTCACCGCGGGTAACCAGCTCAACCCTATTCGTACCAAAGGGGCGATCGCCTATCTCCCCAGCGAAATTCCAGACGACGCGGCCGTTCCCGCCGTTCTGCTTGGCACTGTTGAGCCCCTGCCTGAACTGCGGATCCGGCCAATGCGCCGAGTGCCCCTGCGCCCGCTCGCTCCAACCTGCCCAGCTTAGAGACGCCTGTTTCAACTGATCCTCCGTCGGCCACTGGAGTCGTTGTTGTTATGTTTTTCTTTCTTTCTTGGCTCACTAAAACTATTGTCACTACTCCGTGTTTTACCGTTCCACTCCACTCCCGTCAACGCTGCCACCACAGGTGTCGCTGTTGTTCTTGTCATCGGTTTTGGGGAGTAGTATTCGAATAGTTTGTTGTTGTTTGTTTGGATTGAATAGCCATTCCATTTCGAATTACACCAACCATCACATATATGTGTTGATGTTGCTGTGCTGTTGTCATCATTACTTTTATTGTGTGTTCACGCGGCCGTATTTAGCAGAAGGAATACACACTCCTGTACTACGGTACGTGTATCCTTGATCCGGGAGCAGGCGTGATACTTCGAGCTGAAAGATACGATATCTAATAAAGGATGTACTTCCTACTTCGTTCTACGTATTACGCACCGACCTCACACATCCACCACCTCTATCGGCCGGCGTCGTTGGTCCAGGCCTCATCCAATAGAATTTCTCTGCTTTTCCGCAGTGATTTCCGTTTAGTATTTCACTTTTGTTACGTGACGCTCTGCAGAGCAAGAAGGCTGGAACTTTCTTTGTCAATCGATTACGTCGTACAAAAGAAGCAAAGTGCCTTGACGAACAACCCTTCCGATTTATTTGTGTCGTCTGGTTCATCAAATCAAGCTGTGAAATGCAAAAATCCCTCATACGTTGGATGACCTCCATCGATGATGGAGCGTAATCACATGCATCATTTCCACCATCGCATGGAAGCAAATGGAATTGTCATTCATCGTCTTGAAAACATCGTTTGGGATGATGATGATGGGGCTCGTTCGT
>JAAUPS010000258.1 GCA_012033015.1 Phormidesmis sp. RL_2_1
AACTTCCATGGTGTGACGGGCGGTGTGTACAAGGCCCGGGAACGTATTCACCGCAGTATGCTGACCTGCGATTACTAGCGATTCCGCCTTCATGCAGGCGAGTTGCAGCCTGCAATCTGAACTGAGCCACGGTTTATGGGATTAGCGCACCATCGCTGGTTGGCTGCCCTTTGTCCGTAGCATTGTAGTACGTGTGTAGCCCAGGATGTAAGGGGCATGATGACTTGACGTCATCCCCACCTTCCTCCGGTTTGTCACCGGCAGTCTCCTTAAAGTGCCCAACTTAATGATGGCAACTAAGGACGAGGGTTGCGCTCGTTGCGGGACTTAACCCAACATCTCACGACACGAGCTGACGACAGCCATGCACCACCTGTCTCTACGTTCCCGAAGGCACCTTCTCCTTTCAGAAAAGTTCGTAGGATGTCAATCCCTGGTAAGGTTCTTCGCGTTGCATCGAATTAAACCACATACTCCACCGCTTGTGCGGGCCCCCGTCAATTCCTTTGAGTTTCACACTTGCGTGCGTACTCCCCAGGCGGGATACTTAACGCGTTTGCTTCGATACTGACCGGGTCGATACGGCCAACACCTAGTATCCATCGTTTACAGCTAGGACTACAGGGGTATCTAATCCCTTTCGCTCCCCTAGCTTTCGTCCATCAGTGTCAGTTATGGCCCAGTAGAGCGCCTTCGCCACTGGTGTTCTTCCTAATATCTACGCATTTCACCGCTACACTAGGAATTCCCTCTACCCCTACCACACTCAAGTCATATAGTTTCCATTGCCGATCCACAGTTGAGCTGCAGGCTTTAACAACAGACTTTTATAACCACCTACGGACGCTTTACGCCCAATAATTCCGGATAACGCTTGCATCCTCCGTCTTACCGCGGCTGCTGGCACGGAGTTAGCCGATGCTGATTCCTCAGGTACCGTCAGTTCTTCTTCCCTGAGAAAAGAGGTTTACAACCCACAGGCCTTCCTCCCTCACGCGGCGTTGCTCCGTCAGGCTTGCGCCCATTGCGGAAAATTCCCCACTGCTGCCTCCCGTAGGAGTCTGGGCCGTGTCTCAGTCCCAGTGTGGCTGATCGTCCTCTCAGACCAGCTACTGATCGTCGCCTTGGTAGGCCCTTACCCCACCAACTAGCTAATCAGACGCGAGTTCATCTACAGGCTATTAATATTTCACCTCTCGGCATATCCGGTGTTAGCATCGATTTCTCAATGTTGTCCCCGTCCTATAGGCAGATCCTCACGCGTTACTCACCCGTCCGCCACTTGACTCCCGAAAGAGTCTCGTTCGACTTGCATGTGTTAAGCACGCCGCCAGCGTTCATCCTGAGCCAGGATCAAACTCTCCATTTTATCTAAACAGATCCCTCTCACTACTCAAATCCCCAATCTATTCTGGAAACTTAAACAGCAAAAGTCGTTCGTCTCTTAACTCAAGCTATTATCTAGCTCTTAAATTGCATTAAATCAATAGCTATGCTATCCTCTAAGCAATTTATATCTCATTAACGAGGGTCTCGTTAATCTTTCTTCTCTAAATTATTCTCTTTTCTAGGTGCTACTCCTCGCCCCCAGAAACGCTCACTCCCGTGAACCGCTCCCTTCAGCGCCTAATGAATATAACGCCATTCGCTCAATGGTGTCAACTGATTTTCCAAAGAAAAAATAAGTAGCCTGTATCGCTTACTACGTAAAGGTTTTGTAAATATCGTGATGTAAACGACGTTGCTTTTAATGTAGGGCGTCTTTTTTTTGTGAGTTTTTTGCTCGTTAAATAGGCATTTGGATTTTAGGCACTTTGGTTTCTAGTCAGCGGGTATCTGTTCAGAATTTGGGCTTCTATTTATCAGTACAGAGGAGGACACGATATAAAGTGTTTGAAAGTGTATTGAAGGACGCGCGGTGAATTTTCAATCTGTCATTGCTACGTTGAATGAGTTTTGGGCTAAGCAGGGATGTTTGATTATGCAGCCCTACGATACGGAAAAGGGGGCTGGCACAAAGAGTCCCCATACTTTTTTGAGAGCTATCGGGCCTGAGCCTTGGTCGGTTGCCTATGTAGAACCCTGTCGTCGGCCTGCTGATGGCCGATATGGGGAAAATCCTAATCGCTATCAGCATTATTTTCAGTACCAGGTACTGATTAAGCCTTCTCCTAACAATATTCAGGATTTGTATCTGGAGTCTTTAAGGGCATTGGGCATCATGCCTGAGGATCACGACGTGCGCTTTGTGGAGGATAACTGGGAAGATGCCGCAGTGGGTGCATGGGGCGTGGGCTGGGAAGTGTGGCTAGATGGCATGGAGGTGACGCAGTTTACCTATTTTCAGCAGTGTGGGGGTTTGGATTGCCGCCCCGTCTCGATTGAAATTACGTATGGTCTAGAGCGGCTGACGATGTATCTGCAAGCGGTGGATGCGATCGCAAAAATTCAGTGGAATGATCAGCTCACTTACGGCGATGTATACATGCAGGCGGAGATCGAGAACTCTACCTATAACTTTGAAGCCTCTAGTTCCAAGCTGCTGTTTCAGCTATTTGAGCTTTATCAGCAGGAGGCGGAGCAGTTGATGACAAAAGAATTGGTGCTCCCAAGCTATGACTATGTCCTGAAATGTTCCCATGCTTTTAATTTGTTAGATGCACGGGGTGTGATTTCTGTCACTGAGCGGACCCGTTATATCCGCCAGGTGAGGGGGCTAGCGAGGAAGGTGGCACAGCTCTATTTTGACCAGCGCGAAAAACTAGGTTTTCCGCTTTTAGGGCAAGCAACGGTAGCGCCGGAGACGGCGCCTAAAAAGGCCGATGCATTGCCAGCGTAGCTCGGCTTGTGTTAAGGAATATTAAGTATTTTGTCAGTATTTGGAATGTCGATTCAGCACAATGCTGAGGGGGATAACGGTGGGCATGGCTTTGAGGGAATATTTAGAACCAATTGCTAATTGGTTTTTACAGTTTGATTTACCGGAACCTGTGGTGCACTGGGGGCATCCGGTGATGATGGCGATTGTGGTTTTTGTGATGGGGGGAGCGGCAGCCTATGCGGGATGGCAGGGCCGATTGGCCACTAATGTCGAGATTGCCGTTGAACAAAAGCAGGCCCATGCGAAAATTGCGCCGCTGATGTATTTGTTTATTGTGATGGGTGCTAGCGGGGGAATTTTGTCGCTGGTTATGCAAGGCAAACCGATTTTGGAGAGTCCTCACTTTTGGACAGGCATGGGCGCGATCGCACTTCTTACCACTAATGCACTCATCGCCACGACTAAATTTGGCAAAAATAATCCAGCGGTGCGTTCAGCTCATGCCTACATCGGCAGCACCGCACTCGTATTGCTAGTCGCCCATGCTTTTCTAGGGGCCCAGCTAGGGCTATCTATCTAGCATCAGCCCTCTCACCCGAGCCCGACACCAACACCATCACCAACACCATCACCAACAAGTGATTGAAGAAAGAGGTCGCAGCAAGTATCCTGCGGCCTCTTTATTTTTGGAATTTTTTTGTGGAATTTTGGCCGTTTTGATGGCTGCTACAGAGGACATAAATCCCTCTAAACGGGCTTTATAAAAAGAGAGATTGATGGAATCGCAGCATGGCACATTGGGGCGTATTGGTAATGAGTTGGGCCTACCTTTTGGGCCTATTGATCACTGGAACAAGTGAATTTACTGTGATGGGTGGGATATCGATTGCAGGTTGTGTCGTGCTGTTTTTGGGCGGACTAGCGGGCATTGTCGTCCCTCGGTTTTGGCGAACAGGGCCGACGGCAAAACAGTGGTGGATAGCCGGTTTGGTGGGGCTGATAGGTGCGAGCTACTGCATCGCACGATTGCCTCAGCCAGCGATCAATGACATTAGTCGGTTTGTATCGCCGCAAGAGCAGCAAGTGTTGGGGAAAGTCATAGAAATGCCCCAAACAACACGGCAGCAAAAAGGAAAATTTTTCTTAGAGGCCCAATCAGTTCGCGGCATGGGAAGTGAAAGCACGATTGACATACCTCGAAACGTCAGTGGAAAGCTGTATGTGACAGCGCCGCTATCGCCTAGTCAGAAATTGTATCCGGGTCAACTTGTGGAACTCACAGGAGAGCTGTACCCGGTTGAAAGCGCCCGTGAGACTGATAAATCCAGCTTTGGGGATTATTTGGCAAAGCAGGGATGTTTTGCCGGGTTTGAAGCGCATGGGATAGCGTTTTTACCAGGGCAATCGCCCCCTCAATGGGCGCTGTGGAAATTGAGGCAGCGCATCGTATGGGCTCAAGATCGATGGCTAGGAGAACCGGCGGGCAATTTGCTCAGCGCAATGACGTTGGGCAGACGTGCGGTAGATTTGCCCTATGAGGTGAGGGATAGCTTTATTGCGGCCGGTTTAGCACACACGCTGGCAGCCTCAGGGTTTCATGTATCTTTGATATTGGGGCTAGTGTTGGCAGCTTTAAAGTCACGGATGCCGCAAACACAAGCACTTGGCGGGTTAATAGCGCTAGGGGTCTATGTCGGACTCACTGGGCTGCAGCCCAGCGTGGTCAGAGCGTCAGTCATGGGCGTCGGCGCACTGATTGGGTTGGCAATGCAGCAAACGACAAAGCCGCTCGGCACTTTGCTCATGGCAGCAAATATTATTTTGCTATGTAATCCTCAATGGGTATGGGATGTGGGATTTCAGCTCAGCGCGGTGGCAACGCTGGGGCTAATTGTCACTGTGCCTGGACTGATGAAGCTATTGGATTGGCTGCCAACTAATATAGCGACGTTATTAGCGGTGCCGATGGCGGCCTGTCTTTGGACGATGCCGCTACAGCTGCTCTATTTTGAGGTGCTGCCGTCGTACAGCATTGTGCTGAATGGATTGGCGACGCCGCTGGTGGTGCTGATTAGTTTAGGTGGATTTGTCAGCGCGATCGCAGCGATGATAGTACCAGTGATAGGAAGTGCGATCGCAGCTAACCTGTACTATCCGATTCATCTACTGATCTGGCTAGTCAATCGATTCAACCAACTGCCAGGGCACTCCGTTGAACTTACAGGGTTCAACGCATGGCATACCGTCGTCAGCTACGGCATGTACACGGCCATTTGCATTTGGCTATGGCGGCGGCAAAAGGTAGATGGTGCTGTAGATTTGGCCCAGATTAGCCGGTAAATTAGGTGTAAGATGTAGACCGACCGTGGAGAGGTGGCAGAGCGGTTGAATGCGGCAGTCTCGAAAACTGTTTTAGGGTCAAACCTAACGGGGGTTCGAATCCCCCCCTCTCCGTTCAATATTTAATACACCTGAATCCTAAACATTAGGGTAGCCAAAACATTAGGGTAGCCAAAACGGCGGCAAAATCTGTTGACCTATCTGGCGAATAGCGCGGTTAACGCCCCTGGCAACCTGAATATGAGGTTCATCTGGAACGATTGGAATGATCGCAGCAGGTTGTCCAATAGCAAATTTGTCAATCACTCGATTAGCCGCTTCCAAACCCGTGACATAGGCTTTTTCTTGAGACCAAGAACCATGGCGGGTGACAATCCAGTCGCCGCTCATAAAAACGTTGGAGAAGCTAGTTGTACCCGGTAGCAAATAGCGGTAGCTACCTGGGGCAAAGTGGCTGACGCCTTGACGAATGCGCACAACAGCGTGGTCTGTAATCTTGGCATCGCCAAAAGCTGGGATGCAACCGGCAAGATCCTTTTGAACTAGGGAAATCACCTGCTCATCGCTGAGATTGAGGAGTTGATTAGCGTGGTAGTAGTCAACTTCGACGACACTACCGGATTCATCTTTATATTCATCGTGGAGGGCGTTGAGATCAAAAAACGTCCAGCCAGTCGTTTCATGGAAGCCGAAGCAGGCATTGGACGGGAGCGGAATGTCGATTTTGCGATCAAACCAGAGGCGGGCAGCCAAAGCATCTATGCCGTTGAGGTTATTGAGATTGCGGAATTCTGGTCGGCTCCTTAAGGCTTGACTTTGACTGACAATCTTTTTCATGCCGGTGATGCCTACCGAAAAGATCACCGCATCGGCTTCAAAGATTTCGTCATCGCAGATCACCGCATCGATCCGATTATTCTCGCCAAGTCGGACATCTGTAACGCGATGATTGGCGAGAATCTTGCCCCCTGCTTGCTCAATTTGCTCGACCCAGGGCCGAAAAATCATTGCGCCAACGGTTCCGCGACACCAGCGCACGTCAAAGTCTGGCTGATGGGCAAGGATGAAGTAGTAGAGCATTCCCAGCGCCGCCGCTGCTGAGCATTGTTCGCCAGGGGCAAATAAACCGACCAGCAGCATTGGTTCAAAAGATTCTTGGTAGAGCCGCTTTGAGACGCCATATTGCTTGAACAGCTCGCGGGCCGTCATATTGTCGTAGCGTTTCCAGGCGTCGTCGGAGTTGTCAAAATCAATCAGTGAGTACAGGAGGGGTAAGGCTGAAAGTCGATCGATTAAGGGTAGTCGCTTGAACTGGGTATAAAGAAAAGTGCCTAAAGGGGTGGGCAGATAGGGCTGGCGCTGGAAAATGGGCGATTCTACTTCTAGGCCAGCCGGAGAGTATTGGGATGAGCGGGTATAGGGGGTAAAAGGCTGAATGCCTAGTTCATCAGTTAAGGCAAAAATATTGCTGTAGGGGTACCAGAAGCCGTGAATACCCGCCTCAACGGAGCGGCCTTTTTCGGTTTGCCAACCTGCAACTAGGCCACCGGGATAAGCGCCAGCTTCTAACAAGGTAACTGCGTAGCCTTGCTTGGCTAAATGATGGGCGGCACTTAATCCGGCCCAACCGGCACCGACAACAACGACTTTTTTCTGAACGGCAATCTTCTGCACGGCAAATTGAGACATAAGCAAGGGAAATACGCTATAGAAGCTGATTTGGCTTAGAAAAAAAGCCACGGAACATGCCGTGGCTTTTTTCTTTATTTTCTGATTGGGTAAGTGGATGAGCTAGCACTCGTTATCTCAGGCACAGTGTTTGAGGTGCAGTTTGAGGTGCAGTATCTAACACACTGTGCTATCTAACACACTGTGCTATTTTTCGCACCAGCCAAGGCGGGTTCGCGCTCAGGGCAACGGCAATTTCGCCGTCTTTGTCAATGTCAAAGACAACGGTGTCGCCGTCTTTGAGTTGGCCTGCCAAAATGGCTTCGGCCAAGTGA
>JAAUPS010000259.1 GCA_012033015.1 Phormidesmis sp. RL_2_1
GCGCGTATTGCTCGTTTGTGCCGTGCTAGTCTGCGCTTGCTTGCTGAGCGCTTGTAAAGCAGCAACCAATACACGCCGCCGCCCATCGTAAACAGTGTCGCATTCGTCTGACATGTTTTGCTAAGTGACCTTTGCCAATAAAATCTGTCAGTGCATACTGATTGAGCAGACTGCTTTGGCGATCGCACAACCACTTCGCCTGCCGAAAGACCGGTATCAAAGACTCAGGCACCACCACATATCCCAGTTGCAGCCCTGGAAACATCACCTTAGAAAACGTGCCCACGTACAGCACTCGGCCATGACTATCTAGTCCTTGCAAAGCTGGGATAGGTCTGCCGCTATAGCGAAACTCACTGTCATAGTCATCTTCTACAATCAGAGCATTGTTTTCCTGAGCCCACTGCAACAATGCTAACCGCCGTGATAAAGACATCAGCACACCAGTGGGAAATTGGTGCGAAGGCGTCACATAAACCAATCGAACTCTACGGCTAGCGGCGATTGCCTTGAGACCATCTGGCCCATCAAGTTTCAGGCCAGCTTGATCGACAGCAACCGGCAATGGCACTGCGCCACTGCTGCTAAACACCTTTTGTCCGCTCAAGTAACCTGGATTTCGAAGCGATCGCCTCTTGGGGATTCACCAGTAGCCGCACAATCAACCCCAAGGCTTGTTGAGTGCCGTTGGTGATCAAAATTTGCTCCTGAGTGCATTTCACCGCTCGTACCTGGCAAATGTACTGGGCAATTTGGCCGCGCAGTGGCCCGTAGCCCATGGCATCTAAGCTGTAGTTCATCCAATGGGTATTAGCCTTTAAATGGTGGCTTAAAAGTCGTCGCCACTGCTGCCGCGGAAATAATAATAGATCCGGCAGGCCATAGCGAAAAGCTCAAAGGGCAGTCCAGCGCATAGGCATCGTCTGCTGATGGGCTGAGGTGCTCGCCATAGGTGGATAAATCGACCGGTTGGCTGGATGTGGTGTTGCCAGTACCTGGAGCGAAAGCTGACTGGGCATTGAGGGGTGTGATATCGCTTTGGATGAGGTTATCGGGCAGTTGGGCACAAACGAATGTGCCAGCCCCTGGGCGAGTGAGCAGGTAGCCCTCGCTAATGAGCTGATCGTAGCTTTGCACAACCGTGGTGCGTGAAATCATTAGGACTTGAGCGAGCTGACGACTGGCGGGAAGTTTTTGATGCGATCGCACTTTACCAGTCAAAATAGCGGCGCGAATTTGTTCATAAATTTGCCGATGCAGCGGCATTGCCAACTCAGGTCTTAAATCTAGCAGCAGCGGTAATTCACGGGGTAGTTCACTGGATAGTTCACTGGTTTTTGGCATCACCTCAGAAAATTGGATGGGTCAAATAGATCAAAATTGGCTATTGGAGCATGGCCAATTTATCCATTACCGTAGCAGCAATCCGAATTTATCTAACGCTTGCATCTATTGCCAAACGTATCTATTGCCAAATCTATTGCCAAAATCTTAGGGAGCGCCATGTCAGTGACACCTGCACAAACAAATCAACTAAAAACGACCAAAACACAAGTCAAAAGAGTCCCTAAACGAGGCCACTACGACTTTGAAGTCGTGGCAAAAATTTTAGATGAGGGACTAGTTTGCCACGTGGGCTTTGCTATAGATGGCCAGCCTTTTGTGATTCCGACCGCTTACGGGCGGGTAGATGACAACCTCTATATCCATGGCGCCAGCGCGAGCCGAATGCTCAAATCATTGCGTAGTGGCATTGATGTTTGCCTCACGGTAACACTGCTCGATGGCCTAGTGCTGGCGCGGTCGGCCTATCATCATTCGATGAATTACCGTTCAGTGGTGCTGTTTGGCAAGGCCCATGAGGTTACAGATACCCATGAGAAAACCGCAGCACTCAGGGCATTTACCGAGCATGTCATACCGGGAAGATGGGATCAGGTGCGAGCACCAAATCAAACCGAACTTGCCACGACCTTGGTGCTGAGCTTACCTATCAGCGAGGCATCTGCAAAAATTCGTACCGGCCCACCGATTGATGATCCGGCTGATTATGGTTTGCCAGTTTGGGCTGGGGTATTGCCATTGACACAGATGTCCGGTTTGCCAATCGCGGATACTCGGCTTGCCGACAGCTTAGCAGTCCCTTTAGCAGTCCCTGACAATGTTCGAAACTATAGCGTTTCTCACTTGGCGAGACGACAGATATTTCAGTGAAACCTTTACAGCACAGCAGGCCAAGGGAGGCGCAATACCCGTTGGCGTAGCCTCGCCGTCGGCGTTATGCATCCGGATACCGCTATATATGCAAGGTATCGAACAGCGAGCTTAATGGTGCTCACAAGCCGGTAATCACAAACCGGTGATCACAAGCTAGCGATCATAAAATCAGGACAAAAACCGCCCAAAGGTCATGCAGATCAGCCTGCACCCTTTAGCCTTCCTCTTTCGGTAAATCTAGTTTGGGGGCCTCACTGTAAGGCCGCACGTTTAAAGCGCGATCGCTGTTGGCGGGGCGCTCTCGAGATGGAGCAGCCGCTTGTTCTGGCCTAGAGGGCGCTCCCGATGGCGAGTTTAGGGTGTTATCAGGCTGCCAGCTTGGGGGGCGATCAAGGTTCTGTTGAGGAGGGCGCTGCTGAGGAGGGCGCTGCTGAAAATTATCAGATTCGACTGGCCGTGGACGATCTTGTGGCGGACGGGCAGCCAATGGTCGCTCGTCATTGGCTGCCCCAGTAGTAGGAGGGCGAGCCGGAGGACGTTCCCCATAACGGCCATTACCATCGTTGTAACGAGGGTTGTCAGGGTAGGCGTTGCGACCTCTGTCCTCGCTAGGCTGTAACCGGCCTGCTGGGCCACGATATTCTTCGTATGGCTGGCGAGTACGGGCATTACCGTAATCATCACGCCAGTACTCTCCCTGGGCGGGTGCCATCCTTGGGGCGCGCGAAGGCTCTTGGAAAGTATTGCCTCGGTTATCTAACTCAGCGCGGTATACCCGACGGCTAGGCGGTCTCTCGTTGTAGCGAGGGCGCGGCGGGCGATTGTTGAGAGGGAGATGCATTGTTTCAGTACTGGGCACGCGCGAACGAAAGTTCTCAATCAGCAGCGTGGTGATCATGCCAGCCATCACGAACAGCAGAAAAGAAGGCCCAGCGTCCATTTGCCAATTGACCAAGGCCACAAGTCCAGCCAGTAAAATAAACACGGCATAGACTTTATCAGAGTCTCGGGCGTAAGCTGGTCGGATTTTGTCAAAGAAAAACAGCCCCACGGCACCAACCACCATGATCATGCCGACGAGTAATGCAACAGGAGTACCAAAACCCACAACTCTGAGTCCTCTATATCAATAGAATAAATAGAATCAACCATTATTCTAACCTTTGACAACAGGATATCCGGGAAAGTAAAAACTTACTCCCCCAGATATGTCATCAAATGATTTTCCTAAAATGATTTGCCTGACAGTTAGGCGTTAGCGCGATGAGCGTCAGTTACGCGTGATTTGATCTCGCTGGCTGATAAAGATGAGCGCGATGGTTGCAGGTACCACAATGATTAAAAGACCGGCTAGCAGGCTGAGCATAAAGTTGGTCAAAGAGGGCGTCATGGATACAGACCTTGGCTTGGCGCAAGGAGCGAGAGAAAAATTAATTTAAGTGACTTCATAATATCGATAATTGCCGCCCTTGGAAAGCTGACGTATTAAGCTAGAGAAACACCTTAGCTAGAAGCGAATTAAAAAATACTGATGTCTAATGCTGCGATCGCCACTTGGATTTTTGGCTTGCTCTTGAGCCTGTATACCCTGCTATTCCTTTTCCGCATTATTTTAACGTGGTACCCAGAGGTCGATCTCAATCGGTTCCCTTTTGTGATTGCTGTTTGGCCGACAGAGCCTTTTCTGATTCCCACGCGTCAGTGGGTTGCCCCCATCGGCGGGGTAGATATCTCTCCTGTGATTTGGGTTGGCATCGTCAGTTTCCTGCGCGAAATCCTAGTCGGGCAGCAGGGCCTCCTGAGAATGATGGGATAGTTGGCCGTTAGGGCAATTTTCTGTGACCAGTCCCCAACTGCGCTAAAGCTGTGTTCCCGATTCTGCCGGATTAGAGAGCGCTAGCCGCACAAACGACAGCGCTAAAATAATCAAAAACAGCACCAGCCCAATGGTGCAGGCATAGCTCATATCTAAGTCTTTGAACGCTGCTTCATACACGTAATAAACCACCGTTTTTGAGGCGCCTCGCGGGCCGCCTTGGGTCATGATGAAAACTTCTTCAAAGACTTTGGTGGCGGCGATCGCACTGATCACAGCCACCAAAAAAGATAGGGCCTCATCAACGGCAGCGTAATATCCCAATGCTTACGCCAGCCATCCGAGCCATCGATCGCCGCAGCTTCATACAAATCTGCCGGGAGGCTCTGCAACCCGGCCAAATAAATCACCATGTAGTAGCCTAGGCCCTTCCAAACGGTCACAGCCATGACGCTAAAAAGCACCCAGTCCGGGCTCGTCAGCCAAGGCACAACCACCGAACTCGGCAAAAACTGACCTAGCCCAGGGAGGTTGTCTTTGCACCATATGGCCAAATGAGACAGTATTTGGTTGAGCAGGCCATTTTCAGCATATAGCCAGCGCCATGCAATCCCAGCCACCACCATAGAAACCACGACTGGCGTGTAGTAGGCCACCCGAAACCAGTTCATTCCCTTGAGCTTTTGATTGACCAAAATGGCCAACAGCAAAGGTGCGATCGCCAGCACCGGTACGACACAGACCAAATACACCACGGTATTTTTCAGCGTTTGCCAAAACGTTTTGTCCTTAATCAGCCGCTGAAAGTTATCTAACCCCACCCAATCTGGCGCTTGGGTAACATCGTAGCCATAAGCCATAAAGCTCAGCCGAAACGCCTGCAGCGCTGGCCAAAACACCACCATCACCAGGACAATCAGTCGGCCGGGGACCAGAAATGAATAGGGGGTCAGCGATGTTTGTAAGCGAGATTTCATATGGCAATGGCGCTGCGTAGCATGGGTCAAGTTATCACATCGGCACAGTGGTCTTGCCGATGATGATAACTACGATGGCATTAAGCGTGCGCCGATTCAGAAAGATTATAAAAACTCGTAAAAATCCTCACCCAAAAAGAGCGCCCGTTCTGCCTTTCTGCGCCTTGTGAGCCCATCCAATACGCGGCCGCCCGCCCGATTCCAACGGGGAAACTGATCGCCTACAGCGCGCACATCTTGCCGCTTGTTCAGCATCTGCAATAGGGTAGAGCTGCGAAATGCACCGGAGCCAACGTTATAAGTAAACGATACCAGTGCTGAAAACTGATTGTCGTTAACCGGCACCGTCACCGCCTCATGAATCGCTTTTTCAAAGCGGAGCAGATCTTCTTGCAAAAACTTCTCTGCCTCTGCCTCCGAAATTCGCTGACCTGCCCGCACGCCCCGCGTCGTGCCATAGCCAATCGTCCAAATGCCCACGGCATCACGGTACGCCTGCAAACGCAGCCCTTCAAAAGACTTAATCAGCAAAAGTCCATTGGCATTCGTGCGTTTTGGCCCAACAGATGAGGAGGGTGGGGTGACAACGGGTGCGATCGCTTCGGGTTTAGGCTGCGGCTCGGGGCCACCTTGCGTCGAAATGGTCATTCCCCTCGGCGCATCTTCTCGACTAAACCAGGCTTTCATCCCAGTGATATTGACCACCTGCTCCGCCGGATTACTTTGCGAAGGATATTTCGAAATTTTGGAAATATAGTGCCCCCCATCCATCAGATAAAACGCGGCAGCAGTCTCTTTAATCCACGTGCCCATGCTGTTATCCCTAACCTTTACATTAAGCTCTGTATACCTTATTTTGAGGTTTTTTTAACCCGAGGTATGGGATTATACGCCCGGTCAATCGCACCAAATCATACCGATAAAATCGACCGCTGCTCTTTCGCGGCCTACAATCAAAAGACAATCTAGAAAAAAGATCGTTTATGGCAACTCCTCCTGCTTCTGCCTCAACCACTGCCAGCAGAGCCGCTGCAAACCCGTCAGCTTCTAGCCAGCTCACATCACCCACGATTCGTCGTTTGCCCAACGGACTGACTATCATTGCCGAGCAAATGCCCATTGACGCGGTCAACCTCAGCATATGGCTCAATGTGGGCTCCAAGGTAGAATCTGACGCCATCAACGGGATGGCTCACTTTTTAGAGCACATGATTTTCAAAGGCACACCGCAGATTGACTGTGGCGAATTTGAGCGGTTGATTGAAGAACGGGGGGCTGTGACGAACGCGGCGACCAGTCAGGACTATACCCATTACTACATCACCACAGCGCCCCAGGACTTTGCCGCCCTCGCGCCTTTGCAAATTGAGCTAGTGATGAATCCGAGTTTGCAAAACGACCATTTTGATAAAGAGCGGCCCGTTATTTTAGAAGAAATTCGTCGGGCTCAAGACAATCCTCGGCGGCGCACGTTTTATCGGTCTATGGAAATGAGTTTTGACACACTGCCTTATCGCAGGCCGGTGTTGGGGCCAGCGGGCGTGGTCGAAAGTCTGACTGCTGAGCAAATGCGTACTTTTCACCACACTTGGTACCAGCCCCAAAATATGACGGCGGTGGCCGTGGGAAATTTGCCCGTAGAGGAATTAATCCAGGTGGTGGAAGAGAGCTTCGAGCAGGCTTTGGCTTTGGGCAATCGGGACGCCCATAGTCCAGAGATGATTGCCCAAGTGCCTTCTACTCAGCCAGAACAGCCATTTCTGGGGATTCATCGCTGTGAATATGTCGATGAGGCACTGCAGCAGGCCCGACTGGTGATTGGCTGGCGGGTGCCGGGAATGTGTGATCTCAGTCAAACCTATCCGCTGGATGTGGTGGCTTCTATTTTGAGTCGAGGGCGCACAGCAAGGTTAATTGATGATCTGCTAGAGCGGCGGCAGATCGTCAATAGCATTTCAGCAACCAACATGACGTTTGGTCATCAGGGGGTGTTTTATATTTCCGCCCAAGTACCGGTAGCTCACGTAGCAGCGGCAGAAACCGCTATTTTGGAGCATATTCAGCGTCTGCACGAAACTCCTATTACCCCTACTGAGCTTCGCCGGGTGCAAACTCAGGTGGCGAATAGCTACATTTTTGGCA
>JAAUPS010000260.1 GCA_012033015.1 Phormidesmis sp. RL_2_1
TTGGCATTGACACTTTCGCGGGCCGGAAGCTGGCTCAACAAAGCACCTTTAGAGCAGCTAGGCGTGCAGGTGTTTCACGGTGATATTCGAGAGTCGAGTGATTTGGATACGCTGCCAAGCGTCGATTGGGTCATTGATGCGGCGGCAAACCCTAGTGTGCTAGCAGGCGTAGATGGGAAAACCAGCAGCCGCCAGCTTGTACAGCACAATTTGCAAGGCACAATCAACCTTTTGGAATATTGTAAGCAGCATAGTGCCGGATTTATCTTAGTTTCTACCAGCCGTGTATATTCTATTACGGGGCTGAGTGCGATTCAGGTGAAAGAAAAAGCCGGTGCATTTTGCCCAATTGCTGAGCAAGTTTTTCCAGTCGGTATCTCGCTTGCAGGCGTCTGTGAGCAGTATTCGACTGCGCCGCCCGTATCGCTTTATGGCAGCACGAAGGTCGCTTCGGAGCATTTGGCCCTTGAATATGGCGCTACATTTGATTTTCCGGTGTGGATCAATCGCTGTGGGGTGCTCGCTGGTGCCGGTCAGTTTGGCCATCCGGGGCAGGGGATTTTTGCCTTTTGGGTGCACAGCTTCCGTGAAAAAGGCCGCTCAAGTACATTGGCTTTGGCGGAAGTGGTTACCAAGTTCGCGATTGCTTACACCCGCAGGATCTAGTGTCCTTGCTAAAGCAGCAATTTGCTGAACCGCTTAAAACAGCCAAGCCTCGCACGGTAAACCTGAGTGGTGGCGTTGCCAACAGTATGTCGCTCCGGCAGCTCAGCCGTTGGTGCGAAGAGAGGTTTGGGTCTAATACAGTCGCACAAACAAACATAGAACGTCCATTTGACATTCCGTGGATGGTATTAGATGCGACAGCGGCAAAGGAGATTTGGAGCTGGCAACCGCAAACAACTATCCAATCGGTTTTGAGTGAGATTTCTGCCTTCGCTGAAGCTCAGGGCGATTGGTGCGAACTATCAGCCTCGTAAAGTGTAAAAATAGTACCGTAAAGCTCATTCCTGGACATTGCGCCACTCCCTTTGAAAAAAATTGATATGAATACCCATACCTGTAAACCCAGTTTATATGAAACAGATTATTCGTAGTTTTCGCTCACCTGCTTATGTTCTGGCGATTGAAACGGCTCGAGAGAATTGGGGATTAATACTCGCTAATATACTAACTAACTTTTTGAGTGTCTTGTTAGAAGGCAGCACTATAGGACTAATTTATCTAGCAGTTGCCTATCTAACGGTTACAAGGGTTGAGAGCAGCGTTCCTGAAAATATTCCAGCAATACTCGAAAAATTATCAGCTATCCTGAAGCTTCCCCGAGAGCAGATGTTTTTAGTTCTAGTTCTCATGGCAGTACTTTTTCAGATACTGCTTAGCTTGAGTAACTATAGTAACAAAGTCGCGACGGCTTTGTTTTCAGCTAAAGCCCAGCCTTACGTCACAGGCAAGGTATTTGAGAGGATTTTGACATTGAGCTATGGCTGCGTCAGCCAGTATAAAGTAGGGGACTTAGTGATGTTCTCAAATGATGCAGCCCTTGCAGTTGATCGGCAAATTACAGCAGCTAACAATTTTTTCATCAGCCTATCTTTTTCACTGGTGTACTTGCTGATTATTGTGCGACTCTCTCCTACGCTTGCGATCGCATCAATAATGCTAACGATGGTGGTTGCTTTCGTTCAATATCGTCTAATTCCTAGATTGCGCCGAATAGTTAAGCGGGTTAATGCGACTCAGGTAGAATCTGCTAAATACATTACCGAGAGTATTCAGGCACTGCGACTGATACACACTTATGGCACGCAGCGCTCAACTATGGAGGCAGTTCATGCAAGGCTTGATAAAACAAGAGAACAGCTCCAAAAACGAGCATTCATTTTTTATCTGCCAGAGCCAATTTTAGACACAATTCCTATAATTGTACTGGCTATTTTGGCAATATCAGCCGTAATTCTCAACAGCCAACAGGCGAATGTCCTAGCATTATTACTGACTTTTTTGCTAGCACTACAGCGACTTTCTGTGCGGATCAAGGCTTTAGCAGGAACGGTGACAGTGCTGACTGACAACAATGCTAAAATGTTCCGATTGGAAACTATTTTGGCTAGTCAAGGCAAAACTTTTGAGCAGTCGGGTTCTCTTTTATTTTCACACCTTCAAACTGATATTGAGTTTAAAAACGTAAGCCTTTCCTATTTTGAAAATTTTGAAAATGAAACGCTAGCGTTACGGGATCTCACTTTCAAGATTCCGTATAAGAAAGTTACAGCGTTTGTCGGAGAGTCAGGTGCGGGCAAGTCTTCGATTGTGGATCTTCTGATTGGGTTGTATCGGCCTACTTCTGGTCAAATTCTAGTGAATGGCAATAATTTAGATCAGTATGGCTTAGCCGACTGGCGATCTCGCATTGGCGTCGTCAGCCAGGATACTTTTATCTTCAACAACAGCATTTTAGAAAATCTACAATACGGGCGACCTTCTGCCACTTTAGAAGAGGTCATTGAAGCCGCTAAGGCGGCGCAAGCGCATAGATTTATATTGGCACTGCCCGAGGGCTATGAAACCATCGTTGGAGAGCGAGGTTACAGGCTCTCGGGTGGTCAGCGACAGCGATTGGCGCTAGCTAGAGCGCTGATCAAGCAGCCTGATATTTTGATACTAGATGAAGCGACTAGCGCTTTAGACAGTGAGTCGGAAAAGCTTATTCAAGAAGCCTTAGATCAGTTCCAATCAGACAGGACTGTGATTGTTGTGGCTCACCGTTTATCGACCATTGCGGGCGCGGATCAAATTATTGTGCTTGAGAATGGAAACATTGCTGAGCAAGGAACGCATCATGCACTCGTCGGGCAGGGGCGTCGATATGCTCGCTACTGGAGTTTGCAGAGTAGTGCAGTCGCAGGCTAATTAATCACAGCTTTTTAAATCGCATCGTTAAAATCATGACTCCTCAAAAGCCCACATTTCTCATTATTGGTTCGGCTAAGTGTGGAACAACGGCGCTTGCATCAATTCTATCTAACCATCCTGACTGCTGTATGAGCCGTCCTAAAGAAGTCAAATTTTTCCTCGATACTATTGATTACAAACCTAACAATCCCGATTACGAAAAAGGTTGGGACTGGTATCAACAGGCTTTCGCTCACTACAACGGTGAGGCGATCATTGGGGAGGGTACACCCAACTACTCCGCGCGTACTCGTTCACCTAATACAGCGAAGCGAGTCTACGGCTTTAATCCCAACATGAAGCTCATATACATGGTTAGAAACCCTTTAGAAAGGCAGGTTTCAGCATGGAAGATGGAATATACATTTGGCCAAAGCGAAGCTTTTCCGCCTATACCAGAGTATGAATGGGCACTGAAGGGACTCAACTATTGGATGCAAATGCAGCGTGAGCAAGGTCAATGGAACGACTGTTGCTATGGCTATCAGCTAGAAGCCTATGAAGCTTTTTTCCCGAGAGAAAGCATCTGTGTTTCCTTTTTAGAAGATTGGAAACATTCTAAAGATGCGGAAATAAGTCGTATTCTTCGTTTTTTAGATCTCGATCCGACTCTGCTTCCAGAAGGAATACAAGAGAGCGCAAATAGAGGTGCTGATCGAAAAATCAGCCGTCCTTTGGTCAAAAAATTAGAACAAATGCTGCTGTTCGCGCTGTTGTTCAACATTTGCCCGCAGGCTGGCGAGACTGGTCACGAAAAAATCTCACCGATAAAGCAGTCATTTATCCAACGAGTGAAATGTCACCGGCTATAAAAGATAGTTTTGTGAGCCACGTTATTGATGATGTTGAGGCGTTTTTAGCTCGGTATGAAAAGCCGCAGGACTTTTGGTCAGATGCGTTTGTAAAGCAAAAAGTAGAAACCAGTGAGTCAAAAGCAGTAAGGCTATAAAAAGGTAATGTAGACAGTATTCAGAGACAAAAGCTAATGAAACCTATTTCGCGCTATTCGTGAGACAATTTGTATGAAAATCTGTTTATTAGATCCAGGCTTGCAGCAGCATTCAGGCGAACTTAGCGCTAATCTGGGCGATTTGATTATTCAGGAATCGGTTAAGCGAGAGCTAACTAGCCTTTTCCCTGAACATGAGATTATTCAGCTTTCGACCCATGCGCCTTTGGGTAAAGAAGAGCTAGCGGTGATTAATCAGTGTTCGCTTGTTTTTGTCGGTGGCAGCAATTTGCTTTCATCCTACATGGATAAATACAAGCAGTGGGATATTTCTCTGTGGGATGCTGTCAAGATTAGAAAAGCGATTTTGCTGGGCGCTGGCTGGTGGGAATATCAGGGAGAGTTGAACCGCTACACTAAGGCGCTGCTGAAAATATTGATGTCGCGCGGGATGCTTCATTCAGTTAGAGATGGCTATACCCAAGCGAAGCTACAGTCTATTAGTGTGAAGGGCTTTCCAGTAGGTATTCAAAATGTTTTGAATACGGGCTGTCCGACTATGTGGCCATTGATGAATATGAATTTGGCTGAGTTTTCGACTCAAAAGGCAGAGAATGCGCTGTTGATGCTAACAGACTATCGAAAAGTCCCGGAGCTAGATAGACAGTTGCTAGAGCTGCTGTTTGAAAAGTACGAGAATGTATACTTTTGGTGGCAGGGTAGAGGAGATGAAGCGTATATCCGAGAGCTAGATTTTCCGGTTAAGCTGATAGAACATTCACTGCCAGCTTTAGATGCGTTCATACATTCTGGTATTTCGTTTGACTATATTGGCACTCGGCTGCACGGCGGAATTCGATGTTTGCAATCCAACCAACGATCGCTGGTGATAGAAGTAGACAATCGAGCGAAGGAAATAGCCCAAGATACTAATTTGCAAACAGCGGCTAGAGATGACTTTAACTACATTCGTCAATGGATAGACGGCAGCCCGGTGCCTCAAATCAAGCTCAATTCTGAGGCTATTAACCAATGGAGAGGCCAGTTTGAGTCGCTTGCTAAAGTCGCTTAGCAAGATTTTTTTGATTTTTTAATGTACTGGGTAGTGGGTTTTAAGGCTAGATGGGAGGATATTGAAAGCGATGAAAGTTTTACACATCAATAGGTCTGATGCTTTGGGAGGAGCTGCGATCGCTGCCAATCGGCTCCATACAGGACTTCTCGCTAGCGGTATCGAGTCTCGCTTTTTAGTCGGAAAAGCTGAGACTTCGCAAGAGCGAGTTGCTGAAATCAGGTCGCATCGACTAGATAAAAAGCTATCTCGGTTTGCTTATAGAGCAGGCTTAAACGATCTCAATTTGGTCAACACGTTCAAGCTTGGCCAGCATCCCTTTTATCAAGCTGCCGACGTCCTTAATCTTCACAATCTACACACTGGATATTTTAATTATTTAGCGCTTCCTAAATTGACTTGCTCAAAAAAGGTAGTGCTGACGCTGCACGATATGTGGAGCTTTACAGGTCACTGCGCGTACAGCTTTGAGTGCGATCGCTGGCAACGAGGATGCGGTCAGTGCCCTGATCTTAGCATCTATCCCGGCGTTGTTCGAGACAGTACTCGTTTGGTCTGGATGCTTAAAAAGTGGGTGTATCAGCACTCCCACCTACAGGTTGTGACGCTGAGCCGTTGGCTGACAGACCAAGTTAAGCAAAGCATTCTCTCTCATTTGCCCATTCACCATATCCCAAACGGTATTGATGCTAGCGTGTATCAGCCACTAGATGCTGCTGTGAGCCGTACCGAGCTAGGCATTCCTTTACACAAACAGATTCTGATGTGTGCTGCCATTAATTTAGCAGAAGAGCGCAAAGGAAGCGACTTATTGATGGCAGCTTTGAACAAGTTGCCTGCGGCTGTTAGAGAAAATACTGCACTGGTGATTTTGGGCAGTAGTAGCCATCAAATGGCTAAGCTAATAGATATGGAGGTTGTAGAGCTGGGTTTTATTGGCGACGACAGGAAAAAAGCAACAGCCTACTCAGCCGCTGATCTGTTTGTTTTTCCCTCTAGAGCTGACAATCTGCCGCTGGTATTACAAGAGAGCATGGCCTGCGGGACGCCAATGGTCGCTTTTAGCGTAGGCGGCGTCCCTGATTTGGTGCGCCCTGGCGTGACCGGTTATGTAGCTCAGCCGCAAAACGTAGAAGACTTTTGCTACGGAATTTTACACCTGCTAGAAAATGAAGAGCTTCGCCGTGATATGGCCGCGAACTGTCGAAATATCACGCTAAAAGAATACTCTATAGAGCTTCAAGTCTCTCGATACGCCCAGCTCTACCAATCGGCTTTAAGTGAACGCCCGCTAGTGACTGATGGTCATAAATATTCTGTAGTGACTCTCTAAACGGCTTATTGCTGAAACCATCACTATTTGTTTTATCCAAGATAGGTTCTCCTTTTATTTTTTTGTTGACGCCATCTTTCGAGGAATGCGTAAGTGCGAGTTTTGATGATTACCTCAACACCTCCTATTCCTAGCGGCGGGGGGATCAGTAGTACTTTACAGGCATTTTTGTGAGCGAGATGACTTTGAAATTAGCGTTATTACTGACAATTCACAGATCCATCAATACGATGTTCCTTACGAATTTTTTGTACTTAAGCATTCCCACTTATGGAATCGCATAGTCAGAACCCGTCTGTCGAAGATCTTACATTCTCTAGCACATCTGTCGTTTGGTTACATAATTCCTTCTGACGTTTGGAGACAAGCAAAATCATTCAATCCGGATGTTGTATTGACGATTGCTGGTAGCTGGTCTTGGACAGCTCGGTTAGCCCGTCAAGTGGCTCATCGTCTGGATGTGCCATTGGTTGGAAGCTTCATGGATTGGTGGTACTACAACCAGATCTATACGAAATGGGCAGCTCCGCGTATTGAAGCCGAATTTAGAAACCTGTACAAGCAGTGTGACTTGGCTTTATGCATCAGTGAAGGGATGCAAAGTGCTATGGGTACGCATTCTAACTCAACTGTGCTTTATCCAATTGGTTCACCGCAGCAGGTAAATGATTTCGATCTATCAGCAATAGCGACCGGCAACAAACTTACGCTTGCCTTTTGCGGGAATATGAGCAACTGGTATGGTCACATGTTAGAAGATTTGGTTTTGGCATCTCAAGATTTTAACGACATTCAGTTTAGGCTATTCGGTGCTAACACTAATTGGAGCAATGATTTT
>JAAUPS010000056.1 GCA_012033015.1 Phormidesmis sp. RL_2_1
TTGCCACTTAATATTGATTGGGCAATTTCACATTGGGGCGAGCGAAAATCTTCATAACCCCAGGAGCGTTTGAAAGGTTGCCCGTAGCCGAGCCATGTCAGTTTGCAAAAGCGTATGGTGCAAAAAGGCAACTTAAATTACGGAACAGAAGATAGAACATATAGCTTCTGTCGAGTTAGCTGCTGCTAGTAATCGCTAGGAGCCTTTACTAGCAGCAGCTAACTCGACTAGCACAGTAAGGATGCATCCTTACTGTGCCATAGCCGCTAAAGACAGCGGCCACCAATACTCCAATCAGATATCAGCAGATATCAGTAGCTATCGGAAGATATCGGAAGCTATCAGCAACCCATCGAATCTAGCGGCTGCCAAAGTTGTAGCCTACGCCAAACATGACCCCAAATTTGCTATTGTCGCTGAAAATACCCGAATAATTGAGCTGGGCATTGGCCGTAAAGCTTTGCGATACAGGCACATCCACCCCGGCAGCCAAAAGTAGTCCTAATTCAGACTCGTCATTGTTGGCATTTGCCACATTACTGCGGGTGATATAAGACGCCCCAACCCCTGCGTAGGGTCTCGCTTGAAAACCACCCAAGTCGGTCGAATAGCTATTAAAGTCATAGGTGATAGGTACGAGAGCTGAAAAATTATCGCCAATTAAAGCCGCTGGCCGAATAGAGATATTGTCTGTGACAGAAAATTTGCTGATCACGGCAAAAGACGTATCGTCAGCAGAACCAAAATCTACACCGACACCGATGAAGTTTGAGGTTCTAAAGGTGCTGCGGCTGCGTCTTCGAGCTTGGGCAAGTTCTACTGGCGGTGCCACAGCAAGCCTTGCATTGTCAAAAGAATCTTCAGCCGTAATAAATCCCTCCGGATCTTCATTGGGAGCCATCAAGCTAGAGGCGGTGAAGCTTACAGCAGGAGCGGTATCAGCAGCTATCGTCTCAGTCGCTATCGTCTCAGTCGCTATCGTCTCAGATGCTATTTTCTCAGATGTTATTTTCTCAGTTGCGATGGTTACAGGCTGCTGCCAAGCAGTCACCGCAACGTTAGCAACGGTGGCCTCAGCGCCTAACCCTAAATCCTGCGCTGGTAACCCAGGGTTCGTACTGGGCTGGCTATCAATCATGCTCAGATCAGACACACTGATGGGAGTTACTTCAGGGCCACCGCGATGAGTGCAGAAGTTTGGGCGGAGGCCGGTGACTGTGTGCCTACGGCAACGAGTGCAAGCCCAAACGCGCCCCAAAAACCTTGTTTCATAGACATAAATTGAATCACTCCTCATAAACGATTGCAGCCAACGTGCAACCAGTACTTTCCTAAAGGCTACCCGTAATTACATCAACTTATTTACATCTAAGCAGAAGATTTTTTCGCTAGTTGCTACACAACTATTCATTGGCCTATTGGCGATGCTAGCCCTCTCGTAAGCCTTTGCTGAGGGTGACGTTACTGCATCCGGTCAATGGTTCTATACTGAATGGCTTCAGCCACGTGCTGGGTTTCAATCTCAAGCGTATTGCTTAAGTCGGCAATGGTGCGGGCAACTTTAAGAATCCGATCGGTGGCCCGCGCAGAAAGCCCGAGCTTACGAACAGCTCCTTCTATCAAGCTCCGGGTAGCTTCGTTAAACTGACACCAATCACGGATATGGCGACTTTCCATATCGGCATTACACTGCAGGGCAGGCTCATGAGCAAATCGACTGTGGGCCAGATGCCGAGCAGCTTCTACTCGTTTTCTTACGGTGGCTGAGTCTTCGCCTTGGGGTTGGCGGGTGACCTCTTCAGGTTTGAGGCGGCCAACAATCACTTGCAGGTCAATACGATCCATGAGCGGGCCAGAGAGTTTTGCCCAGTACTGTTCACGGTGGCGAGGCGTACAGGTGCAGGGTTGAATGGTATCGCCAAAATAGCCGCAGGGGCAGGGATTGGTACTGGAGACGAGGGTGAACTGAGCAGGAAATTCTACCGACTGGCGAGTGCGAGAAATCGTGACTTTGCCATCTTCTAGCGGCTGACGGAGAAATTCGAGCACGCTGCGCTTAAATTCGGTCAGTTCATCTAGGAAAAGAATGCCTCTGTGCGCTAGAGAAATTTCGCCGGGTTTGGGAAAACTGCCGCCGCCTACGAGGGATGGCCCTGAGGCGGAATGATGTGGGGTGCGAAAGGGACGCTGGTTGACTAAGCTGCCTTTTTCTTTGAGCAGACCGGCAACGGAGTGAATCTGGGTGACTTCTAGCGCTTCAGCAAAGGTCAACGGTGGCAAATACCGGGCAGTCGCTTAGCGAGCATGGTTTTACCACTTCCTGGCGGCCCAATCAAGCAGAGGTTGTGCCCACCTGCTGCTGCGATTTCTAGGGCGCGGCGAGCTTGCACTTGCCCTTTGACATCGCATAGGTCTGGACTGGTGATAGGTGCTGCTAATAAAGCTGAGGTCTCACGACTGTTGACTGGCTGATGGGCTTCTGGGCAATTAAAAAAATCAACAACGTCGCTGAGATGTTGAAAGCCATAAACTTTTAAATCTGGAACGATAGCGGCTTCTTGGGCGTTATCTTCTGGCAAGATGAGTCCTTTTAAGCCAAGTTTTTGAGTGGCGGCTGCGATCGCAACTACCCCTGCTACTGGCCGCAGCATCCCATCCAAAGACATCTCACCTAGCAAGAGATAGTCATCTAACAGCGCCCTATCGATCGCCTCTGAGGCTGCCAAAATGCCAATTGCAATCGGCAAATCATAAATTGGCCCTTCCTTGCGTACATCTGCCGGGGTGAGATTGATCACCACCTTACGCATCGGAAAGGCAAAGCCAGCATTCTTTAGCGCGGCCCGCACTCGTTCGCGCGATTCTTGAACAGCGGTATCGGGCAAGCCGACGACAACGACGCCTGGCAATCCCCCAGAGAGATCGACTTCCACACCGACCTTGAGCGCGTCAATCCCAATGAGCGAAGCACTCCAAATTCTTGCTAGCATGGTGCGTTAGGTTCCTTTCATCAAGCGCCGTGCTCTATCGTGCCCTAGTCATTGGAACTGTGCTCAAGCTGTAATACTGTTTCTAGTTTGTGAATGCCTTGATCTTGCGATTGACTTAAGCCTGAGTCGTTACGGCAGCAGGTAGAAGATTTAAGGTAGTCTATGAGCGCTCTCTGTCCCCGGCGCTAGTACCTCCGGGAGCACCACTTCACTTGGCCCAAAGCTTACCTGCGAATGCAGCCAATTAGCAATGAGCTGCGGGCAGTTTTTTTTGCTCCAGCGAATTATAAAGAAACGAAAAATGGGTTTGGAGCGACGGGCAATTACCTTCATGAAACGATTTAAGGGACGCGATCGCACCTTTCGATTGACCAAATTAACCGAGCCCACATCATAAAGGCAGTCAGCAATCAGCCTCACCGTTACCTCTTCGCGCATAAACAGGCTTTCTAGTAATATCTCCACATCCCGCATCCGTTCATCTTCTATCTGCCGTTCACGAATAACAGTAGAAGAATTAGCAGATTGTAAGAGTCTCAGCATAGCATCGTTAAATTGAGTGAATGTTAATTACCTAACCGAAGGCTGTGGCCAAAGGAAATTGTCATCAACACCAGTAAATAGCAGTGCTATACCAATTGCAATTATTGATGAGATCTCGCTGCTTTTCTTAGGCCCTCTGTGAGCATGTATCCCTTACTTTTTTGATACCTACCTTTAAAAAAAATTCCCTAATGGCTATATTCAACCAACATACATTTTCTCCAGCGTAATTGAGCTCTTTCTAAGGAAAGCTTTAGTTTGGCTGGTTGCTCTGCCATGAGTGCAGTCTATAGGCCAGTGAATTTGGCCGCCTCTAGTGCTGCTCTGAAGCCGTTGGGTCGACGCATTTTTGCAGCAGGTTCAGATGTCAAACGGGGTTGAGGATTTGTGGACATATGGTGTGGATACGACTGCTCAGCTAGAGATGCTTTGCACAGAGGGCACAAAACTGTGATGGCAAAGTCAGAATGCATCCTTACTTTGCTATAACTTGGCGAGTCAAGTTGTCTGTTGTCCGATAACGGCTTGAGCCGATGCGACTGTTCTCAGCAATTCGATGGATACAACCGATCGCAAATGCTCAAACTTTATAGCTGGGCGCTATATTCCAGCAGCAATTGGACGTCATAGAGCCCTGAAAATCTACGCCTGGATGCTCATCCGGATCGAGTGTGAATATAAACGATTGATCAGCGCTGATGTCGGTTAAAGCGTTGAGTGGTAAAGCTAGTCCACCGTTGCTGCCACTGAGGAAATTGCTGTTTGACAGGGCGATACCTGCTTCTAGCAAGATCGCAGCAGAAAGCTGATCGGTGACGGCGGTGCAGGTGGCCATTAGGGGGGAATGGTCGGTGCCGCTGAGCATCAGTGCTAAAAAGGTGACGCTGCGCGATTTTTCGGTGGCGTTGGCAGCAGCTACTGCCGGTCGAAAGGTGAGCTGTAGCGGGCCACCGTTGGCTTTGAACTGGGCGATCGCACCTGGATTTTGTCGTTTACCCGAGAGCAGCACCGATTTTTGCAGGGTGGTCGGTTGTTGGGCTTGGTGAGTGGCATCGAGGGTGGCGCTGTAGCGCGCGCGTAGATCAAAGGTGAGCAGCACATCGGTCAACGTTTCTAGGCTTTGCACCTGACCTGTACGCGCAAGCCGCAGCTCCCAACTGGTCTCAAGACCGCTGCCTTCAAAGGGCAAAAGCGTTTCATCGGGCAAATCGTACACGAGCATATCGTCTCGCAGGTTAAACTCAGAGAGCGGCAGCGCATCAGGATAGCGCAGTAGGCGGTTGATGGTGCCATCTGGGCGAGAGATGGCTGATAAACCTGAATTACTCAGCAGACCTTTGTGGGGCATGGTTTCATCGCTATAGGAGAGCCCTACACTGACATTGCGCAAGCGATAGCCATAGACGCCGGAATAGGCAATTTGCAACGCCGTTTCTGAGGTGGAAAAGCGACAGGTGCCATATTTTTTGAGCTGGCCGTAGGCGATCGGGAAGTCTCTGGCAAGGCTCAGGGTTTGCTTGACAGGGATAGTTTGCGAGAGCCAAGCAATGCGGCTAGCTGCGAGTTCGCTCAGGTGAAGCTGAAGCGTATCTGCGCCCGTGACGCCGCGTAGCTGCTGGGGGAAATAGTCGAAGGAGATAATGTGGATGTCTCGGCCGATTTCAAATGCGAGCGATCGCTCAGCGAACCAAGCCGTGCGGCCAGCCAAATCGAGATAGCGATACATTAGCCGATTGGCAAAATTCGAGAGCTGCTGCCAAAAGGCCCGACTCAAAAAGCGATCGTCGTAAAAGGCCAGTAGCTTTTGCCCAAACTGATAGTCGGCTTGGGCAATGTTCTTGTGCAAATTGGCAATATGCACTTCGCGCTGTTTTAAAGCCACCAGTTTTTCAGAGGCTGGTAGCGCTACTTCCTGTAGGTGTTTCAGTTCACCGCTGCGTTTGCTGGCGGCCTCTGCGAGGCTTTGCATCGATGTGTAGCCCGCATAGACAAATGCGCCGTAGCCCGCCATAAAGGCCATACTGCCTGTGAGTCCGGCTGCAGCGGCACTCGTGCCCCCCTTAGAAGAAATCACCTTGTAAATGGCCGCATAGTTGACTTCACCGCCAGCGGCTTCACCCTCGCTACTGCCCAGTGAGCCGAGTGCGCTTTTGCCCAGACCTTCGGCGGCGTCTTTCATGCCACCGATAAAGTCCTTTAGCTGGCTAAAAAAGCCATCGGCATCGGCAATTTCCTTTTGCTTAGCCACAATTTGGGCCTTTACAGCGTCTACTTGCTTTTGGGCTTCACCGACAGAAAACTGGGCGAGCTGCACTTGCTCCTCGGCAATTTGAACGGCGTAGGCGGCTTTTTCGATGAGCGATCGCGCACTCATTTCATCTAAAATCGCCTGCTCATACTTCTGCATGTAGTTGAGATAATCGGTTTGCGCATTTTTGGCAGAAGTAGCAAAGCGTCCGGCCGCCTCTTGCAGCACACGATAGCGAATCGGCGGCACATAGTCCGGGGTAAAGCCGTAGTAATTGAGTCCGGCTTTGATTTGTTCAAAGCCGATCCAGGCCCGGTTAATCTGCGCGGTGAGAGATGGATTTTGCGCCCACTGACCGAATGGAAAAACCCAGTTAAAATCGCCCCAACTCGGGGCAATGCCGGGATCTTCACCATGGAGAAACAACACTCCTTTGTAAAGCTCTCTGGCCCGAGCAATATTCGGTGCTCCATTCGTTCGATAGAGGCGATCGGCCCAGGCCAAAATCACCTGAGCCAGCTTGAGGCGAAAGTATGCCCTCTCCATAGCATTCGCGGGAAACAATGACGCGGCGCCACGTTTGATTTTGTCTTGCCAATCTTTGGCATTGTCCGTCGCGTAGGGCAGCGATCCTGGGCTAGTGGCCCACCAAACGTTTTCCGGCGGTGTTATTTTAGCGCCCGGTTCTACGGGCGTTGGCCCAGAAAACACCCCAAACTGCGCCACATTTGCCAAACTCACGGTAGAGATATAGACGCCCGTGTAGGAAAAGCGATCAAACGGATCGCCTTGGATGGCTTCTCGGTATTTCCCTAGCGCTAGTCGGGTCTCGGCTAGGCAAGTGGGCACCAATCGAGTTGAAAGCAAATCCAGTAGATAGGGCACTCGGGGGATGCCGCCTCTGCTAATCCAACTGGTACTGACATTGAGGCCATCAATATTCTGTACGATGTTGTCGAAGGAAAGATAATATCGCTCTTCAAAGGCTTTCAACAGATCGGGATTGTTGATGTTAAGGGTTCGTTGTTCAGCGGCAGTGTTAGCGGCGCTATATTGCTCCCAACTGGTGCCTTTCCAACGGTTGACTAAGTACTGAAGGTCGGATAGAGGTTTGAGCAGCGCCAAGTATTTGCGTTCGGCAGATGAGTAGAGTCCGGCAAAAAAGTCTTTGTGGGCATCCTCTAGCCAGTCTTGTAGTTCGCTGAGGTTTCTAGCCCACTGGTCACCGATTTTTAAAGCTTGCTGAAAAGTGCTAGGCGATTCAATCTGCGGGGGCGTGAGCTGGTTTACTTCTCCTGAATTAACCCTAAAGCTAAGCATCTGTTGCAGAGAGTAGGTGCGTTCCCAAATGGCTTTTTTGGAGTCTTCTGAGATCATCACTTTGAAGGTGCGGCGAATGTCAAAGTAGTTTTCGGCGTAGAATGGCTCGTTGCGCGCGGCCCATTCTTCATACTGCCAAAAGAATGGGCCGTGGAAGCCTCGACTGGCGGTGGTGTATTCGTTAATAATTGGCAAACCGTTACCAAATAGCGATGGCAAGACCACGTCAGGATCGTAAGGGCTGTGAAAACTGTCGGTAAAAAAGCGCTGTAGGGTGTTGATGTTCTGTTGGACATAGCTGAGCTGATCGGTGTCGGTCAGCGACAGATCTAAGCGGTAGCGGTTCTCTAGCTCTTGTTGGGTGAGGCCAGTGAGTGAAATCAGATAGTCGAGATAGGTGCGATCGCTGCGATCGCCTTGGACCTCGATGGTTGCAGGTGCGATCGCAAAGCCAAATCCACTGCCCGTCGGCGCGCTGAGAATATTCAACAAAAGGGTATTGATCACCCGGCAAGCGGGCTGAAGCGTACTCTGTGTTGTGCTAAAGTCCTGGTGAAATCGATGGGTGAGCTGCTCGATAGCACCATTGGCATCCAGATTTTGGCCCTGAATGTTTTGAGTCGCCCGTTTTACCCAAATATCGACGAGATAATCCCGATAGTCTGTCAGGGAATTTCGCAGCCAAGGAAATCTTTCAAATAAATTAGGCGATCGCTGCTTGAGTTCGGTGATATCGGCTAAGGATTCTCTGCCAAAAAAGCGATTCACCCCGACTTTGGCATCTCCTTGTGTAAATGCCTCTACATCCAACAAAACATCCGCCGATTGCAGATTTCCCCCTACCAAAGCCCCCCTCAATAGGGCATTGTCGAAAACATCTGTCAATCCGGCAATGTCTTGATCGGCAACCTGTTTTCGCAAAGCGATCCGAGTGGGGTGATCTTGCAGTTGAGCCAGTCGCACCGACAAACCAGCTTGCAACAAAGCATTATCAGGATCTAGCAGGGTTGTTTCTAGACCATAGAGATAGTCTAGCCGCTGGCGAACGCTTTGCTGCCTAAATACGCCAGATGGCCCCAATGTCGTAAGTTCTTGAACGATCTGTTCTAGTTTGATGCTAGTGGACTGCTGGAGTAAGCTGCCAAACTGTTGCCATAGCTCGGCGTGGGGTAGTTCTGGCGCGAGGTCAATCGCCAGCGTTATGTTTTCTAGCGCCGAGTTTGGGGTAAGCCCTGTTTCCAGCAGTATGCTGCCATCGGTATCCTGGCACTGAAGCTGTATCCCTTGAGCATTGCAGTATTTTAAATGGCAGGCATAGGCGATCGCACCGGGCTCATCACTCAACAGATCATCACTCAAAAAAAGTTCAAACGCCCCATCTGCGTTTGTCGTCGCTCTGCCCAATGCTAAAGGTTCACTGAGCGCCACGCCAGGGATAGAGAAACTGCCCGCTGGCAAAAATGCCAAGACTGAGACACCTGCAACTGCATATTCTTGATTGGCGCTAGTAACCTTGCCAGCAGCCAGCTTAGCCTTTTCCATAGGACGATACTGTGGAATAACTTTACAGCAGACCCAAACAAATACAGCCCTTTGCTCCGACCCTGGAAACGGAACTGATCAGCGCTAGCTTGAAGCCCATACCATCTGATCAGAAACAGGTTCAGGACAAAGCGGGTGCCGCATTGCCAGGTTGATCTCAACCATATCGCAGCAAAAAAACAAACCTTTCTAGGATATTGCGCTGTTTTGATCAGTTCTTGCTATTGCTGGTAGGTGTTGTTGCAACAACAGCTTTTTTGTGTGGTTACTCAAAAACTTACCGTTTTCTTCTCTCTCCCGTAGCCCCCTATTGATGCAACAACATTGATGCAACAACGCCTTGCTGCTGCAAAAATGCTTTTGGCGTAATACCAATGACGCGCTTAAAGTGATAGTTAAATTGCCCTTGAGAGCTAAATCCAATAGCACAGGCAATAGCCGCCAGACTCATGTGTTTTTCCTGCAGCAAATGCTTAGCGCGCTCAATGCGACAGCGAATGTGATACTGATGGGGAGCAATTCCTAGCGATTGCTTGAATAGTCGGGCAAAATGATACGGACTCAAATGAACCAAACTAGCCAGCTCAGCTAAGCTAATATCGCAATCAAGGTATTCAAAGATGTAATCAACAACCTGCTTGAGCTGCATTTTTGACAGGCCCCCAGCGGGCTGACGCAGATGAGGGCGCTCAGTAGAGTAATGCAACAGTAAATGAACAGCCAATGTATGGGCTATGGCATCGGCGTAGAGCTTACTGTTGGTACCATCGAGCACCAGGGAATTTTTTAAAGCGATTCCCATCTCAAAAATGAATGGATCCAATCCAGGCTTGAGGTGCGGCACTAGCTCAACGCGGTTGTCAAGGCCCAAGTAAGCCTTGGCCTGCGTGAGTAAGTTGGGCTCTAAATATAGTTGAAGGCACTCCGCCGCCTGATGCACCTGAAACGATTGACGTACATTCGCTGGATAGATACTAATATCGCCGACAGGAAGAGCATCGATCGTTTGCGATTGACCATCGATACATCTATCTAAAGTCACCGGATTACCGGTATTGATGCAAATGACATGTTGGGCGATCACATGCTCAGGAATGTCACAGGCTGACCCCTGCAGAAGTGCTAGCTGGAGGTTGTCCCAATTGGCTTGGCGGCTCGATATTACGACCCGATAGGGTAACGAAAATTCTTGGGGAGGAGGACTACTATTGTTAGCCTTGGCGGTTACTGAACTCATAATGAGCCCTGCCTATCTATTCACTAGAAGTAACTATATAGCTAGAAGTAACTATTCACTAGAAGTAACTATTCACTAAAAGTAACTATTCACTAAAAGTAACTATTCACTAAAAGTAACGATGAAGATCAAATACTACTTTTAGAGAGCACTCGAGCGTGCGCTTCCAAAATTCTAGGCGCAAAGTAACCGCAACGTAACTACTTCACTGATCAGCTTCCTGTATCGATGGGCTGACCTTGTGACTGATGGCGACTCTAATGCTTGAATGCCTGGATACTCATGAATACTCTGGGCGCGATCGCATCACAAATTGCGCGATCGCATCACAAATCGTTCAAACGCCTGCTGCTGAACCTGGCCCTAGCTCAACCGACCTTGGCTCAAACCGTGGTAGTCGTTCAGGAAGGTCAATAGATCGGTATTTCGCAAATGCGCTTTCTCGGTGCTCCAAACTTCAGATGCCCGTGCAAACCTTATCACCCTGCATAGTATCTCCTCTATGGCTGAACGGGAATGCTGATTTAAAGCCATTTTCCCACCGATGACAACCAGCGGATGACAACCAGCGGTGAATCGTCTGCTGAGCGGGCAACTTCACGTCATTTAACACTTACGGCAAAATACTACCTTATTTTTAGATCCCAAGGTGACTTTATGTTTAGACCGACGCTTTTGTCCTTAGCGACAATGTCTGCATTATCTTTAGCGGCAGGGCCTGTAGATGCGGTTACAGCCCAGCCATCAGCGCTGCTGCAGTTTACACAAGAAGCCCCAACTGTCGTAGCGCTTGGTACAAATACAACATGGGAAACAGATGCAGTTGATCTGCGGGAAAACATTGATTTAGATTCTACCTTCGTCTGTCCGCCTAACGGCAAAATCACTGAGGTGTGGGGAAATGGTGTGTATACAGATGGATCTTCCGTCTGTAGCGCTGCTGTTCATGCTGGACTGATCACCACCCAGGAAGGCGGTGCTGTCACTATCCGCACCCGACCCGGCCAAAATGGGTATGGTGGGGCCGAGCGGAATGGCGTTATCTCTGGAGACTATGGCAGTTGGCTCGGTAGCTTTATCTTTTTAGACTCAACTGCGCCTGCTGAGTTGGAGATTGGTTGGGACTACGGCATTACCGACTTGCGGGGCAGGCTCGATCAAAGCTTTACCTTTATCTGTTCTCCCAATGGCGAAATCCACAATGTATGGGGAAGCGACCTTTACACTGACGATTCTTCTGTCTGTAGCGCTGCGGTCCATGCCGGTCTTATTAACGTTAGAGATGGCGGCCCAGTCACCGTGCGAATGATCTCAGGGCAGGGTGCTTATACGAGTACTAGCCGCAATGGTGTCAGCACCATTGGCTATGGCAAATGGCACGGTAGCTTTATGTTTTTGCGGTAATGCTTGCGGTCATTTGAGCAGGCTTGCCGATTCGTCGCCTAACCCCAAAAAATATAGATTCTGCCGCCACATGCCTTTGGCGATTGCTATATCTGTATTTTTTGGGGTGTTTTTTTGTCTTTTTAAAGCAAGGGCTCAGCCTCAATGGTGGTGATTGCCCGTGCTGAGCCCCATCCTATTTATATTATTTAATACAGAAACGTAAATTCTGTTACCAAGAAAAACAGAAACTGTTAAAAAAGATACAGACAAGCCGATGGCGGTAGTAAACCCACCTTTTGTTTTGTATCTGGTGTAGCAAAAATAGGGTCTTTGAGTACTCCCAAAATAGCGTACTCAAAGTTAGAGGGAATAGCCTCTAACCCCTGTCAATAAAGCGATATCGCTGAGTGCAGCAATTATCGAACGGGGGTAAATAAATGGCAGCCCACAGGGGTGAAAATACCTGTGCCCCGATCTCACAAAAATATTTTTTCCTTTATTTGCAGAGGCTGTAGCGGTTGAGTACAGCGCTAATCATTCAATAAATCCTATCGATGGGCCACACAGAGGCTGCTTTTAGGCCGCTTGCTATAACTTTTTCATCGACGAGCACCTAGGTCTTCAAGCCTGAGTCTTCAAGCCCTCTTTGCAATCGGTGAAATCCACAATAAAGCAACGTCAACTTTGGCTCAGTTAGAGCTGCCTTATCCTTACTGATGTTTTGCCCTTGTAGTTTCAACGATGCAGCGATGCTGGAGCACTCAATGTCGGGCCACTGTGATTTCAAGCGTATCCAAACCTGTTGGATTGCCCCCTATTCTTACTCTCTTTTAAACAGAGCCAGTAAAGAAGAGCGCACCCCCTACCCATACGCTACTGGAACCGCTGCGTGGCCCATAAGATCTAGTCTCCTTGATGATCTCTCTCGATTCTCTTACGAATGATCTGTGTTGCATTGCCTGATGAGTAGACAGCCTTAATTGAGTAAGGCTGTCTGTTTAGCAAACAATGCAACACCGCTTTTTTTCTTTTTCTTCTTTTTTCTCTTCTTTCTCTTTCTCTTTCTTCTTTCTCTTTACTGCTTATCTTCTCTCTTCCGTTTCCGACCTCTCTTCCGTTCCTAACTTCTCTTCCGTTGCCAACCCTTTACCACCCGCAAAGCAATGACGCCGCCACAAACCGCCCTTACCGCCGTGCCGCCCAAGAAGTCTGGTAACTGCGGCTGTACGCCGAAAAACGAGCCCGCCATTAGCGAATCTCTCAAAGCCCGAATTGAAAACCACCCGTGCTACAGCGAATCTGCCCATCACCACTATGCTCGAATGCATGTTGCTGTTGCCCCGGCCTGTAACATTCAGTGCAACTTTTGTAACCGTAAATATGACTGCGCTAATGAGAGTCGCCCCGGTGTTGTAAGCGAACTGCTGACACCAGAAGAAGCCGCTCATAAAGCCTTGGTGGTGGCAGGCAAAATTCCTCAAATGTCGGTGCTTGGCATTGCTGGCCCTGGTGATCCGTTGGCTAACCCTGAAAAGACTTTCCGCACGTTTGAGCTAATTGCCGAGCAAGCGCCTGATATTAAGCTGTGTCTTTCTACCAATGGCTTAATGCTGCCTGACTATGTAGATCGCATCAAAGCGCTGAATGTAGATCATGTCACTATCACCATTAATATGGTAGATCCTGCTATTGGTGAAAAGATTTATCCTTGGGTGCACTATCGTCGCAGGCGCTATCGTGGTATTGAAGGGGTTAAGATTCTTCACCAGCGGCAGATGGAAGGCTTAGAAGCCCTCAGGGATGCCGACATTCTGTGTAAGGTGAACTCGGTGTTGATTCCTGGCATTAATGATGAGCACATGCCAGAAGTGAATCAGGCTGTGCGCGATCGCGGCGCATTTTTACACAACATCATGCCGCTGATCTCTAAGCCAGAACACGGTACCTATTTTGGCCTAAATGGTCAGCGTGGCCCCACTCCTAAAGAATTAAAAGCTGTGCAAGACCAGTGCGCTGGCCATATGAAAATCATGCGTCACTGCCGTCAGTGCCGTGCTGATGCTGTGGGCCTACTTGGTGAAGATCGCAGCCAAGAGTTTACCAAGGAGAAATTTATGGAAATGCCGGTGGACTACAGCGCTGAAAAGCGTCAGGCCGTTCGCCAAGATATTCAGAAAACGGAAGCTGTTGTCGCTGAGAAAAGAGAAGCTGCGACGAAAAAGTTAGCTGCTAGCTCTGAGGCGCAAACGACTATCGATTCTCCCAGCGTATTAGTGGCTGTAGCGACGAAAGGTGGCGGCATCGTGAATCAACACTTTGGCCATGCTAAAGAGTTCATGATTTATGAAGTAAATGCCAGTGACGTTAAGTTTGTCGGTCATCGCAAGGTTGCTGACTATTGCCAAGGCGGCTATGGCGAAGATGCCTCACTCGCTGGCATTATCGAGACTATTGCTGACTGCAAAGCCGTCTTGGCTGCCAAGGTTGGCCCTTGTCCTCAAAAAGAACTGCAAAAAGCGGGTCTATTTGTTGTTGAAGCCTACGACGTGATCGAAGCTGTTGCCCGAGAATTTTACAGTGAACACATGCTTGAAACTGTTTATGTATAGAGACCCTATAAAAGAGGATTCCAATCATGACCTACGCTATCACCGACAAATGCATTAGCTGTCAACGTTGCCTCCCTGCCTGTCCGACTAATGCCATAGAACCCGATGGCGATAGTTTTCAGATCAACGCCGATCTTTGCAACAACTGCCGAGGATTTTACAGCGTTCCCCAGTGCTGGTCAGCCTGCCCTACTAGCGGCGGCTGTGTCTCTCTCGCGGCTGGCTCAAGCTCTTTTACGCTAGGCAATGTCCTAGAGACTTCAACAGATTATTGGAAAGCTTGGCGGGCTAACTATAATCACCGTGTCTCTCGCCTTAAATCATCGCCCCAGTCGGCCTACTGGCAAAACTGGTTTGACACTTACTCCAAAAACCTCCAACAACTACAAGCTCAATCCAAAGAGCCCCCTAGTCCCCTAACCCCCTAGCTTCTACGCCTCACCTTCTTTCCTCCTCCTTCCTCCTCCGGAGATGCTGTAATGGTTATCTACTTAGACAACAATGCCACCACTCAAATAGATCCCGATGTGCTAACGGCCATGTTGCCCTATCTCAGCAACCTCTATGGCAACCCGTCCTCCATGCACAGCTTTGGCGGTCAGGTTGGGGCCGCTCTCCAAGATGCTCGGGCTCAAGTCGCAGCGCTTCTCGGCGCAGAAGAGACCGAAATTATCTTCAATAGCTGTGGTAGTGAAGGCAACAACAGTGCCATTCATGCCGCCCTCGCCGCCCAGCCTGAAAAACGTCACATTGTCACCACTGCGGTAGAGCATCCGGCAATTCTCAATGTGTGCAAGCATTTAGAGAAAAAAGGCTACACCGTGACGTATCTGTCCGTTGATGGTCGCGGCCAGCTCGATTTGATGGAGGTGGAAGCAGCGGTGACAGGAGGTACGGCGTTAGTGACCACCATGTACGCTAACAACGAAACAGGTGTGGTTTTTCCGATAGAAGAGATTGGCGCGATCGCGAAAGAATGTGGCGCAACGTTCCATGTCGATGCGGTTCAAGCGGTTGGCAAGATTCCCATTGATCTCAAAAATAGCACGATTGATTTGCTCACCCTCTCAGGCCACAAGCTCCACGCCCCCAAGGGCATCGGGGTTTTATACAGCCGCCGTGGCTTCCGATTTCGTCCCTTCTTGCTAGGCGGACATCAAGAGCGCGGACGTCGAGCAGGCACACCTAATGTGGCCAGCATTGTGGCTTTGGGCAAAGCGGCAGAAATTGCTGGGCAGCATTTGCAAACGGTGAACAAAGAAGCCCAACTGCGCGATTCATTAGAGCAACAGCTACTCGCTGCCATTCCAGACTGCGCGGTCAATGGCGGGGGCACGGTTCGTTTACCTAACACCACCAATATTGGCTTCAAATATATCGAAGGTGAGGCCATTTTGTTCATGCTTGACAAGCACGGTATCTGTGCCTCGTCTGGTTCTGCCTGCACCTCTGGTTCGCTTGATCCGTCCCATGTGCTCACGGCGATGGGCTTGCCTTACACCATTCTTCACGGTTCTATTCGCTTTAGCCTTTCTCGCTTTACTACCGCAGCCGATATTCAACAGGTGGTGACTGTCATGCCCACCATTGTTGAAAAACTCCGCGCTATGTCTCCTTTCAACAGCGATCAATCCGATTGGCTGCAAGGCCGAGATCTTGCGCAAACAGCTTCTTCTTAAGGCTTCCTCGTATATCCTTTCTCGTTCACCTTTTCTCCTTCCTTCTCCTTCCTCCTCCTTTCTGAGAAACTGCCATGTGGGATTATTCTGAAAAAGTACTCGATTTATTTTATAACCCGGTTAACCAAGGTGCGATCGCAGACACTGACGAACCCGACGTGGCAGTGGTCTACGGCGAAGTTGGCAGCATTGCCTGCGGAGACGCCCTGCGGCTTCATCTCAAGATTCAAGAGTCTACCGAAATTATTCAAGACGCCAGCTTTCAAACCTTTGGCTGTACCAGTGCGATCGCCTCTTCTTCTGCCCTGACTGAAATCATCAAGCAAAAAACACTCGACGAAGCCCTAGCCATCACCAATCACGATATTGCTGACTACCTAGGTGGTTTGCCCGAAGCCAAAATGCACTGCTCGGTGATGGGTCAAGAAGCCCTCGAAGCTGCTATTTACAAGTATCGTGGCATTGAAGTTGAACAGCACGAAGACGATGACGGCACGTTAATTTGTTCGTGCTACGGCATTTCCGAACCGCGCATTCGCCGGGTGATTATCGAAAATGACTTAACCACGGTTGAACAAGTCACCAATTATGTGAAAGCGGGCGGTGGCTGCGGCAGTTGCCAAGCAGGCATTGAAGACTTGTTGATTGAGGTGCAGCAAGAGAGAGCAGCCCTATCTGTCAGAGTGGCTTCTGAAGTAGCCAACAAGCCGCTCACACCGATGCAAAAAATCAACCTCATTCAGCAGGTGATTGCCGAAGACGTTCGTCCTATTCTCGTGGCCGATGGCGGCGATATCGAACTCTACGACGTTAATGGCGATGTGGTGCGAGTCGTGCTCACCGGGGCCTGCGTTGGCTGTGGCAGCAGCAACGAAACGTTGAAAAACGCCATTGAAGCCAGCTTACAGGCCCGCGTTTCTCCTACGCTCACCGTTGTTCCTGCCTAGAAAAAATTTCTTTAGGAAACACGGAAAAACTATCTCAGGAAAAGCTATGGACATTCTTCATCCCACTCCTACCGTTGAGCGTTCCCCTCCGAATTCTATTGGATAGCACCGTCTAAACGCTCAATTTCAACAGATCAACTCGAATCAACTCGAACAGTCTACTTCCAACGTTAAGTCCAATCATTTCTTTCGACGAAAAACTAGGAGACTTTTGACCTATGAGACAGATTGCATTTTATGGAAAAGGTGGTATTGGTAAATCCACAACCTCACAAAATACCCTTGCTGCTATGGCTGAGCTAGGCCAACGGATCATGATTGTGGGCTGTGACCCCAAGGCAGATTCCACCCGCCTCATGCTTCACAGCAAGGCCCAAACCTCCGTGCTACAGCTAGCTGCCGAACTCGGCGCTGTTGAAGATGTCGAGCTTGAGCAGGTGCTACAAGTAGGCTATCGCGGCGTTAAGTGCGTCGAGTCCGGTGGTCCTGAGCCCGGCGTCGGCTGTGCTGGTCGCGGCATCATTACCGCTATCAACTTCCTAGAAGAAGAAGGCGCTTACGAAGATCTCGATTTCGTCTCCTACGACGTACTCGGCGACGTTGTTTGCGGCGGTTTTGCAATGCCCATTCGAGAAGGCAAAGCGCAAGAGATCTACATCGTGGTTTCTGGTGAAATGATGGCCATGTATGCAGCCAACAATATCGCCCGAGGCGTTCTAAAGTACGCTCAATCCGGCGGTGTGCGGTTGGGCGGTCTGATCTGCAACAGCCGGAATACAGACCGGGAAGTTGAGCTAATTGAAGCGCTAGCAGATAAGCTCAATACCCAAATGATTCACTTTGTCCCTCGCGACAATGTTGTTCAGCATGCTGAGTTGCGCCGCATGACAGTTAATGAGTACGCACCTAATTGCGCTCAGGCCAAAGAGTACGCAGCGCTCGCTGAGAAAATCATCAACAACAAAAAGCTCACCGTTCCAACGCCCATCAGCATGGACGAGCTAGAAGATCTGTTGATTGAGTTCGGCATCTTGGATAGTGATGAGCAGTATCAAGAAGCGCTAGCATCTGATCAGAAGGAAGTTGCTACTGTATAGAGCAATTGTACATAGAGCAATTGTACATAGAGCAATTGTACAGAGAGCAATCGTACAGAAAGCAATTGTACAGAGCGATTGTCAAACTTCAGCTTTCTTAGCTGCCTTGCCGATTTGGATTGAGATGTGGCGATCTCTTTATCACCTTTTTCTTAGAGCCGTCACATCTCAAGACTTATCCATTCACTATTCCCTACACTTACTGAGAGGGCATTATGACTACTGTAGAAGATAGAAAAGACCTGATTAATGAGGTACTAGAAGCGTACCCAGCGACAGGTAAAAAGAGACGTTCCAAGCACCTCGGTGTAAAAGAAGAAGACGCTTCTGATTGCGGCGTCAAATCCAATAAAAAGTCTGTTCCCGGTGTGATGACGACTCGTGGCTGCGCTTATGCAGGTGCAAAAGGGGTGGTTTGGGGACCTGTCAAGGACATGATTCATATCAGTCACGGCCCGGTCGGCTGCGGCTACTACTCTTGGTCCGGACGACGGAACTATTACGTGGGTACAACCGGGGTAGATACCTTTGGAACCATGCAGTTCACCTCTGACTTTCAAGAGCGAGATATCGTCTTTGGCGGTGACAAAAAGCTTGCTAAAGTCATCGACGAAATCGAAGAACTGTTTCCACTTAGCCAAGGCACAACGATTGAATCTGAATGTCCGGTAGGCTTAATTGGAGACGATATCGAAGCGGTTGCTAGAGCGAAAGGGAAAGAAACTGGCAAGCCAGTAATCCCTGTTCGCTGTGAAGGCTTCCGAGGCGTTTCACAATCTTTGGGACACCACATCGCCAACGACACCGTGCGTGACTGGGTACTGCCCAAGGCCGACGAATATCGCAAGCTGCCCGAAGGCTTTGAGCCGGGTCCTTATGATGTCAATATTGTCGGTGACTACAACATCGGTGGAGATGCTTGGCCAAGCCGCAAGCTAATGGAAGATATGGGCCTGCGGGTAATCTCTCAGTTCTCAGGAGATGGCTCTTTCAACGAAGTGGTGATGGCACCGTTAGCCAAGCTAAACCTGATTCACTGCTATCGCTCCATGAACTATATCTGTCGCTTCATGGAAGAGAAGTATGGCATTGGCTGGTTAGAGTACAACTTCTTCGGTCCTTCGCAGATTGCCAAATCACTGCGCAAGATTGCGGCTCAGTTTGACGAGACCATTCAGGCCCAAGCAGAAGAAGTCATTGCCGCTAACCAAGCTCGCATGGATCTCATTATCGAGAAATATCGGCCTCGTCTAGAAGGCAAGACAGTAATGATGATGGTCGGTGGTTTGCGTCCTCGTCACGTTATTCCAGCCTTCAAAGATTTGGGGATGAAAGTGATTGGTACAGGCTATGAATTTGGCCATGCTGATGACTACAAGCGCACGGCTGAGTACGTTGACGAAGGAACTTTGATCTACGACGACGTGAGTGGCTTCGAGTTTGAAGAGTTTGCTAAAAAGCTTAATCCTGACCTCATTGCTGCGGGTATCAAAGAGAAGTACGTCTTCCAGAAGATGGCTTTGCCCTTCCGCCAAATGCACTCCTGGGATTACTCCGGCCCTTATCACGGTTACGAAGGCTTCGAAGTCTTTGCTCGCGATATGGACCTAGCTATCAACAATCCTACCTGGTCGTTGATTAAGACCCCTTGGGCAACACAGGCCGCCTAAGAACAGGCCCCGCCTAAGAACAGGTCGCTTGAGAGACGTAGAAGCAGGGGAGTCCTTGCTCCCCTCGCCGTTTTTCATTATTTCTCTACTTGCTATCCATATTTTTCTCTCAAAAAGGAGAGCATTATGACTGACAACCTTGACAATACTCAAAACCCGACCCCCACCCCAGCGCCCGCTGACACGCCGGCAGGTGAGCCTGGACGAATTCAGGATCACTTCGATCTTTTCGTCACTGAAGAATACCAAGACCTATTCGAGAACAAGCGCCAGTATGAAGGGGCACACTCTCACGAGAAAGTCGCTGAAGTCGCCGAATGGACCAAGTCTTGGGAGTATCGCGAGAAGAACTTTGAGCGCACTTCTTTGACTGTGAATCCGGCAAAAGCCTGTCAGCCTTTGGGCGCGTTGTTTGTAGCTTCTGGTTTTGAAGGCACGTTGCCCTATAGCCACGGCTCGCAGGGCTGTGTGGCCTATTTCCGCACCCACCTTACTCGCAACTACAAAGAGCCTTTTCAGGCGGTATCTTCTTCTATGACTGAAGATGCAGCCGTATTTGGTGGCCTAGCCAATATGAAGCTAGGGCTAGAGAATGCCCATAAGCTGTACAACCCCAAGATGATTGCCCTGTGCACTACCTGCATGGCGGAAGTCATTGGAGATGACCTAGGCGCATTTGTGACAACGGCTAAGCAAGAAGGTCATATCCCAACAGAGCTGCCAGTGCCCTTCGCTCATACCCCTAGCTTTGTCGGTTCCCACATCACTGGGTATGACAACATGCTTAAGAGCATCCTTGGCACGCTAACCAAAGACAAGAAAGCTGAAACCACCAATGGCAAGTTCAACTTTAATCTGGGCTTTGATCCATACATTGGCAACATCCGCGAGCTGAAGCGAATTCTAGGATTGTTTGGTATCGACTACACCATCCTCTCTGATAATTCAGATACATTTGATTCTCCTAATACTGGCGAATTCAAGATGTATAACGGACTAACCACGTTGGAAGATACCGCCGATTCGATCAACGCTGAAGGCACCTTCTTCTTCCAGAAGTACACCACGCCAAAAACGCAAGAAACTATCACCACAGATTGGGATCAAAAAACCTACAACTTCCGTCCCTTTGGCATCAAAGGAACAGATGAGTTCTTGATGAATCTCTCTGCAATTACCGGTAAGCCGATTCCTCAAGAGCTTCAGCAAGAGCGAGGCCGCGCGGTCGATGCATTGACCGACTCACAAGCTTGGATTCACGGCAAGCGAATTGCGCTCTACGGCGATCCTGACCATGTGTTCAATACCACCCAGTTCTTATTGGAAATGGGCGCTGAGCCAGTACACATCGTGGTAACCAACTCTAACCCAGACTTCGAAGCCGAACTGCGTGAGGTTCTAACCAACAGTCCTTACGGCCAAGATGCCACTATCTGGGGCAAGAAAGATCTCTGGCACTTGCGATCGCTCATGTTCACCGAGCCAGTAGATTTGCTCATCGGCAACTCCTACGGCAAGTACCTCTGGCGTGACACCGGCACACCGCTAGTCCGCATTGGCTACCCGATCTTTGATCGGCACCACATGCACCGCTACGCCACTCTAGGCTATCAGGGCGCGATCAACCAGTTCAACTGGATCATCAACACCATTCTCGATGAACTAGATCGCCAGACCATCGTCCCTGCGAAGACAGATATCTCCTTTGACCTGATTCGCTAAAGATCAAATAGGGAGTAGGATTTATTTTCCTACTCCCCCATTCTCCCATTCCTCCACTCTCCCATTCCCCTATTACCCTACTCTCCCATGCGTCTCAGTGAAGAAATCGAAATTGATTCCGCGCCTGTTTTTGACTTAGGCAACCGCGTGAAAGTTATTAAAAAACTTCGTAATGACGGTACTTTTCCGGGTAAAGACAAGGGCGCATTGCTGGCTAAACCGGGCGATATTGGATTTGTTGTCAGCATTGGCACTTATCTGCAAAGGGCCTACATTTACTCCGTTCATTTTCTTGAATCTAACCAAGTCGTTGGCTGTCTAAGCCGGGAGCTAGAGCTGGCAGAAGATCGTCCACCCCTGATCGAACAAGTCGATTAGCACAAGTTTTATTCCATCTTTTTTCTTCTCACACGTTTCCTCATACTCGGAGTTAGTCTCATGAGTTTTTTACCTTTATCCTTCAAATCACCTGCTTTTTACTTCATCCGCTAGCACCTATAAGAGAGTGGCTAAATGCTCTCGATATTCGAAGCGTTCGAGTTGCCCAGTGGATTTGTCGCGTTATCCCTAACACCTGCTCGAATGGCTATGACCTGAACTTGTTTGGTCGTACTTGGCTACACTTGCCCTCCCCCTGCGAGATTAATCCACTAGCAGATGAACTGGTTGATCTGCGCTTCCGTGCGGCTGATTTTTTATATGAGCAAGGTATGGAAACATGAAACTAAGTGCTGGCAAAATTAATGAACTGCTCACCCAGCCGGGCTGCGAGCATAATCATAAAAAAGAGGGAAAAGGTAAAAACAAAGCTTGCCAACAAACGGCTCAGCCCGGTGCGGCTCAAGGGGGGTGCGCCTTTGATGGTGCCAGTATTGCGCTTGTGCCCATTACTGACGTAGCTCACCTGGTGCATGGCCCGATCGCCTGTTCAGGAAATTCCTGGGGTAGCCGGGGCAGTTTGTCCTCTGGCCCTATGATTTATAAAATGGGCTTCACCACTGACCTGAGTGAAAATGACATCATATTTGGCGGAGAAAAAAAGCTCTATAAAGCGATCCATGAGGTGAAGGAGCGCTATAGTCCGGCGGCTGTATTTGTCTATCTCACCTGCGTTACTGCGTTAATTGGAGATGATTTAGATGCGGTCTGTCAGGCTGCTAGCGAAAAGTTTGATCTTCCCGTTGTACCTGTGACTTCTCCAGGGTTTGTTGGCAGCAAAAATCTAGGGAATCGCATCGGGGGAGAAGCGCTGCTGGAGTACGTGGTTGGCACCCGAGAACCTGAGCGCACCACACCCTATGACATTAACTTAATTGGTGAGTACAACATTGCTGGTGAGATGTGGGGCGTATTGCCACTGCTCGAAAAACTTGGCATTCGTGTGCTCTCTAAAATTACAGGGGATGCTCGCTACCACGACGTAGCCTGCGCTCATCGGGCCAAGCTCAATGTGATGATCTGCTCTAAAGCGCTGATTAACATGGCCCATAAAATGGAAGAGCGCTATGGCATTCCCTATATCGAAGAATCGATTTACGGTGTTGAAGATGTGAACCGTCTGCTGCGCAATGTCACGGCCAAGCTGGGTGATGCCGATCTGCAAGCTAGGGCAGAAGATCTGATCAAAGCAGAAACCGCTCAGCTCGATCAGGTGCTTGCGCCCTATCGTCAGCGGCTAAAGGGCAAGCGAATTGTGCTGTACACTGGCGGTGTTAAGAGCTGGTCGATTATCTCTGCAGCTAACGATTTGGGCATTGAAGTTGTTGCTACTAGCTCTAAAAAGAGCACGGAAGAAGATAAAGCTCGAATCAAAAAGCTGTTGGGTAAAGATGGCATCATGATGGAAAAGGGCAGTGCGAAAAAGCTCTTGGAAGTGATTGCTAAAACCAAAGCGGACATGCTGATTGCGGGCGGGCGCAACCAATACACCGCGCTCAAAGCAAGAATTCCGTTCTTAGATATTAACCAGGAGCGCCATCATCCCTATGCAGGCTATGTCGGCATGGTGGAAATGGCCAAAGAGCTAGATGGCGCGCTATATAGCCCGATTTGGCAGCAGGTGCGATCGCCCGCGCCCTGGCAGCCGTCTTCTCCCCCAAGCTGGCCCTAGCCTACGGTTAGGCCACCAGCCAGAAAGCAGACAACCCACCAAAGTGGTGGCTCGGCGCAAATCAGTGGCTGTCAATCCGCTGAAACAAAGCCAACCGCTCGGTGCAACCCTCGCCTACCTAGGCATCAAGGATATGATGCCGTTAATGCACGGCTCCCAAGGCTGCACAGCCTTTGCCAAGTCATGCTGGTGCGTCACTTCCGCGAAGCGATTCCCATGTCCACCACGGCCATGTCAGAAGTCACCACTATCTTGGGCGGTGAAGACAATATCGAAACGGCGCTACTGACCCTGTTAGAAAAGTCGAATCCGGCAATTGTTGGCCTGTGCAGCACGGGCCTAACCGAGACACGGGGCGATGACATGCGCGGGATTTTGAAGGAATTGCGCGATCGCAATCCTAAAATCGCCGCCCTCCCCATCGCCTACGCCTCCACCCCAGACTTCAAAGGCGCGCTGCAAGACGGCTATGCCGCCGCGATTGAAGCGATTGTCAGAGACATTCCGGGCAACGAAGCCGACCGCCAGCTCAGCAGCACAGAAGATCCCTTTTACAGCTACGCAGCGCCGGGATTGCCTTCCCAAGTCACGGTACTCGCAGGCCCTGCCCTTGCACCCGGCGACGTGCAGGCCATCAAAGAGATGGTAAAAGCCTTCGGTCTCAACCCGGTGGTACTGCCCGACCTATCAACCTCTCTCGATGGTCATCTCACCGATAGAAACTACTCGGGCAACACCAGTGGCGGCACACCGTTGAGCCAAATCAAGGCGCTGAGCGCTTCGGCCTTCACCCTAGCAGTGGGTCACAGCATGAAGCTCTCTGCCGAGATTCTACAGCAGCGGTTCGGCACCGAATTCAAGCTGTTTGATGATCTCACCGGACTAGAGACGGTCGATAGCTTCTTGCAAACGCTCTCTGAGATTAGCAGTCGGCCTGTTCCTGAAACCTTCCGTCAGCAGCGGCGTCAGCTTCAAGATGCCATTCTCGATGCTCACTTCTTCTTCAATCGTAAGCGAGTGGCCTTAGCCCTAGAGCCAGATTTGTTGCACAGCGTCGCTTGGTGGCTCGCTGCCATGGGCCGCTGATATCCATGCCGCTGTCACCACCACCAATCTGCTCTGCTCAAGATTGCCAATTGATACCGTCACGATTGGCGATCTCGAAGACTTTGAAGAACTG
>JAAUPS010000261.1 GCA_012033015.1 Phormidesmis sp. RL_2_1
CACCACCATTTTTGAAAAATTAGATGCACCGGGTGGCAGGGCCTATGTGCGGCGCGCCAATGGCTTTGTCTTCGACATGGGGCCAACCGTACTGACCGTGCCCCATTTTATCGAAGAACTCTTTGCCCTACAGCGAGACGCCGCCGATCTCGGCAGCCCTGATTTCCGGCAGTCGTCATGGATCCGGCAAATCGCGTTAGGACAGGCATCACTAGCGGCCCAAATACATCAAAATACGTCAAAATTGTTCCCATTTTGCCGTTTTACCGAATTTATTTTGATGACGGCACCTACTTTGACTACGATGGCGACCCCGAGAGCACCCGCCGCCAGATTGAAGCGATTGAACCCGCTGATTTGGCAGGTTATGAGCGTTTCCATGCAGCGGCCAAAGCGATTTTCGATCGGGGCTTTGTAGAACTAGGCTACACCTACTTTGGCACCATCATTGACATGCTCAAGGTGGCACCTGATTTGATTCAGCTCGATGCGTTGCGCCCCCTGTTATCGTTTGTTAAAGACTACTTTAAAAGTCCCAAACTTCAGCAGGTATTTAGCTTTGAGCCTTTGCTCGTCGGCGGCAGTCCCCTGAGCGTACCGGCCATTTACGCGATGATTCACTTTGTTGAAAAAACCTGGGGCATTCACTTTGCCATGGGCGGTACGGGCGAACTCGTCAACGGCTTCGTGCGTAAATTTGAAGAACTCGGCGGCAAAATTCAATACAACAGCGAAGTCGCCAAAATTGACGTAGAAGGCTCCTTCTTTGGCAAAAAGACAGCCAAAGGCATTGAGCTAACTGACAAGAGCTACCATGCTGCCGATTTAGTGGCTTCTAATGGCGACTACGCCAATACCTATATGAAGCTGATTGATGCCAAATATCGCTTCATCAACCAAGATCTCAAAGTCAAGCTCACCCGGCAATCCATGTCTGTTTTGGTGATTTACTTTGGCTTCAAAGCCGATGGCCTAGAATCGCTAGATCTACAGCATCACAACATTATTCTTGGCCCCCGTTACGAAGAGCTGCTCAAAGAAATCTTCGATAAAAAAGTCCTCAGCCCAGACTTTTCTCAATATTTGCACATTCCTTCGCTCACCGATCCCAGCATGGCCCCAGATGGTCATCATGCCGCTTACACGCTGGTACCGGTGCCCAATAATGGCAGCGACATCGACTGGGATGTCGAAGGGCCTAAGCTGACCGAGAGAGTGCTGAGCTTTTTAGAAGAAAGAGGCTATATTCCCGATCTCAAATCACGTTTGGTGTATCAAAGCCATATCACACCTGATTATTTTGAAGGCACGCTCAACAGCTATCTGGGCAATGCCTTTGGAGTAGAGCCTGTGTTGGTGCAAAGCGCATTTTTCCGTCCCCATAACCGCAGTGAAGATATTCACAATCTTTACTTGGTCGGAGCCAACACACAGCCTGGGGGGGGTACCCCATCGGTGATGATGTGCGCCAAGATGACGGCCCGTGAAATTGCCAAAAATTTCAACATTGCACCAGACGTCGTCAATGGTATAGGAGTAGCTGAACCTGAAGCAGCGGCGGTTTAGGCAATATTCGATACGCCAACCCGTTGTAAGCTGCGCATGTACTCAAAGAGCTGCCAGCAATAATTTTCTGGCAGCCCGCAGGTGATAGCGCCTCGCATCACCACATTGAAGTACCAGTCATTGGGAGGAATTTCTACGGGTGTTTTTTTGACCACAACGTAGGTGCGAACTTGAATGTAGGCTCGTCCGGCACTTTTGACGGCGATTTGCTGATGGCGATAGCTGCCTTGTTGAACCCCTTCGCGCTGATCGAGGCGATCGCTCAGTCGCCAAGGCAGCCGGTAAAGTACGCCTTGCACCTCGCGATTAGGCGTCTTGGGATCAGGCAAAATATCGAGCGCGCCACACTGCCGCTGGGGAGAGTAATAGTTAAACCCTAAACGGTAACCCTTCAAAGTAGCCGTGCCGACAATATAGGGATGGGTGTTCTCTCGGAGCGATCGCTTCAAATCCACCGGGCACATACAAGAGCCATAGGCAAAATAGTGAAAGTAAGGCTCAGCAGTTGCACGTTCAGCAGCCAAGCGGTCAGCGGCCAAGCGTTCAGCGCTCAGACTCTCAGCGCTCAGGCCATTAGAAGTCAGACGGTCAGAAGTTACCATGGCTAGATGTTTATAGCGCAGCTTCAGGCAGCTCACAAAAGTGTTTTTCAATCAGGGTCGGTATACTCTTGAGGCTAAGTCTGTCATAGTGATGCTTTCCAGGCATAATTGTCAAGCCAGGCGCTTTAGAACAGCGCTTTTGACAGCCAGTATATTGAATCTCTACGTGATCTTGAAGCTGATATTGCTGCAGCGTTTGCTCTAGGGCGGCAACGAGCTGACGCCCACCGCGCTTTTTGCAGCCTGATTTATGGCAGATGAGAATTTTTTGTTGCTGTCGAGTAGGGGCAGGCGATCGTGATTCAGAGATAGCAGCAGCGGCAGAAGAGACTACAGAAGAGACTGCCGTAGAAGAGACTGCCGTAGAAGAGATTGCAGAAGAACCTGTAGAAGCATCAGAAAAAAGACAGTAAGCTTTGAGCTTAATGACGCTTTCTGCATAGTTGAGCTGGCTGCGACCAATGCAGCGAACCCGATCGCCGATTTTCAGAGAACGCTGCCGAATAGCTCGTTTGACTGCAGCCTGCAACTTTTTGGGTAGTCCAATTGCGATAATCTCCTGTTCATGGCCAGATATCTCGTCACCAGATATCTCGTCACCAGATATCTTATTGCCAGATATCTTGCCTGCTTGTTCATCACCTGTCAGCACATCAACAGCCAACACAATTGAGACAACTTTATCAGGAGCCTCTCCTAGTAAGCCAAGAAAAGTCCCTGCCAAATTGAACATCCAGGGGGGCAATGAATGGGTTTCAGTGCCTCTTTGACTATCCAAAAGCGCATCTGCTTCAATATCCGAGATAATATCCGACATCGTATCTGAGAGCATGTTTGACATGGGGGTTCTCCGAGGGGCGCGTGGGTTATCTTCGTCTCTTGATGACGTCTTTGATGATGACGTCTTTGATGAAAGTAACGACTCAAGTCATGATCAAGACTTTGGTGACGGTTTTGCCGTTAACCGCTGTATCGCTAATTGCTCTGCGACTATTTGAGAGACTATTTGAGAGACTATTTGATTTGAGAGACTATTTGAGGCGTTTGGCACGAACCGTTTGGGGCGTTTGAATAGGCTCACTTAATCCGGCTATTTGCAGTTCCCAACCGTTTGCTAGCGTCAGAATGTGGTCGTTATCTGCTTGGGTTTTTTGAGTGACTTCTTCTTCCAGATCTTTTTTGGCTACATAGACCATCAATTTTCCGGCGCGGTCGGTGTGGAGCATAACTTTCATAGCAAATTCCTGATAGCAAAGTCCTAGGATTAAGAGCGTTTGAGTGCGCTGCGGTTAGCGCTTTTCGGTGGCTAAGGTGAGCAGTTCATCTACGGTAAGGCTGCGTTTGAGCTGGGTGGCGCGATCGCGCACCGCATCGAGCACTGATTGACTATCGCCCGCATCAAACTGCACCCCAGCCTCCTGTAGCACCTGATTCAACAGATGACGACCAGAGTGCTTCCCGACAACAAATCGACGCTGCCAGCCCACTTCTTGTGGATCAAAGGGTTCGTAGGTACTAGGATTAGCCAATATGCCATGGACATGAATACCCGATTCATGGGCAAAAGTATTCGTACCCACAATTGCCTTCCAAGGGGGAACCGGACAGTTCACAGCCTTGGCTACCGAGCGCGACAGCTCTAACAAATGTTGGGTACGGATGCCGGTTTTAATGCCATAAATTTGTTTTAGCGCCATGACGACTTCTTCTAGCGCTGCATTCCCGGCCCGTTCACCTAACCCATTGACGGTGGTGTTTATCGAGCTAGCCCCGGCGCGAATTCCCGCTAATGCATTGGCAGTTGCCAAGCCGAGATCGTTGTGGGTATGCATTTCCACCGGAATTTCCAAGGCTGCGACGAGCTTTTCCACCCTGTTGAAGGTAGTAAACGGATCGAGAATGCCCACGGTATCGCAAAACCGGAAGCGAAAAGCACCCCATTCTTGAGCAAATTGGGCCACATCGATCAAGAATTGTTCATCAGCCCGCGAGCTATCTTCTCCGCCGACACTGACATCTAGGCCATGGTCTGTAGCAAAGTTGATCACATCGCGAAGCTGTTGCAGCATTGCGTTCCAGCGGCCTTGAAATTTGACTTGAATTTGAATATCAGAAACCGGAATAGAGATATGGATGCGCTTGAGACCGCAGTGAAGAGAGGCTTGAATATCAGCGATGCGCGCTCGATTCCAGCCGAGAATTTGGGCATTGAGGCCCAAATCGGCGATCGCTCGAATAGATTGGGCCTCAGCTTGACCCATAGTTGGGATGCCTACTTCTAATTCTTGCACGCCAATGGTGTCTAAAAATTTGGCGATCGCAACCTTTTCTTCGAGGTCAAAAGCTACACCTGCAGCCTGTTCGCCATCTCGTAAGGTAGTGTCGTTGATGTAGATTTGGGGTGGAATGGGGGGTGATGTCGTCATAGCAGCCTCAGCAGCTCGATTAAGAAAAGCTCGATGCAGAAAAGCTAGGTCAAAGCAGAATCGTCAGAGGGTTTAGATTGGGATTTTTGAGCGTGTCAAACTCGTCGGGAAGTATGCAAGTCAGGAAGAACTGCTGCAGCCAAGCATAGAGAATTAGACTGAGAACAACAAGTAAAGGCTCGAACATTAGGAGAAGGCTCCTGCATAAATGCAAATGAGGTGGTGGTTGAGGCGGTGATAGCCGAGCCCCCTGCCCTCTTCTCCGAGCATCCCTCCGATGGAGGGGCTGCTATCGGCTAGGGCAGGGGGGCGAACATTACTTCAAAAAGGCAAAGGTAAGGCTGTCTTCCACCAAGAAATGATCTAAATGAAAGGCTCGATCTTCTGTCGCCAACAAAATTTCCTCATAGAGATAACGGGTGGCGCGATCGCCTACACTTTCAGCCTGAGTGGCCAACCGACGCAGTAGGGCAATCACAGCCTGCTCAGCCGCCAAATCATTTTCAATCATTTGCCGACAAACATAGGCACCGTCAGGCTCCATATCAAAGCAGCATAGCTCTGCTAGGGTAGTAAAAGAACCTGCAGGAATACCCCCAAGGCCGTTCAATCGTTCGGCAATATCGTGGGCATGTTCTTGCGTTTTCCCATAGCTTTCTTGAAAAAATTCGTGAATAGAATAGAATTCGGCTCCTTCGGTAACAAAATGTTGTTTCTGATACTGTAAGTAAAGCCCCTGGAAACTTGCGTAGGCCAAGTTCAGCCCTTCGCACACGGGCACGGTGACATCTTTTTCGAGGCCGACAGGATTTGGCCCCACATCGCCAAAGGCACGAACCAGATTTTGGATAGATTGAACAGTTTTAGCAGCCATAGATTTACTCCGAACAATTTAGTGCAATTTAGTGAAACTTAGTCATGAACAGGTTCAAATGAGCAGATTCAAATGAGCAAATTCAAACGAACAGATCGAAATTAGCAGGTTAGAATGAACAGGTTAGCGTAAGTGGTTTGAGATGAACGGTTTAGAATGAACAGTTTTTTAGAAAGTGAGTTTTCAGGAGACTATTCTTTAGGAACTTTTCAGGAAATTATTTCTCAAGAAACTATTTTTCAGGGAAATATCTTTTTAGAGACTCTAATTTTTAGAGATTCTACTTATGAGGCTGCCGAGCAGGCCACATGGGAGCCCCAGCAACGCTCTAGCCAGTCCACATTGGTCTGCCGAGGAAGCGTTACCCGCCTTACCACGCTATTGACGAGCAATAAAGCAACAGCATGGTTAACATTGACTCGCAAGGTACCATCGGCAGGGCAGGTGCAAGGTATATTAAGTTCCTGCAGGCGAAGATTAATCGACCAGCGATCAACCCGAGCAACTGAGACAATGTGTCCTAGCTCGGCTGCTTTCATATCGGCAGTTCTCATATCGGCAGTTCTCATATCGGCAGTTCTCATATCGGTAGACTCTATATGAGAAGTCGTAAAAGAGGTAGACTTATCCATAGGATTTAGGCTCCAGCATAGGTAAAGATGAATAGGCAGAGAGTTTAAGACTGTTTAGCTGATCTTCTAATCGCTCAATGCGAGCCAAAAGATGCTGTAGCGTAGCGGCTTCGACATCGGGTAAATGACCATGCTCTAGGGGGGTAGCGGTCGTATTACATTCACAGACATTGCGGCTAGGCACGCCTACAGCGGTGCAGTTAGCCGGGACAGGATTCAAAACTACAGAACCAGCGCCAATGCGGGCATGATCGCCAATATGGATGTTTCCTAGCACTTTTGCCCCAGCGCCAATGACCACTTGAGCGCCCACTGTAGGGTGGCGCTTGCCCGTTTCTTTGCCCGTGCCTCCTAAGGTGACGCCCTGATAAATTAGGCTGTAATCTCCCACAATGGCGGTTTCTCCTATCACAACCCCCATCCCATGGTCGATAAAGACGCCCGCGCCGAGCTGCGCGCCAGGATGGATTTCAATGCCCGTTAGGCAGCGGGCCAAGTGCGCAATGAATCGTGGCAAAAAGGGAAGCTGCTGACAATGCAGCCAATGGGCTAGGCGATGAGCTGCGATCGCATGGAGACCGGGATAGCAAAACAGCACTTCTAACCAGTGGCGCGCTGCCGGATCTCGCTCAAAGATAATGCTAAAGTCTGCGGAAAGCGTAGAAAATCTTTTTAAGAAGGGAAACATGACACTGGCGGCTGTCTTGGAAGCCGGATGGGGGGGCTGTGTGTTTGTTTGTTTATAGCAACCGCGTTTTACAAGGGGCGATCGCTATAGCCCAATCCAGATTTACTAGAACGATTAACTCTGTACTCAGACGCTACAGCCCTGATATACAGAGCCTTAAAATTTTCTTTAAGGCAGGGGGACAAGTATTTTAATGCTTAGGGACGAGTGTTTCCTACCGCAGGGACAAGTATTGTGCACTCAGCTTAAAAGCCTTGCTATAAAACACTTACACCACGATTGACAAGTTCAGCACACGAATACCACCAGTGTACTCAACTTAAAGTGTTTACCCTTTTATT
>JAAUPS010000262.1 GCA_012033015.1 Phormidesmis sp. RL_2_1
GCTACTATGTGACTAATCGGTCATGTGACTGATTAGTCATTTTGTTTTTGCATCCGTTCTATAGGGGGTGAAGGTATGTCACAGGAAACAGTCAGTTCTTTCGACTCAGATGCTACTCAAGAACCCGCAGTAGAGTTTGTGCTAGCAGGGCCAGCGCCGGAGTCAGTCGAGATGCCTAATCCTAATTCTAGTGAGGTAAAGCAATCTGAATTATCTCAAAATCGCCGCCAGAATCACCGTAGATTCTCTTGGTGGATGCTTCCCGTACTGGGTTTGGTGTTAGCGGTTGGTGGGCTTTCTGTCTATCGATTGCAGAGCAAGAATAGTGAAGTGGCAACCGTTGCTGAACGTGCGCCTTTGAGTGTGAGAACAGTGGCCGCTGAAGAAGGCAATATTCAGTCATGGGTATCAAGTGAAGGCACTGTTCAGGCAGTTCGGTTCAAGCATTTAGCCTTTGATGTAGATGGCGATATTACCTACTTGGCTAATAAAGATGGGCGCAGTTTGCGGGCGGGTGACTCCGTGCAACAAGGCGAGCTGCTGGCGCGAATTGACGATCGCAAGCTACAAGCTGATGTGATTCAGGCCGAATCAGCGGTGAATGAGGTGCGCAGGCAGCGGGGCGCGGCGGCGGCGAGTGTGGCCCAGGCCGAGGCCGGTGTTGCTTCAGCGAGAGCGCAGGTGGCCCAAGCCGAGGCGCAGAGAAGTCAGGCGGTTTCATCGCGAGCCCTTGCTCAGACAGAATCAGAGCGATATCGAACGCTATTTGAGCAGGGCGCTATTTCTAATAGTGATCTGGACAATCGAGTCAATACCTTTCAGGACGCCGGAGCACAGTCACAGGCGGCTGATGCTCAGGTCAGTTCGGCTCAGGCTCAGGTAAGTACCGCACAGTCGCAGGTGGTCGCCGCTGAGCAGCAGCTGCGGGCGATAGACTCACAGATTGATACAGCGCTGGCAAGGTTAGAACAGGCCAAAATTGCGCTGGAAGGCACTCAAATTTACGCGCCGTTTGATGGCATCGTGGCCTATTTGAATATTCGAGAGGGTGAATATTACTCGCTTCAGTCAGTGTCTTCACAGCTAGGCAACTATCAGGAGCTGTTGAATAGAGTGCCGATTGTGGTGATTAACCCGAGTGACTTTGAGGTGACCGCTCAGCTGCCTGCGTCAGCGGGCGGTCGCATTAAGTCTGGTCAAACTACGCTAGTCACGCCCAATACTGCGCAGCTAGTGAGCGCTAGCAACAATCTTACTGAACGCGCTGAGGCGAGAGGTGACGTATATTCTGTGACGCCTGCGGTGAGTCCTGGCAATCGCTCTATTGATGTTACCGCTCGCATTAACAGCGGCTTTGCCAATCTTCAGCATGGCGAAAGCGTGACGCTGTGGGTAGCGGCAGAGGAAAAAGAAGATGCGGTGATTGTTCCTGTAAATGCGGTGGCCTTTCGTAATCAGGTGCCTTACGTGTTCGTGGTGAATGAAGAGAATATCGTGGAGCAGCGAGAGGTGACGCTAGGGGTAGAAGGCTTGAATGAAAGAGAGATTTTAGACGGTGTGCAACCGGGTGAGCAGCTGGTGACCGAAGGGCAGAACGGTCTAGTGAATGGTGCTGAAGTTCGGGTTGTAGAGTCTGGCTTTACCGCGATGGGAGGCAAGTAAGCAATGAGTAAGGTAAAAGCATCACCGTTTACGCAATTCTTTTTCTTGAGAACTGTGTTTGGAATCTTGTTAGCCATCCTACTGGTTGTGGGCGGGTTGTTAGGCTATGGTTCCATGATTAAGGAGTCGAACCCAGATATTGAAGTAGCGATCGCATCTATCACAACAACCTGGGGCGGCGCAGATCCCGAAACTATCGAACAGCAGGTTACCAACGAACTCGAAAAAGAAATCAAATCAGTAGAAGGCCTCAAATCGTTAGATAGCGCCTCCTTCAGTGGTTTTTCACTTATCAATGCAGAGTTTCGCACTGATGTAGACGTCGATCAGTCTATTCAAAAGCTGCGAGACGCCGTCGCTAGAGCAGAACCCAACTTGCCTACGAACGCTGACCAACCTGCCGTAAAGCAAATCTCCGTCAGCGATGCACCGATTCTCACAGTTGCTCTGTTTGGCGATCTTGATCCGGTAGTACTATCGCAGGCCGCTAAAAAGCTACAAGACCGCGTTGAGAAAGTCGCAGGCGTTACTGATGTGAACCTGGGCGGTGCCCGTGATGAAGTGGTACAAATTCAGCTCAACCCTAATCAGCTAGCGGCCTTAGAGCTGTCTCCAGCCACTATTGCTAACCGACTGCGTGAGGCTAATGCTGACGCGCCGCTCAATGAAATTCAGAGTGATACTATCGGCGCTCAAGTTCGCTTTTTTGGCCGCTTCCGCGATCTAGACGAGCTGCGCAGACTGCCTATCAAGCGAATTGATGGGCGGGTCGTGCGACTATCAGAAATTGCTAGCATTCGCAGAGAATTGGAGGCAGAAGACAGCACAGCTGCAATCAGCGTAGGCGGCGAAGCTTACGAGCCTGTGGTGAGTATGTCAGTGAAAAAGGTGCCAGGACAGGACACGATCAAGGTGATTGAGAGTGTGCTCACTGACATTGATGCCGCGCAGAGCGATCCGAACCTATGGCCTCCTGGCATGAGCTACCGGGTGACGGCTGATGACTCAGAACTCATTTGGGAGCAGCTTGGCAGTCTGTTTGTGAACGTGCTTCAGGCGATGGTGGCTGTCTTTATCATTTTGTTTATTGCGTTGTCTTGGCGAGAGGCGTTGATTGCAGGGCTTTCTATTCCGCTGACCTTTTTGGGTGCGATCGCAGTTCTTTGGCTCATGGGCCAAACCCTCAACAACATGGTGCTCATCGGCATGGTGCTGGCACTAGGCATCCTCGTAGACGTATTTATTCTAATGATGGAGGGAATGCACGAGGCGATCTTTGTCTCGGGGCTGAGCTTCAACCAAGCTGCACTGAAGACTGTTAAAACCTATGCGGCTCCGGCTTTTGCCGGACAGCTAACAACGATTTTGGCGATGACGCCGCTGATGGCTATTGGTGGCACGATGGGCAAGTTCATTCGGTTGCTGCCGCTGACAGCGGTGATCTGTTTGATTTTGAGCTTTGTGATCGCGCTGCTAATAGATGTGCCGCTTTCCCGTTTTTTGCTGTCGAATGTGAAAAAAGGCCAGGCCAAGTCGCGTGTAGATAAACTAAGCGAAAAAGCCTCAGAGAAATTCTCTCGGTGGAGTTTGAAGACGACTGTTAGTAGCAAGTCGAGAGCGAGGAAGTGGATTCTCGGGGCGCTAGGACTATTTGTGCTGGCCAGCATCACCATTACGCAGGTGCCGGTGACATTTTTCCCAGAGGCGGATAGCCGCAAGATAGGGATTGACGTGGAGATGCCGCCACAGACGACGCTGGCAGTTTCGCAGGCGATCGCAGACGACCTTGGAGACATTCTCCGCCAAAAGCCCTATATCGAAAGCGTCATCAAATATACCGGGCAAGGTAATACACTGGTTGGCTCTGGTACCCTGCAACCCAGCGACGGCAGCTACTTATCTGGCTTCTCAGTTGTTCTGTTGCCCGAAGAAGAGAGATCAGAGACCTCTTTCGTTTATGTAGAAGAACTGCGTAATGAAATGACCGCTGCTGTCGAACGTTATCCAGGCGCGACTTTGATTTTGAATACAGAAAGCTCTACCGGAGCAGGCGACCCAATTCAGATAGAAATTGTAGGTAGCGATATTGCTGAACTAAGACAAATCTCTGCTGAGGTACAGAGCAGCATCCGCCAGATTCCAGGTGCGTCCGGTGTCCGCGACAATTTGGGCAACTTAAGATCCGATTTAAAGCTGTTGCCCAACCGTGAGGAGCTAGATTTCTACGGCTTGAGTGAAAATGACCTGACGACACAAGCTCGCTATTACATGAGTGCGGTTCAGGTCGGAGACTTTGCTATCGGCGGTAATCAAGAAGACATCGAAATCAGACTGAGTACGGCATGGCCTTCTCGCAATGGCGCAGTCGGTGGCCCCACTCGCCGCGATGAACTGGGATTAATCCGATTCTTTGGCTCTAACCCCGATAAGCCAGTGATTCCGGCGGGCTCCGTGGTAACCGCAGTGCAGGGAGAAACGGCGCTTTCGATTACGCACTCAGGCGGCGAGCGAACGGTGAAAGTCCTCTCCAAAACGTCTGGACGCACTGTAGGTGAGGTATTGGCAGACCTGGAACCTAAGATCGTTGAAATGCAAAAGTCCTGGCCACCGGGCTACACCTACAGCTTCGGCGGCGAAACCGCAGAGCAGGCAGAGACCTTTGGCTCAGCAGGCCAAGCGCTTGGCCTTGCTATCTTCATGGTATTTGCAGTGCTGGTACTACAGCTCAATTCTTTCCGTCAGCCATTCATTATCCTGCTGACGATTCCGCTGGCTCTAATTGGCACCTTCATCGGCTCCTTCTTAGCCTGGATTCCATTTTCTTTCACAACCTTCATCGGCATTATCGCGCTCGTTGGCATTGTGGTGAACGATGCGATCGTGATGGTGGACACGATGAACAGCTACACAGCTGAAGGCATGACCGTACAACGAGCAGCAGCAAATGGCGCGGCAGATCGACTGCGGCCTATTTTGACGACCAGTATTACCACTATCATCGGGCTAATTCCGTTAGCCTTCAGTGACCCGACCTGGATGCCGCTGTGTAGTGCGATTATCTTTGGCTTGATTGCAGCGACAGGGATTGCGCTGATTGTGATTCCTTGTTTGTATTTGCAGCTGACACCGAAGACTGAGCATCCGGATTTGTCTTTGACATAGAAGCGATGGTGGCGCTGGTTTTAAAAAGTCTGAGATTGCTAACGCCGGGCGTAGATTCGCAACGAAACCAATACTTCCTCACTGAATGCCAGCCTCGCCTATGTATAGGATTAACGTTTTAGCCTATGGCCGGATTTTTCAAGAGTCGGGCCATACCCCTTTTGCAAAAGATGGCACAAAAACCGTCCAGACGGTATAGTTAATTCACAGGCATAATTCACACCGCATTTTGAGGTTATTGCTATGGGAGCCAGCAAAAAAACAAAGGCTCGATCGGCTACTCGTGAGAAGCTTTTGCAGGCTGCTGCTCAAGTAATTATTGATAGCGGGGTGGAGGCATTAACCCTTGACGCGGTTGCTCAGCAAGCCGACGTTAGTAAAGGAGGATTGTTGTATCACTTTCCGAATAAGAACGCATTAATTGTCAATGTGGGTCAACAACAGCTTCAAAATTTTGAAGCTGCCCTACAACAGGAATTTGAACAGGATGATGCACCAGGGACGCCTGGACAGTGGACTAGAGCCTATGTGCGTTCTACCGAACGAATGAGTAAAGAATCGCTCGCATTAGTTGCCCGCCTATCATCCATCCTGGTTGAGATGCCGAGTGAACTACTGCAATCCGTAGAAGCCTATGAACAACGCTGTCATCATCAGCTTGAATCAGACGGACTTGATCCAGTTCAGGCAACAATTATTCAGCTAGCGATCGATGGACTCTGGTTTTCGGAAGCCTTTCAAATGGCTGTCCCCAGTGAAAAAAGGCGAACTCAGGTCGTGGAAACCCTGTTAGCCATGACGCGATCGCCTCAATAAACTCCCCTCAATAATCACATCAAATCTCAATCGACTAATACAAGCTTGACAACCTCTGAAGGTTAGTCAGTCAGTTTGTTCTGGAAATTAGCACATCGCTTCAACCTGATTTTAAGGAGACTATCTATGCAAAGCAATCAGATACAAAACGCGCCTGAAAAAGCCATAAAAGCATCTGTGAAGGTAGAGATTGTGCCGTTGCAATCATCAGGTTTTGAGATTGCCTCCGAGCTTCTCTCGTCAGCCTTTAGCCAAGATCCCCTAATAGGCTACTTTTTGCCTGAAAATCCTACCGCCAAGAGAAAGGCGCTTAAGCACCTCAGTCGGTCATTTCTCAACTTTGCTCAGTTATACGGTCACCTTTATACAACCGCTGATGAATCCAACGGGGTGGCGATTTGGTTGCCTCCAGAAGCGTTTAAAATTACCTTGTCACAGCTATGGCAGGTGGTAACCTCTGGACTGATCGCAAGCCCATTTTATATACGTTGGCCTCGAATAATGGACCTTATTTCACTGGTCAACGCAGAGATGCAGCTGCACGATGAGTTTGCTCCTGAACCGCACTGGTATTTGGGAATGCTGGGAGTTTTACCAAAATGTCAGGGGCAAGGTATCGGCGGCATGCTGCTTCAGCCTGTGTTAGAAAAAGCAGATCGTACACAGACGCCTTGTTATTTGGAAACAACAACACCTTCTGCTGTGCGGTTCTATCAGCGACATGGGTTTGAAGTGGTTCACAAAACAGCGTTTACTTGGGCAATGAAGCGCTATCCCAAAGGCTAATTCTATTTTCAGCAATCAATCTTAAATTTTAGGTCAACAAGAAACCTTTATCATGGTGAATATGACCGAATGGTCACATAAGTTTTATGCAGGCTGTTTAGATTCTGGGAGCTTATCTATGCCGTCCACCATGAATCAATATAGATACTCAAGGGATGAGGTGAGGGTGCCTCCTGATAGCCTTTTTCAAATGCGCGGCGTCACTAAGACCTACGTCATGGGTGAAGTCAGCGTTCATGCGCTGAACTCAGTGGATTTAGACCTGAACGAAGGCGAATTTGTGGTGATGCTAGGGGCCTCTGGCAGTGGCAAATCGACGCTGCTAAATATTATGGGCGGCTTAGATGTGCCGACCAGCGGACAGGTACTATTTCACGGTCAGGATTTGGCTGTAGCCAGCGACTCGCACCCTCACCCGCTTCCGCCGCGAAAGCGTCGGCTTTGTCTTCCAGTTCTACAATCTTATCCCTAGTCTCACTGCCCGCGAGAACGTAGCCCTGGTGACCGATATCGCAACTAATCCAATGCATCCACGAGAGGCGTTAGAAAGAGTACAGCTAGGCGATCGCAACTCTTTGTTGTTCTCCGCCTGAAAGCTGTGAGGGAAAATGATCGAACGCGATCGCCCGCGCCATTGCCAAA
>JAAUPS010000263.1 GCA_012033015.1 Phormidesmis sp. RL_2_1
TGGATGTTGCCGCAGTATCGCTCTACTCGCAATCGGCGGGGCGTGCTGGAATGGGTGCGATCGCCCGCTGGGATTGCCTTGATATTTGGCACGCTAATACTGGTGATAGTGGCCCATATTGTCACCTATTACTTGGCTGAAGGGCTGTGGTTTGCAGAGCTAGATTTGGCGAGTGAGTTTTGGCTGCGATCGCGCACGCAATTTCTTTTGAGCATATTTGCCCTGCTGGCCACGCTTGGGGTGACCTTTTTTAATCTCAACTTAGCGACTCAACAGCAGGCCAATCAAAACTGTCTTTTGCCCAATCAAGCCAATTTGCGGCAGGGCTTGGGGCTTAGGGGGCTGATACCAATATTGTTTGGTTTGGGTTTGGTGATCAGTGCTGGCCTGCTGCATAGCGTGCAGCTAGCGATGAATGAATTGCTCCGCTTGCGCACGCCGATTCCATCGCCTTTAGGGCTCAACTTTGAGGCCAACTGGGCGATGGCGCAACAATTGATTGCACAGCCGGTGGCCGGTGGCTTTGTGATCGCAGGGGCGATCGCCCTGGTTGCCTTTCCCAAACCCTTGATGCGCGTAGGCGCTGTATTTCTCAGCATCTGCTTTAGCATGATTTTTTCTCAGGAATGGGCGCGCATATTGCCCGCCATTCACCCGACGCCCTTTGAACAACTCGATCCGGTCTTTGGCCAAGATCTAAGCTTTTATATTTTTCAACTGCCGGTGTGGGAGCTGGTGGAATTTTGGCTCTCAGGGATGCTGTTGTTTGTGTTGGCAGGTGTAGCGCTGGAATATTTGCTGGCGGGCAATACCTTTAGTCAAGGGCGATTTGCTGGTTTTTCTGCGCCCCAGCAGCAGCATTTGTCAGTGATTGCGGCGGGCTTGCTATTGGTGACCGCGTTAGGGCATTGGCTTGGTCGCTACGAGCGGCTCTATTCCGAGCAAGGTATCACCTACGGCGCAAGTTTTACCGATATCTATGTCGATTTACCCGTGAATGCGGCCTTGAGCATCATTTCGCTGGCACTGGCACTAGCGCTGCTATGGCGCACCCTAGTGTGGCGAAAATTCACTGATCGTCGTCGCAGTCGCGCCTCTCAACTTAGGCGCTCGGGAGCAACTGTTCCGACCATTCAGCCGGTCGTCAATGCGACCGTTGAGTCGGCTGTTGTTCCGGCTCCGGGACAGCAAGTGCTGCGGGCTCGGTCTGTGGTGGGTGCGATCGCCCTGTACCTGCTTTTTGCCCTCATTGGCAACACACTGGCACCTTGGATGGTACAGCGCTTGGTGGTACAGCCCAACGAGCTACAGCGGGAAATCCCCTACATCGAACGCACCATTGCCTTTACCCGTGCCGCCTTTGGCCTGACAGATATTGAAACCGAAGAATTTGACCCGCAAGGAGAGCTGACTCTGGCTGATTTGGCCGAAAATGACCTGACGATTCGCAATATTCGCCTGTGGGATACGCGGCCTTTGCTGGAATCCAACCGGCAGCTTCAGCAAATCCGCCTGTATTACGAATTTGCCGATGCAGATGTGGATAGATACACCTTGGTCGCGAATGCAGATGAACCGATAGATCGCCGCCAAGTGCTGATTTCGGCGCGCGAGCTGAATTATGAACGAGTACCCGAAGATGCCAAAACCTGGGTCAACGAGCACCTGATTTATACCCATGGCTATGGCTTTACCATGAGCCCGGTCAATACCGCTGGCCCCGGCGGCTTACCGGCTTATTTTATTAAAGACATTGCCCATACGCCGAGTTCGGCTGCGATCGCCCGCTCCATTCCCATTGGTAAACCGCGAATATATTTTGGTGAACTGACCAACACCTACATCATGACGGGCGCTGAAATGCCCGAGCTAGATTTTCCTAGCGGTAGTGACAATGTCTATAACCGCTACGACGGCCAAGGCGGGATTAACATTGGCTCCTTTTGGCGGCGGCTGTTGTTTGCCAAGCACATGGGCGATTGGAAAATGCTGCTCAGTGATGAATTTACCCCCGATACACGGCTGATGTTTCGGCGCAATGTCAGAGCGCGGGTCAGGCGAATTGCCCCGTTTTTGCAATATGACAACGATCCGTACCTAGTGGTCGCCGATGCCGAAGGTCGATTTTCTCCTGCCGGTGAAGAATCCGGTAATAACTACTTGTACTGGATGATTGATGCCTACACCACAAGCGATCGCTATCCCTATGCCGATCCTGGCAACAATCGCTTTAACTACATTCGCAACTCCGTCAAAATTGTTGTAGATGCTTACAATGGCAACGTCCACTTTTACATCGCCGATATCAGTGATCCGATTGTGCGCACCTGGGCGCAAATTTTCCCCAATATGTTTAAGCCCCTATCGGCCATGCCGCCTGCGTTGCTAGGGCACATTCGCTATCCGCAAGATTTCTCCCTGATACAGTCGAATCAACTGCTGACCTACCACATGACCGATCCTCAGGTCTTTTATAACCGAGAAGATCAGTGGCGGGCCCCCAACGAGATTTATGCCAATGAAGAACAAGTCGTCAGGCCCTATTACCTCATCATGGAGCTACCTGGAAAAGATGCAGGTGAATTTGTGCTGCTGCGGCCATTTACCCCTTCTCAGCGCAACAACTTAGTGGCTTGGCTAGCGGCGCGCTCGGACGGCACCCAATATGGCCGCCAATTGCTCTATCAGTTTCCCAAGCAGGAGCTAGTGTTTGGCCCAGAGCAAATTGAGGCTCGCATCAACCAAGAGCCCGAAATCTCTCAACGGATTTCTCTGTGGAATACCCAAGGCTCACGTGCGAACCAAGGCAATCTGTTGGTGATTCCGATTGAACAATCTTTGCTGTATGTAGAGCCCTTATATTTGGAGGCCGAGCAAAACCGCCTGCCAATTTTGGCGCGGGTCATTGTCGCCTATCAAAATCGGATTGCTATGGCTGAAACTCTAGAGCAAGGGCTGCAGGCCATTTTTGCCTCCGAACAGAGCAGCGCACCAGCGATTATTCGAGAGTTAGATAACTCGGCGTTGGATAACCGAGCCTTAGACAATGACGACGGGGTTGAAGAGCTGTTGTTACCTGATTCAGCAGATCCTCAACCGGTAGAACAGGTACCTGCCATCCCGCTGCCATAGATTACGGCAGGTCAACCAGATCAGGTCAACCAGATCAGGTCAACCAGATCAATGGCCAGATCAATGACCAGATAAATAATCTATACGAACCTATACAAACGTCTGTTTTTTTTGAAATTTGCCTCATTTTCACGCGACACTAGACTCATTAGGCAACCAAGCCACATGAGTCAGGAGGGTGATTATGGCCATTGCAACCATCAATCCAACAACGGGCAAAACGGTTAAAACCTATCCGCCTCTGACCGCAGAACAGATAGAGGAAGCGTTAGCTCAAGCCCAGAGCGCTTTTGAAGCTTATGCCAGAACGACATTTACCCAGCGCAAACAATGGCTGCATCAAGCGGCGGATGTACTGATAGAAAATAAAGCCAACTTTGGCAGGCTGATGACCCTGGAAATGGGGAAAACGATTGGTAGTGCGATCGCAGAGGTAGAAAAGTGCGCTTGGGTCTGCCGCTATTATGCCGACGAAGCCGAGAGCCTTTTACAAGATGAACCGGCCACCACTGATGCTAGCAACAGCTATGTGCGCTTTTTTCCCCTAGGCGTGCTATTGGCGGTAATGCCGTGGAATTATCCCTTTTGGCAGGTATTTCGCGCCGCTGCCCCCGCGTTGATGACAGGTAATCCGATCCTGCTAAAGCACGCTTCTAATGTGCCGCAATCAGCCTTGGCGATCGCCGATGTTTTTAGCAAAGCAGGCTTTCCTGAGGGCATGTTTCAAACCCTGCTGATCGGCTCCGAGCCCGTAGCCAGTATCATTGCCGATCCACGGGTAAAAGCAGTCACCCTCACCGGCAGTGGCCGAGCCGGTGAAGCTGTCGCCTCGACAGCGGCACGCCATATCAAAAAGGCCGTACTCGAGCTAGGCGGCAGCGATCCCTTTATTGTGCTGCCCAGTGCCGATTTAGAGACGGCGATCGCCACCGCCACCACGGCCCGCTTAATGAACAACGGTCAATCTTGCATTGCTGCCAAGCGCTTCATTTTAGTCGGCGATATTGCAGAAACATTCGAGCAAGGACTCGCCGCCAAGTTTTCCCAACAAAAAGTAGGCGATCCGTTCGATGTCGAAACCACGATTGGCCCGCTGGCAACGCCTAGCATTTGGCAAGATCTTCATGCCCAAGTGCACACCTGCCTGCAGCAGGGGGCAACTGCTCTTGTCGGCGGCAACCCCGAGGCCCTAAAGCAACAGCTTCCTGTCGAACTACAGTCGGGTAACTTCTATCCACCGACGATTTTAACGGCGATTCCGCCCGGCACCCCTGCCGACCAAGAAGAGTTCTTTGGCCCGGTAGCGCTCGTTTTCCGTGTAGCCAATATTGATGCGGCCATTCAACTGGCTAACTCAACCGCCTTTGGCTTAGGTGCTAGCGCCTGGACAACCGATGCCGATGAACAACAACAGCTCATCAACCGCTTAGACGCTGGAGCTGTCTTCATTAACGGCCTCGTTAAATCTGATCCACGCCTTCCCTTTGGCGGTATCAAACAATCCGGATACGGCAGAGAACTTGCCCGTTACGGCCTGTTGGAGTTCGTCAATGCCAAAACAATTTGGATCAAATAACCTCTTTTCTCCTTCCCCCTTTTTCCCGTCTCCCCTTTTTTCCGTTTCACCTTTTTCCTTCCCCCTTCCCCTAATTCCATGAACACCGCCGAACTCCTCGTCCGCTGCCTAGAAAACGAAGGCGTCAAATACATTTTTGGATTGCCAGGAGAAGAAAACCTCGATTTGCTACAGGCTCTAAAGCGATCGCCCATTCAATTTATTACCACTCGCCATGAACAGGGTGCAGCCTTTATGGCCGACGTCTACGGGCGGCTCACAGGCAAAGCGGGCGTCTGCCTTTCGACTTTAGGGCCGGGCGCAACCAACCTGATGACCGGTGTGGCTGATGCCAACTTAGATCGCGCCCCCCTAGTGGCCATTACCGGCCAAGTAGGGACTGATCGAATGCACATTGAATCGCACCAATATCTAGATTTAGTGGCTATGTTTGCCCCGGTGACCAAGTGGAATAAACAAATTGTGCGCCCGAGCAACACGCCCGAAATTGTCCGCAAGGCGTTTAAGCTCGCCCAGAGTGAGCCACCCGGCGCAGTCCATATTGATTTGCCTGAAAATATTGCTGAAATGCCCGCCGAAGGAACACCTCTACGGGCCGATCCGCCTGCGAGTCCGGTGGCTTCGGAAGAAAGTTTGCAGCGAGCGGCGATCGCCATTTCCCAAGCCAGTCATCCGATGATTATTGTCGGGAATGGGGCCATCCGTAACCAGGCCAGCGAAGCGATTACCCGCTTTGCCCAACAGCTCAATATTCCGGTGACCAATACCTTTATGGGCAAGGGCGTGTTGAATTATTTAGATGCGCGATCGCTCTGGACAGTTGGGCTCCAGCAGCGCGACTATATTGCCTGCGCCGTCGATGAAAGTGATTTGATCATCGCCATCGGCTACGACATCATTGAATATGGTCCCAAAAAGTGGAACCCCGAAGGCACACTGCCGATCGTCCACATCTCGCTGACCTCCGCCGAAGTCGATAGTAGCTACATCCCTACCGTAGAAGTAGTGGGTGATATATCCGATGCCTTAACCGAAATTGGCAAGCGCATTCATCGCCCCCGCAGCGAAAAATTAGGTGAGCAAGTGGGGCATCAATTTGCCCAGCTTCGCGCCGAAATGCAGGAAAACTACGAACACTATGCCACCGACACCGGCTTCCCGATCAAGCCTCAAAAGCTGCTGTATGATCTGCGCCAAGTCCTTGATCCTGAAGACATTGTGATTTCTGATGTGGGCGCGCACAAAATGTGGATTGCCCGCCATTATCACTGTGAGCGGCCCAACACCTGCTTAATTTCTAATGGCTTTGCCTCCATGGGTATCGCCATTCCCGGCGGGGTTGCCGCTAAGCTTGTGTATCCCAACCGTAAGGTGGTGGTGGTCACCGGCGACGGTGGCTTTATGATGAACTGTCAGGAGTTAGAAACGGCTCACCGTATCAGTACCGCTTTTGTCACCATTATTTTCAACGATGGTGGCTATGGCCTCATTGAGTGGAAGCAAGAGTCTCACTACCATGAGTCGTCTTACATTAAGTTCAACAATCCTGACTTTGTTAAATTAGCTGAGAGCATGAACCTTAAAGGCTATCGCATAGAATCGGCAGAAGATTTTATGCCTACTCTCAAAGAAGCCTTAGCCCAAAACGTCCCAACAATCATCGATTGCCCGATTGACTATCGGGAAAATTTGTTGTTCAGTGAGCAGTCTAAGGGATTAAGCTGCCCCTTGCCTAGCCATGAGTAAGCCTGTTGTTTTGCCATCAGCTACAGGCACAAGTTTTGAAGCGACTCATGATCTCACTCAAAGTTTTCTGTAGCTTTTACGGGTTAGCCTCCTAGGGCCAGGATGCTTTGCCAACTGAAGAATGCACCCATCCCTAAGACGATGGTTAGCAGGAGGTTTTGGGTGAAGTAGCTGGTAACAATGGCTGCGATCGCACCGACCAACCGAGCATTGAGATAGCTCACATTCACAGCCCCCCTCGCTCACCAACACTTCTGGCACCACAATGGCGGTAAGCACAACCGGCGGCACATACCTCAGCGCCCTGAGTAAAATAGGCGCTAGGGGGATACGATTGCTCACACCGAACATCAGATAGCGAATCGAAAAAGTTGTGATCGCCATACCGCCAACGATCAAACCTTCAGTTATGGGAGGTGTCGTCATGGTGATGCTCCTGTGTCAGTTTTCCGGTGGGCCTTGGTGGGGCTTGGGCAGAAATGCGCTCAGTGATAACGCCTGCGGCAATGCCTGCGATCGCAGCCAGCATCAGCCCTAGCTTGTAGGGTAATGGATGGGCAATCACCGCCATCGCCCCTGCCACCACGATTGCCCACACCA
>JAAUPS010000057.1 GCA_012033015.1 Phormidesmis sp. RL_2_1
TCGACGGCAGGGTCTCACCGCTGTCTTGGTGAGCATTCCTTAGCGCCGTACGACAGCGCCGTACGACGCAGGGTCTCACTGCTGCTCGTCGAGTTAACCGCTGCTAGTCAAGGTTCTTAGCGTTGGCGTAGCCTCTCCGAGGAGAATGACTATAGCTTTGGTCGCTTGGCTGAGGTACAGCATGTTGGCTGAAACCATGACGTGACAATAGGCCAAGCGACGTGCGTGTACCCGTTGGCGTAGCCTCGCCGTCGGCGTTATGCATCCGGCACGCGCTATATTGTCCTAACTCACTTGGCAGAGGCTGTAGGTATTGCGAAGTATTGTGAAGGGCTATCGTGAAAGTCCATCATCAAAAACCATCGTCAAAACCATCGCTAAAGAATATCGTCAAAGAACATCGTAAAAAGCCCTCTGGTTATTCAATCAAAGGGCTTTTTTGTTCGTAGCGGCCAATCGCGTGATTTTCTTGAGGGGCTTAGCCGCCGATTTGCGACATGGTGCGGCTGTAGGCCCCGGTAACACCAGATTCGCGCATTTTAAAGTTGATGTCGGGCTTTTGGCTGATCAGGATGCCTACTTGCTGGCGTAGGGTAGAGAGGGGTACGCCGTTTCGGAGGCTGGTGCGCAGGTCTATTTGGCCGGTTTCGTTGAGTAGGCAGGGCCGCAATAAGCCATCGGCGGAGAGACGCATTCGGTTGCACGATCGCAAAACACTCTGACATTTGACTGATAAATCCTATGGTTCCTTGGGCTCCGGGAATTTGAAAGACATCTGCTGGGCCATTGCCTTGGACATCGCCATCGGTAATGCCCCATTTTGAGCAATTTGTGTCCGAATTGAGGCACTGTCTATCCAGCCTTTGCTGCCAAATAATTTGTGATTGCCAATGGGCATAAATTCAATGAACCGCACATGCCAGTTTTGATGGAGTGTCAGCGCGGCAAGATCGAGAATTTCATGATCATTGACACCCGGAATGACAACGACGTTTAGCTTTAAAGGGGCAAAGCCGACCTTGTGAGCAGCTTGAATCCCTTGCCAGACGTTTTGCCAACGAGAGCGGCCTTGGGAATGGAGAGCTGGATTGCCGACAATTTGGTCGAATGTATCGGGGTTGAGGGAGTCTAGGCTAATGTTGATGCGCCGTAGACCTGCGTCGTAAAGGGGCTGGGCGAGTTTTGCTAGGCGAAAGCCGTTGGTTGTAATGGCGAGATCTTGGGTCTGCGGCAGGTGGGCGATCGCATCTACGAGTTGCACAATACCCGGTCTGAGTAAAGGCTCGCCCCCAGTCAGCCGAAAGCGGGTAAACCCTAGGGGAATAAACACTTCTATGAGCAACTGCAAAATTTCGTCATGGCTGAGCCAATGCTCACGCAGTGCATAGTCGAGATCAGCGCCTTCGGGCATACAGTACACACACTGAAAGTTGCAGCGATCGATCAAGCTGATGCGCAAATAATCAATGGGGTTGGCGTTAGTCGGGCTGGAGCGCTGAGGGGTAACAGATGGCCGGAAGGCATTGGATGGGCTCATAGATGGGCTCATAGATGGGCTCATGGGGCGAAAAAACACGGTGAAGTTCCCTTGCTTCCATATTCCCTGATCTGTAGATAAATGGCCGCCATACTCACCCAAAGTTGCTACCGCAAATGCTTCGCCAAAAACCGATCTAACTGATTGGCGAAGTTGGCCTTGTCTCGGTTATTCAGCGGCGGTGGGCCACCGCCAATCGGCTCTGCGCCGCCGCGAAATGAGTCTAGTAAGTTGCGCACAGAAAGGCGATCGCCGATGTTTCGGCTCGTATACTCATCTCCTCTAGGGTTAAAAACATACCCGCCTTTGTCCAAGGCTTTTGCTGCCAGTGGAATATCTGCTGTAATGACTAGATCACCGGCTGCTAGCAGCTCTACAATTTTGTTATCTGCCCCGTCAAATCCTGAGGGCACGACGAGCATTTCTGCATAGGTGGGTATTTGTAGCGGATGATTGGCCACCAGCGTGAGCGGACATTTTGTGCGCTTAGCCGCTCGGAAAATAATTTCTTTAATCGCATTCGGACAGGCATCTGCATCTACCCATATTCGCATTGCCCATATTCGCATTGGCTTACGCCTACAGCGGCCTCCGACAGCAGTGGTTTGATATTTGATGAGATATTTGATGAGATATTTGATGCCATTGAATTGGCTATCCTTTGGGCGTTCTTCTGGGCGTTCTTCTGGGCGTTCTTCTGGGCGCTCTCCGTCAAAATACGTACAAATTAGCCTAGTTCTATCATCTAACAACTAAGCTTGGTCGATTGTACCCATGCAAATTGTAAACCCGATGGCTTAGGCTGTCGGGCAGTTTCCTCAGCATTGGCCATGTCCAAGATCAAGCCCGCTCCTCGTCAAGTTTGGATATTGAGTGTTGTGAGCGCTTGCCTGGTGACTTCTTTATCAGCAGGTGCAATTTTATCAGCAGGCGTGGTGATCGCCCGACCTCAAGCCGCTGCCGCTAATTCTATCCCGGTCAGCGCCACGCCTGCGCCGGGCCTGACCACCGCCGGGATGACTTTCGAGCAAGCCATGAATGTGGGGTATGCGGCCTCGCGCCAGGGAGACTTCCACACCGCCTTGATTAACTTTCAGCGAGCCTTAATGCTGCGTCCGGGGCACCCTTACGCGACTGCAGCGGCTGAAAATATGGCCTATTACATTGCCTACGATCGGGTTTTTGCCCGTCAGCAGACCATTGCCCAGCTAGAGTCGCGCTTAGCAAGCGCCATCAGTCAAAAGGACTGGGTTTGCGCTGCCACAACGCTAGATACTTTAACCACTTATGCAGAACCCAATTCGCTGAATCAAGAACGTCTCATTGGTCAGCGCGGAGAAGTAAGTGGGTTGCTAGATGCCCGCATAGACCATGAGTTTTGGTCTACCGTTTGTAGTGCGCAGCGACCTGTTCATTAGCCCGTGATTCATCTTTGCTTACGCCTGCCTATTACTAAAACCACTGAAATTACTAATTGACAAAAGATATTGCGGTCTCATTTACATTTTGTTACATTGATTTCAGTTACATTACTTTACAGTTGCTTCATTAGGCGCAATTGTGTTTTATGTGTTTTACGGGTTCTCGCGTGCTACGTGGGGGCCTATTCGGCAGCAAGTAAAATGAACGGCTACCAGATCAGCTCACACTGGCTTACTGAACGATACGCTGCGGGCGATCGCTATTTCGAGCGTATTGACCTGCGGGAGGTTCATCTGTCAAACATTTGCTTGGCGGGTGCTCGCCTGTGCTGGGCAGATTTTACCAGCGCTGATCTCAATCAAGCGCAGTTGTCTCATGCTGACTTGACAGGGGCGATGATGTGGCGATCGCACCTTGACCAAGCCAATCTGCGCTGGGCTAACCTCCACCAAGCCGTGATGATCCGCTGCAGTGCAGCCAAGGCCAATTTTAACGGCGCGAAGCTGCACCGTACCGATTTGCGGCTAGCCAATTTACGTCAGGCTTCTTTTGCTGGGGCAGATTTACGTGGTGCCAAGCTTTGCTATAGCGATCTGCGGGGGGCTGATTTTACCGGCACGAACCTCACTGGCGCAGACCTGACAGGGACGAACCTGACCGGCGCACGAATGGCTGCCGCTTGCTGGCAAGATACCACTTTTGAAAGAGCGCAGCACCCAAGCACATCCCTTCACAGAGCGCAGCTCGATGCCAGCTTTACCCTAGCAGCAGCCCACAAAGTCGATCCAACCAGTGTCTCTCAAGCTTTAACGCCATTTCACCGCCCCCGCTAAGTTCTGTTTAGCTGAGTTCTGTTTAGCTGAGTTCTGTCTCATTTCAGCCAGATGTAATCACACCTGTAATCAATGGTGGGCAGTGGCGAGCAAGCTGTGGCTGTATGCTATTAGTCATTCCTGTTAGCTTTTTGAACCTGCTTTTTGAAACTTTTGTATGGCGTTTTATCACTGGCAAAACTACCGCTGCGCTTTTGAAAAAATATCTGATGAAAAAGCCCCTCGCACTGGCTCTGCGCCTTCGCGTAGTCCTGCGCTGCTGTTGATCCATCCGATTGGGGTTGGGCTTTCCCGGCAGTTTTGGCAACCTTTTATCCAACAGTGGATGACAGCCCATGAGCTGCGCGGCAATATTAACAGCAATATTTACAGCGTAGATCTGCTGGGATGTGGCGACAGCGATATGCCCAAACGGGCTTATTACCCTGAAGATTGGGCCAAGCAGCTTGCTTACTTTATTGAGCATATTGTTCAAGAGCCGGTCATACTGGTCGTGCAAGGCGCACTGTTGCCAGTGGCTATAGCCCTGATGGGCTTGCCTGCTAACGCTGAAAATAACGCTGAAAAGGAGGGTAAAAAGAGCATCAATAGCGCCATCAACATCAATAGCGCCATCAACATCAAAGGACTGATTCTCTCTGGCCCACCTGCTTGGCAACTGATGAGTACACCGACACAAGCTTGGAAACAAAAGCTCAGTTGGACGTTGTTTGAGTCGCCTTTGGGCAATTTGTTTTATCGCTATGCCAGACGAGCAGACTTTTTACGCTCTTTTTCCCAACGCCAGCTATTCGCCAAGCCTGTAGATGTTACTGATAATTGGCTGACGATGCTAAATGCTGGAGCGCAAAACATGGATAGTCGCTACGCTGTGTTTTCTTTTTTGGCAGGATTTTGGCGACAGGACTACGCCCAAGCGATCGCGCGCATTCAGCAGCCTGTATTAATCGTAATGGGGGATAGGGCCTCGACGATTGATCGCACCACCGCTAAACAAATCGCATCACAAGCAGACAATATGACCCGAGAAGATAGGCAGCAGGCTAGCCGTAAGCGTCTGCAAGATTACCTTGATCGTTTTCCTAGGGCGCAAGGCGTGGGTATTGAAGGGCGCAATGTGCTGCCTTATGAATCTACGGCTGACTTTATTCGGGCGATCGCACCTTTCATCACCGATCTTTCTTAGCTTTAAGCTCACAGCTACAATCTGCAGAACACTCACCAAGACAGCGGTGAGACCCTGCGTCGTCGTACGGCGCTAAGGAATGCTCACCAAGACAAAGTCAGAATGAATCCTTACTTTGCTATAGGTTCAACAGGCCATAAACCTTAGCGAACACCTGCCGAGAAGTCTTTTCAGAGAACTGAGACACCCATATAATGGGTCGATTGTCACGGAAATTATGCTATGAGTTTGAAGCATACCCAGCAAAGGCTGCTTTTTCTACTGAACCAGCCGCAGGGTTGGCCAAAAGGTGGAGCCAAGGTATATAACGCTCTCGTGGTATTTTTGCTGATTGGCGTTGTCGTGACCCGTCTTTTTCAGTTAGCAGAAATTCCCACTGGTCTTTACGCAGATGAAACGTCGATTGGCTACAATGCTGCGCTCATAGCACAAACAGGACTCGATGAGCATGGTACGCCTTTTCCCATTTACTTCAGAGCGTTTGGTGAATACAAAAATCCCATTTACATGTATCTTACAGCGCTCATTTTTAAACTTTTTGGCATTTCAGCTTTTAACCTCAGGCTGACGAGTGTCCTTTTCTATCTTCCGGCCTTACTGCTGACCTTGTTCCTCGTTTCAAAAGCATTTAATCGGAACAAAGCAATTGAACTTTACACACTAGCGGGCTTTGGTTTTTTGCCTGTTTTTTTCATGTTATCGAGGATATCTTTTGAGGTTATTTCTCAACTCACCTGGATAACGGCGGCAAATCTGTGCATTTGGATACTCTTTAATGAATCCAGCGTGCCCGTCAATCATGGCCTTGAAGCTGGCCTGCCTAAAGCTGGTCTGCCTAAAGCTGGTCTGCCCCAAACAGCCACAAAGCGTAGCGTTAATTTTCTAGGTGCCGCCTTATGTGGGCTGATTTTGGGCAGCTCGATTTACACCTATTCGACGGCACGACTGTTGTCGTTCTTAACCATTATTTCGCTGTGGGTTATCTATTTAAAGAGAGAAAATATTAAAACGCTGGCTATTATCACGGTGATGTTTCTAGCCTCTCTGATTCCCTATATTGTTTTTACATTGACCCATCCGGGTGCCACTACTGAGCGATTTTTAAGCATCTCTTATATTGATGATCCGATTCCTGTTATTGAAAAAGTTCAGGTATTTGTTCGCAGCCTTTTTAAGTACTGGTCGCCTGATTTTTTAGTGATTCATGGTGATCCTAACTTGCGCCATGGAACAGGCTATGGTGGCATTGTTTTTTATGTCACGCTGGTTCTGTTTGGCATCGGTTTGGTCAGCTTGTTTTGGGGCAAAAAGCTCAACAGATTCAATATTTTTCTACTGGTTAACTTGCTGATGTCTCCATTGGCTGCGGTGATTACCTCGGCAGGTGCGCCCCATGCCCTCAGAAGTGTGCTGTTGGGCTATTATTTATTTTTGATTTCGTGCTATGGCATGGCGTTGTTGAGCAACCTCAAAGATCATCGCTTGAAAAAGATCTTGATGGGTAGCGTTGCTTTTTGGCTAGCGATTGAAATCATCGGCTATCAGGCTAATTATTTTGTGTTTTATCCTTCGAAAAGTATTGAGGCTATGGAAAGTTTTGATGTGCAAGCGTCTCTACAGTTCGCTGTTGATCAAAATCCTCAAGCCATCGTTTTTGTCAATGAGCCTCGCACCTCCTATGCCAATTTAGAGTTTTATGCTGATTTGATCTCCAATCCTCAAAATATTCCGATTACGATGACTCAAGAGCCCGTCCCTACGGCGGATAGCTGTTTGATTTACCATCAATGGAATGAAGCTAGCCTGGGCGTTTCTCCGGCTCAATTTAGTGAGTATGAAAGCTTGAAACAACCCAATGTGATTGAGCGGCTATCCGGTGTAAAGCCCCGTAAAGGCATTATGAAGGTGCGGTGCTATGAAGCTGCACAGTAGCCGATAGGCCGATAGACCTGCTGCCGATAGACCTGTTGCCGATAGACCTGCTGCCGATGGACTAAAGGGCTTTACGTGCCTGACGCATCAGTGGCTGTATCATCTGAGGCGTCAGGGTTGCTGTCGGTGGGCGTTTCGGTTTCAGCGGGTGCTTCTTCTTCTTCTTCTTCGGTAGCGGCTGATTCAGGGGTAGCGGGGGTAGAGGTGACGCTGTCTACAGAAAGCGTTAGCTGGTGGGTGGCAGGTTCTGTAGAGCGGTTGACGACGACAATTTCGTAGTAGCCCGATTGGGTCAGCGCGCCCGACCAAATGGTTTGCTCTGAATCGGCAAAGACATAGGGATTGTCGTCATCAGGGTTGGGTAGATAAAGAGAAAGCAGGGTGCTTTCGGCGGGGGCGGTGAGGTTTAGCCGCAACTGTTGTCCTGCCGATAGCCGCACGGTATAAATGCGGCCAGCGCCGGGTGCTAGCTGAGCGCTGACATCTTCACTAAATGATCCTTCGGCAAAACGAATGTCTTCTCTGGCTCGGCCAGATTCGATGGCGCGGGCAGTGTCGTCAGCGATCGCATAATAGATTTGGGCAATCGGCTGATTAAAAAAGTCGCGGCCAGACTGGCTGGGAAAGAGCCTAAAAAATTTCGTATCGACCAAGTCATCGAGCGCTCGCTCACTGACATTCACCGCGCTCACTTGCGATCGCCACCGCTCACGATTATCGTCACTGTAGCTGCCCAACGCTGTTAAGCTTTGAGCGGTTAAATGATTTTCTAGGATGGTCAGCGTCTCTAGGGCAATTTTTTGCCATCGGCTGCGTAGCGGTTCATCTTTGGCCGCATCCGTCAGCTCCTGGCGAGTGCCGTTGGGACCGCTGGCGAGTAGCTCAGGGTTTTCTTCATAAAATAGCTGATTGACTAGGTTGGTAAAGTAGCGATCGCCAATACCCAAACTGGTTTGCCGGTTCACGATAGCCTGCCTGCGCACTATCTCCTCATCAGTCAGCTCACCATCGGCTATGGGCGTTTGCACCTCTCGGACGACTCTGCCAGCGTCAGGTGACGAATTGGTAAATCGGGGTAATACCCACAGCAACAGCGTACCGACTAAGCTAAACGCCGCTAGCGCTGCCAAAATGACCTCCCTGGCACCGGGCTGGCCAATGGAGTGAGACGCTGGTGGAACAGCCTCAGCGCCATCGTCAGCAAATGCCGCGTTCGGCCCGGCAACTAGCGTCGTTTCAGCAAAGCCACCATCTGCAAAGTCACCATCTGCAAAGTTACCTTCTACCAAGTCACCTTCTACCAAGTCACCTTCTACCAAGTTACCGTCTACCAAGTTACCGTCTACCAAGTCACCGCCTGCAGCGCTGCTATCGACACTGCCAGGTGAGGCGATCGCAAATGTAGCCGCTAAGTTAGCTGCTTCAGCAGCGTTGTCTTTTGGCCCATGGTCAGCCGCCGAAGGCAGATTGACAGGTGTATCTTCTATTTTCTCGGTGGCATACAAAGCGTCGGAGTTAACCATGGGCATAGCTTCACCGTCAGGATCTGCCAAGCTAGCTGAGTCTTCAGGTGCTAAAGCCACCAACACTGACTCGGCATTGGGAAAACGCTCCTCCGGATTCGCCGACAGCATTTTTCGCAAAATTTGCCCCAGCTTAGGACTGAGCCGTTCATAACCGTGCCAAGTCACATGATACGGATCGTGCAACACCTGCGGGTCTTTGCCCGTTGCCAATACCAAAAGCGTTGCGGCCAGTCCGTAGAGATCACTCGCCGCATTGGGCTGATCGGTATTCATTTGCTCTGGAGGGACATAGCCCACCTTCCCAATGCGCGTTGGCCCTAGCCGCTCGCCTTCTACATCTAATTGGCCACGCACCGCCGCTGCAATCTCTTTGACACTGCCAAAATCAATCAGCACAGGCAGGCCATCGCTCTGCCTCAAAATCAAATTATCTGGCGAAATATCGCGGTGTACCAAGCCCATGCTGTGAATGTAGGCCAGTACAGGCAATAGCGCATAGAGCAGATGGGTAATTTCAGTTTCCGTGAACTGTCCGCCAAATCTTTGCCGTTCTTCCAAGAGCGATTGGTAGCTCACCCCAGCGATATATTCTTGAACAAAAAAGAGCCGACCGCCAGTTTCTGATTCGACCTTGAGCAGTTGGTGAAACGCAGGAATTTGCTTGTGGTTGAGCCGATAGAGGACATGGGCCTCCTGCTCAAACAACGCCTGAGCCTGAGCCAGCATAGCTGTGTCCGCTATTTGGGGGACAAACTCTTTGATCACACACAGTTCCCCATGGCGCTGCTGATCGCTTGCGAGGTAAGTTTGGCCAAACCCACCGCGCCCTAGTTCTTTGACCACTGTGTAGCGATCGCCCAAGGGCGATGATGCCCCCGTTAGCCCGTTGCCTGCATCCATGAAGCCTGTCTCCCTGACCGTCATCAGCACTCACTGAACAAATTAGCTCAAATCCGTTCAAACCAATCAAACTCGTAAGATAATAATCCCTGCCTACAGAATTGTATCCATTCTTTGTTCGTTCATTTTGCCTGCCAATGAAGCCTCTCGGTCGCCATATTCTAGTCGAATTTTACGGATGTTCTGCTGAAATTCTCAACGATGTACCTCGAATTGAAAGCAGTATGTTAGAGGCCGCTGAGAAAGCGGGCGCTACCATCATCAATTCAGTGTTCCACCACTTTTCCCCCTTTGGCGTTTCTGGGGTTGTTGTCATTCAAGAAAGCCATTTAGCGATTCATACTTGGCCAGAATATGGCTATGCAGCAGTCGATTTGTTTACCTGCGGCTACACCGTTAATCCTTGGGTTTCCTACGCTAGTTTGAAAACGGCTTTTCAAGCGGAGCATGGCTCAGCGATAGAACTCAACCGCGGTCAGCTAGAGCTGCTCGAAAAAACCGACGTGGATTTGGCCAATATGGGCCATACGGCCCCCCGAACGCCTCCCCAAACCAAACACAACCGCAGCGTTTGGTTTACCGATAAAGATGAAAATATTGCCCTTTCTATTCGCCACAAGGGCGATCGCCTCTTCAAAGAAAAATCCCCGTACCAGCTTGTCGAAGTCTTTGACACCTATAAATACGGCAAAATGCTCACCGTCGATAAAATGGTGATGTGCAGTGAAAAGGACGAAACCTCCTATCACGAAATGATCATCCACGTCCCCATGATGGTCAATCCAGATGTCAAAAAGGTACTGGTCATCGGCGGTGGCGACGGCGGCAGCGTCCGTGAAATTTTAAAGCACGATACGGTTGAAAGCGTCACCATGGTCGAAATTGACGAAGCCGTAGTACGCGCCTCCCGTGAGTTTTTGCCAGCATTGTCCTATGCCCTAGATGATCCCAAACTCACCTTGATCATTGATGACGGCATTGAGTACCTCAAAAGCGCCCCTGATGAAAGCTTCGATTTTATCGTGATCGATTCATCTGATCCTGTAGGGCCATCGGTCGGCCTGTTTAGCGCCGCCTTTTATGACGATGTCTTTCGCTGCTTGACGCCTACAGGCATGATGTGCGCCCAGAGCGAGTCCCCCCGATTTAACCAAACTGCCTTTGTCGATTTGAGCCATTGCCTGCAGGATATTTTTGGCCCTCAAAATGTCCACCCCTACCTTGTTTTCATTCAAACCTATCCCACCGGTATGTGGAGCTTTACCTACGGCACCAAAGCAGGCATTCATCCCGTAGATGGACTAGATATAGAAGCTGCGGAGCGCTTTGCCAAGACCCATGATTTGCAGTATTACAATAGCGATGTTCACCCGGCGGCCTTTTGCCTCCCTACTTTTATTCAAAAGATGCTGGTACGGCCTTAAGGCCCGATCAATCTCGGCAAAAAACCCAGGTGTCAGCGCTTGACTCTGCTTGACTAAATCGATAGCCCTCGGTATCGAAACTTTTCAACTGTTCGATATTTTGGATACGATGGCGAATTGCAAAATCAACCATCAGCCCCCTGGCCCGTTTGGCATGAATCCCAATTACTTTATAAACGCCCGATTTATTCTCTTTGAAGGCAATGTTGAGGACTTTGGCCTTAAGCGTTTTGCGATCAATCGATTTAAAGTATTCTTGGGACGCTAAATTAACCAAGCACGGCTCAATGCACGGCTCAATGCACGGCTCAATCTGGTCTATCAATTGGGCGTCAAAGTCGGCATTGAGCTGGGTGGAAATTTGACTACCCCAAAATTCGTAGAGATTTTTGCCTTTGGCCGTCGCCAATTTGGTGCCCATTTCTAAGCGGTAGGGCTGCATTAGGTCTAATGGGCGTAGGATGCCGTACAGGCCAGAAAGAATTCGCAGATGATTTGCGCAAAAGCCCAGTCATCATCGCCATACGTTTCAATCCGAATGCCCTGGTAAACATCGCCGTTAAAAACCAGCAAGGCTTGCTTGGCATTGCCTGGCGTAAAGGGCAGATGAAAATCTTGATAGCGCTGTTGATTCAGCGTAGCGAGCTTGTCGCTAATATTCATCAGTGAAGCCAGTTCGGCGGCCCCATAGGCACTGAGTTGATTAACTAAGACTTGGCTTTGCGCCAAGCAGGCTGGTACGGTGAAGTGGGGATAGGCCGCCCCAGAATAATCCAGCGTTTTAGCTGGGGAAATCACCATCAACATTGGCCGTATCACCTCATCAGTTGGCTTGATTGCTCGCTTTCTATTTAAGCTCAGCGCGATAAACTAAACAACGAAGTGACCTTTTTTCAATGATTCATGACTTCGGAGCCTGGGCCAGCCGGTGCCCCCATATCAGATTTTGCGCAGCCTAGCCAGATCGAAACCGATGCGCTCAATCATCCTCCGGCTAAGGACTACGACAGCGCCCTCAAAAAATTAAATAACACTGACAAAAAAGCTCAGGCTCAAGCGGCGCTGAACTTGGGCCAAGCTACCTTTGAGCGGGGCCGTTATCGTCACGCCATTGCACACTTTAAAGCCGCGCTAAGCCTCTCAAACCCCATGGGTAGCAGCGGCGGCGAGATTCAACTGTGGCTCGTTAACGCTTATATCGCTGCCGGAGATGATGCTGCTGGACTAGCGCTATGCCGCAAGCTGATTCTCCATCCTGATTTAGAGACCAAACGCCAAAGCAAGCGCCTGCTGTATATTCTGGAGGCTCCTGAGCTGGAAATGAAGCCAGAATGGGTGACCAAAATTCCAGATCTCAGCAGCCTGGAAGATGATCGAGGTCGCCAGTATGCCCAAAAAGCCAAAAAGCCGCGTCGCCGAAAGCCTAAGCCTGACCCCGAACCGATAGATCTCTCTGAGGTCAATACGGCTGACAATCAGTTTGTTTGGATTGCTCTGATTGGTATCCTCCTCACCTTAGGCGGGCTAGCTTGGTTGAGTTAAACCATGCACTTACCGTTTAACTCAACCAACTCAACGGCAGCGCTGAACGTCAAACAAAGCAAAACAAAATAGTATGATGACTGAGCATCCTGCAGCGTTTTTTGCTCAGCATCAAATGCCTTTGTCTGCCTGTTTTCACTGAACTGCTCACCTGCTGCCTATCCATTGCGCTCTCCCATGGCCCCACAACTGCGTATTTACGTTCCGCCCCATCCATTAATTAAGCATTGGCTGGCTGTTTTGCGCAGCGCGTCTACCCCTACGGCTGTTTTTCGCAGTGCTATGACTGAATTAGGCCGCTGGTTAGCCTATGAGGCCGTCCGCGACTGGCTGCCTACCATGGAAATGCAGATTGAAACGCCTATGGCCACCTGCTCGGCGACATTTGTAGATCCAGAGGTGCCCATTGCCATTGTGCCAATTTTACGGGCCGGATTAGCCCTAGTAGAAGGTATCCAAAGCGCTGTTCCTACTGGCCGTACTTACCACATTGGACTAGCGCGTAATGAAGAGACGCTAGAACCGATGTGGTATCTCAATAAGCTGCCTGAGCGGTTTGCGCCGGATACTCGAATCATTATCAGTGAACCGATGCTGGCAACAGGCGGTACCATCATTGCGACGATGGCTGAACTGATTGCACGTGGTGTTGATCCTGCTTTGGTGCGCATTATTTCGGTGGTCACCGCGCCGCCTGCTTTGCAAAAGCTGGCCAAGGACTATCCGAGCCTTGCTGTTTATGCCGCTATTATTGACGAAGGACTCGATGAAAATGGCTTTATTGTACCGGGACTTGGGGATGCAGGCGATCGCACCTTTGGCACTTAACCCATTGGCACTTAACCCATTGGCACTTAACCCGTTGGCACTTAAATCTACCCTCTCAACTATCGTCTCAACTCAACTTCCCAACAAACCATAGCAGAGCACATAGGAGCACATAGGCCATGAGTCAACATAACTTTGCAGGTGGATTTATCGCAGGTGCTTTTGTCGGCGGCATCATCGGTGGCATCGTCGGCGTCCTAGCCAGCAATCGTCTGCGCGCAGCAGATATAGAAGACGACTTTAGCCAACTCTCAGAAGAAGAGCGGCGTCGATTAGAAAATGCTACCACCGAAGAAAGAATGGAAATCGCTCGGCGAGGCCTAGAAGATAAAATTGCCCAGCTCAACTTAGCCATTGAAGATGTGCGCGTGCAAATGGGCAATGTGAACAACGGCCACCCGAGTGCAGATTTTGCCACCCAACCACCTGATCAAAGCACTCATTAACCCGCAACAGATGGCTCAAATCAGGTTGGTTAAAAAACCTACAAATGCCCCAGCATGGTTGTTAAAATGTCTCAAACCTATCATCAGCTCAATTTTCTCAAACCTTGCATGAAACCCATCTCAACAGCTCTGCTAGCGCTTTTCTTGCTCGTCGGTTGCTCTGAAAACCCGTCTTCAACAGCACTAGAAAATTCTTCTGCTGAGACTTCGGCCGACATCGATGCAGATAAAGTCTTTGAAAACGATACTGAATCCGAACAGAGCCGTAACGCATCAACAGATGAGGCTGAATCAGACACTGCAGCAACAGATGACGCTGAAGGCGCTGATGAAAAGGAATCAACAGATGATATCGAAGGCGTTAACCAGACAAATGTCACCCTCGTTGTCAAAGATCAAATAACAGCCGGTCAAGTGATTGTTGCAAAAGTCGCCACCTCGCGAGATGGTTGGATTTCCATCCACCGCAGTGGCGAGGATGGTGGCATTATTCTCCCTGAGAGCATCGGTGAGGCCCGTGTAGATTCAGGTGACAGCGAAAACATTGTAATCGATTTGTGGGGATGCCCCCTACCCAGATGACAAGCTCTGGGCGCTGCTGCACATAGATGCTGGCGAGCGCGGAAAATACGAGTTCCCAGGAAAAGATGTGGCCGTACAAAAAACGGAGAGACCATGGCTCGCTCCTTTAAAATTAAAGCGCCGAAAAAAGACGACGACTCACAAGAATAAGATCTAAGGATTAAACCGTTTCACATTAATGACTTCTATGTATTCTTCATCGTCATTAAGAATACGTTCGGCCCATTTCAAACTAGTGGTGTTCACAAATGCTTTCTTTTTAAGGCCTTTTACCGTGACAACATCGGCAATGTAAGTTTTTTTAGGTCGTCTGAACAAATTCCCTAGCATTCTGGTATCTCATCCCATAACTGAGTCAATTGGCGGATGCTGGCATAGTCACCGTTACCCAGAATCAAATGATCTAGAATCGGAATGCCAAGCAGGTGAGCACCTTTTAATAGCTGACGGGTAAGCGTAATATCTTCACTGCTAGGCTCCAAATTACCTGAAGGATGGTTGTGAGCCAAAATTAAACGCGTCGCCCCCCGCTTAATTGCTTCGCGGAAAATATCTCGGGGATGGGCCAGGGTTTCGGTTGCCGTGCCGATGCTGATAACTTTGCTACCAATAATGCGATGCTTGATATCGAGTAGTAGTACAGCAAATCGCTCTTGGTCTTGCCACATAAGTTCGTGGCCAAGGGCGGCAGCCGCTACCCCTGGATCATCAACAACAGTGAAGAGAGGGGGCTGACTTTGCAAAACCCGCTTGCCGAGTTCTAATGCTGCCAAAATAGTCGCCGCCTTGGCTGGCCCAATGCCTGATACCTTCATCAGTTCTTCGGCAGTGATATCTCGTAAAGCACATAACCCGTCGCCGCTGGACTGCTCTTTGCCAATATCCTGTAGCAAAAATTGGCCCAAACCCACCGCTGATAGCTTCCCTGGCCCCTGCCCAGTACCGAGCAAAATCGCAATCAGCTCAGATGCTGATAATCGCTTGGAGCCATAGGCCAGCAGCCGCTCGCGCGGTCTTTCACTAGTCGGTATGTCGGCAACGCGTAAGCTGTAAGTCATGAAGCTAAAACGAACGACTTATTTTAGTAAGCCCCAAACTGCTGCTAGTACTCCTAAGCCCAAATACCGACCTAAAGAACATAAACTAGAGAAGGCCAAACTATAGAATATGCCTTTTTACCATGTCTGCTGATCTTTCTATCGAAGATATGACACTCGAAGCGTTTGCTGACCAGCTCAAAGCCATTCGTCAACACCTGATAAGCTTGAGTTCTACCCATATTCCTGTTGATCTTTCCGCTGAGCAGCAAATCTCTGTGCGATCGGCTTTGCTGTGGCTCAATGAGCACAGTGAGTATCAAACCCTAGGTATTTGTGCTGATCATTTGGCTGATGCGGAGGCTGCTCTAAAACGCTACGTCGCAGCCCTCAGTGAACCCATCGAAATGGATATTCCGCCTCAGACAGGGGCTGTATTTTTAAAGTTTAATACGCTCAAAAATGCTTGGTATGTGGATGGCTACACGGGTAAATCTCGGGGTGTACTGGTGAGCTATCACACTTCTGAGCCTGAGCTGAATGATGTCAATGGAACCTATGGGCCGTTCCCCCTGGATTTGTTCTGAAGCTGGGGCTCTTAGGGCCATTTGGCGTGTCAATGAGGCGGCGGCGTATCAATGAGGCGGCAATTGAATGTAAAGAGCGTCATGATGCGGTATATTCGCTATCGGGTTAAGCTAGTACGGCTTGCTCGTTTTGGGATCCTTAGCTCAGTTGGATAGAGCAACCGCCTTCTAAGCGGTCGGCCACAGGTTCGAATCCTGTAGGATCCGTTGATAAAATAAGGGGATGGTTAAAAACAGGGTGACACTTTGGTGTGATCAGCTCGGCTCCAGGCAACTGCTGACAAAGCGGCTGAGATCAATCAAAGCCAAGACCTTTCCAGCATTAGCGTCGGCTTACAGGACGAGATTTTCCAGGCCGATAAACCGGTGCTGGTAGGCGTTGATACCGCTTCAACTTACTGCTACTTATTGAAGTCAGTTGACCACCGAGATGAAGACACCTAGGGCTGTCATCTGCTGGATGTGATGGAGCAAGGCTTTGCTCCAGACTACACGATTGCTGATGGCGGCAGTGGTCTGCAGTCTCATTATCGATGCTGCAATTAAAGAGAGGGCACCCAATGTCCTGACATCATCCAGTTGGAGAGAACTCGCTAATGTCACAGATTTTTACGCCCTCGTCACACTGAAAAGGCTTCGTCAGCACACCAGCCAAAACAATTAACCCGTGTGCTAAAGAAGCCTTAAGGAACAAGCCCTCAAACCTAAAACCACTACATCAAACCCAATTGGGCCAAGATACCTTGACCCGTCATCAATTCAGTGGCCACTGCAATGACAAAACCTAGCATAGCCAAACGGCCATTCCAGGCTTCGGCAAACGCAGTAAAACCGAGCTTAGCATTCTGAGTTTCCATAGTTTTCATCCCAAACGGTTATCTACACAACAGAGAAAATTGATTTTTCCTCTGCTCGCTTATTATAACTTTACATTTATTTTAGAGCCATGTTCGCTGAAGTTTTTTTGCATTTGTCAACCTAAAGAGGGATAAATTACCTTTTTTCTTTAGACTGTGTTAAGTTTTGTGTGCAACTCGCTGCAGCACTCGCTGCTTTCTTACACATGCCCAAAATCTTTGGTTTATTTTCTATCCCTGACCCGCTTAAATCAGCAGCCTCCCCCTCTGACCTTAAAAAGCGGCTCGATTGGGGTGAGCCAGCTCTAACCATCGTTGATATTAGAAGCAGAGCGGCTTTCAACGAGAGTCATATTACAGGGGCTGCTTCAATCCCCGATGCGGTTCTTGTAGAGGGTGTCTCTGCAAGTCTTGAATTGGAGCGCGATATCTACGTCTACGGTGATAACGATGAGCAGTCATCGGCAGCAGCTCACAGGTTACGTGAAGCTGGCTACCAAAGCGTTGCCGAACTCAGGGGTGGTCTACCGGCCTGGAAAGCGATTAAGGGTTCTGTTGAAACCTCTGGCATGAGCGCAGCCTAACGCTCATCCCTTTGAAAGTTTCTACTTTCCCATGGCACCGATTGGACTCCTGTCCAGCTGATCAGGTCGCTTGACAGGAGTCCATTTTTTATAAAAATTAGCGCTCTTAAAATTTAGGGTGATGACTGAATATTCGCTATGCCCTGCGCTTAGCGAAGCGACTCTTGTCTCCAAATTAAATGACAGAATTATCTGATATGCCCTAAAGTAGCGAAGCTGCGCAATGGGGCCAACAACTGGTCGTTGATTGTAGGGGTATGTGAGTTGGCTAGGCGAGACCTCTCACGAAGCCCCGCTCGTCTGGTCTACTGTGGAGTCGGCCTGAAGTACACGATGTATTGTTGTTAGCAGGGTAGAAGACTCATAGGGCTTGGAAAGAAAGGCTTTAACGCTCTCTCCTAGACGTGAAGCAATCTGTTCATTGCCTGGTAAACCGCTGACCGCAATAATCTTCATCTGAGGATTAATTCTCTGCATGACTTGAATAGCTGTTGAGCCATCCAAATCGGGCATCGTCAGATCCATCAAAACAATCTTTATATCGCTTTGATGTTGGCTATATTGGGCGATCGCATCAATCCCGTCAGTGGCCACTAACACCTTATAGTTATGGATTGTTAAAATGTTTTGGGCGATGTCACGAATAGGATCTTCATCATCTACGACCAGTACACACTCTCCCTGTCCCGAGGGGGAAGAGAGAAAATCTTCCTCAACCGTCTCGCCTGACTCACTTGCGGGAAAATACACTTTAAATTGAGAGCCTTTCCCGGCCTCAGTGTAAACGGTAATAAATCCACCATGGCTTTTAACGATGCCGTGAACTGTAGATAAACCCAATCCAGTTCCTCCCTGAGCTTGCTTTGTGGTAAAGAAGGGATCGAAGATGCGCTCCAATGTGTCTGGGGGAATGCCAGATCCAGTATCGGCAACGGTGACTAAAACATAGGGGCCTGCTTGCACGTCTAAGTGACTGTCAACAACAGTATGGTCAAGCTGTAGATTCGTTGCTGATATCGTCAATCGTCCACCATTGGACATGGCATCACGAGCATTGATAAAGAGGTTCATAAATACCTGATGGAGTTGGGTTTCATTTCCTTTGACAGGCCACATACCTTCAGGCACATTGATAGAAATATCGATAGAGTTCGGAAATACCTTGTGAACTAAGCTTTTTACTTCAGCAATCAAATGTTTGATTTGTAGCGACTTGCGTTCACCCTCTACGCCTTTGGCAAACAAAAGTACTTGATTGACGATCCCAGAGGCTCGTTTGGCACTGTTTTCCAAGATCTCGAACTGCTGTTTGATGTTTTCGTCAGCATCAGGAAGTTGCATTGGTAAGAGATAAGCCACGCCATAGATAGGCGTCAACACGTTGTTCAGGTCGTGAGCAATCCCGCTGGCCAGCGTGCCAATGCTCTCTAACCGTTGAGCGCGCAGAAACTGAGCCTCTAATTGCTTTGACTGGGTGATATCAGTATTGACGGTCAAGATGGCGTCGGGATGGCCACTCTCATTTTTAACCAGCGCCCAACGACTCATGACAATGATGGATTGGCCCAATCGTGTTATTTGCTTGCATTCGCCTTTCCAACTGCCTTCTTGCATCAAACATTGGTGAATCTCATCATCATCATCCATACCATTCTGGTACAGCAGCCGATTGGCGTTTTGTCCGATCGTCTCCTCAGAAGACCAGCCATAAAGGGTCTCTGCCCCTTTGTTCCAAAACAATATGCGGCCATCCATGCTCTGTACGAGAATGGCATCTGTTGTCACCTCTAGCAACGCGGCTTGCTCTTTCACCTTTTGCTGTGCGAGTTTTCGATCGGAATATCGGTAATGGTTCCGACATAACCCACAACGTCTTCACCATCATTTTGCTCTGGCAACGCCTGTCCAAAGACCCAGATGATCGTTCCATCGGGATGTTGAAATCGAAACTCTAACCGAAACGGTAGACCGTTTTGCACCGCTGTTTGCCAGACCGCCAACATGTGAGACCGATCGTCTGGATGTACGGCGCTGGCATAATCAAATTGGAGTGCTTGCTCCAATGGAATTCCGGTCATTTCAGACCATTGCCGATTCACGTAAACATAATTTCCCTGACTATCCGTACGGAAGATACCCACTGGAGAGGTTTCAGCTAAAACTTGATATTGATGCTGGATTTGCCGCAGGGTTGCTTCGCTTTCCTGTAAAGCATGTTCTGCCGTTTGTCGCCTTCGCCGTTCCTTGGCTTCTCTCAACTCCCGCTCAACTGCTGGTGTCAACCGGGCGAGATTCCCCTTAAGGATGTAGTCGTGCGCGCCCGCTTTCATGGCTGCAACAGCTGCTTCTTCGCCGATAGTGCCAGAAACGATAATAAAAGGGATATCCCGCTGCTGCTGCTGAAGCAGTTTTAACGCTGCTGGCGCACTAAACTGAGGCAACGAGTAATCGGCAATCACAAGGTCCCACGACTGGTCAGTGAGTGCTGCTCGCATCTCTTCGGCTGTTTCTACCCGGAGATAGGCTAGGGTGTATCCACCACGACGTAGTACTCGCAGCATCAGAAGCATATCGTCTTCTACATCTTCAATTACCAGCACTCGTAGAGCAGCATCCACAACGACCACCTCCCTAAAACGGTGGAGATTGATTGATCAATAGCCAGTACATCCCCAATTGCCGAATAGCTTCAGAAAACTGAAGGAAATCGACTGGTTTGCGAATGTAGCTATTGCATCCCAGGCTATAGCTATCCAGTAAATCTTGGTCTTCACTAGAGGTGGTTAAGACAACGACAGGTAATAATTTTGTGCGCTCATCTAGCCGCAAGCGGCGCAAAACTTCTAGCCCATCCACGCGGGGCAACTTGAGATCCAGCAAGACTACTGCGGGTTTGATGCTGACATCTCGACCGGCATAAAGACCGGTGCCAAACAGATAATCTAGCGCTTCGACGCCATCATGGGCGACAACAACCTCATTGCCGATGTGGTTGCGATTGAGCGCACGGATAGTTAAGGCTTCGTCATCCGGATTATCCTCTACCAAGAGAATGACTTTTTGAGTCACACTGCCGCTCATGCGCTAACCTCTTCTTCTGCAAATGTAAAATAAAATGTTGCGCCTTGGGCCAACGCGCCTTCTCCCCATACGTGACCGCCATGGCGATGAATGATGCGCTTTACAGTAGCTAGTCCTATGCCATTGCCCGGAAATTCGGTCATCCCATGCAATCGCTGAAAAGGTCGAAATAATTTGTCAATGAAGGCCATATCAAAGCCAGCGCCATTATCTCGGACAAAGTACGCTGGCATACCGTTGCCTTGGATGAACGAGCCAAACTCAATTTTTGCCTGAGGCTGCTTAGCGGTAAATTTCCAGGCATTATTCAATAAATTATCTAAGACGACTTTCATCAGATGTACATCACCGCGGATGATCAAGTCCGTTTGGATCTTAACCATGACCTGCCGTTCTGGAAACGCTTGCTGTAAATCGGTGACAATGCGATCGGCTAATTGGCTCAGATCAACCGACTCCTTGTGAATATCGCTACGCGTGACTCGCGATAGGGTGAGCAGGTCATCGATTAACTGACCCATTCGCTGCGACGCAGCGCGGATCCGTTGAAGATAGTCCTGCCCAGCTGTATCTAATTGCTCAAAGCAGTCTTCGAGCAATGCCTGACTAAAGCCATCAATACTGCGTAAGGGGGCTCGTAAATCGTGGGAAACAGAATAGCTAAAGGCTTCCAATTCCTGATTCACGGCTTTCAGTTCGATAACGGCTTGTTGTAACCCTTCATTCAGGTCTTGAGCCTGTTGCTCGGCTTGCTGCCGTTCAATCACTTCTGCCCGCAGTTCGGCTAAGAGTTCTGCATGCTGAAGCGCAACCCCCAGGTGATTGGCAATCTGTTGGACAAACTCGATTTCCATATCCTGCCACTGTCGCGGGCCGCGACAGTGATGAATGCAGAGCAACCCCCACAAGTTGCGACCCTGCAACAGGGGCACTACCAAATTTGCCCGAACCTGAAATTGGGACAGTATCTGGATGTGACAATCGCTCAATCCCGCATCATGAATATCGGTAACGTTCTGCACTCGACCTGCTTGGTACTGGTTGGCAAATTGATCGCCAAAGCAGTGATCGTGAATTTTTTCTGCGATCGCTGAGGAAAAAGCAGGATCTACATCCTCTGATACAAATTCTCCGTCATCCCAACCAGAATCGGGGTAGAAGCGAAACACTCCTACCCGATCTGCGGTCAAAAGTTGCCGAACTTCAGCGGCAGTCGCTGTAAAATGGCTTCTAATTCAAGCGGTTCTCGAAGTCGAGTAATTAACCGGAATAGGGTTTGCTGCCGCTCCATCTGAAAATGGGCTTGATGGATTTCCTGCTCTAGCGCTTGAAATTCGTCGCTCCAGATCGCTTGGAGTTGCTCAAAGGCCGCTTCATCTCGACAAGTGCTTCGTAATTTTGACAATAGCTCTGGGGTCATGAATATCAGCTCGCTAACGCTTAAAAGCGCTCAAGTCTTAACCGGATGTGACGGGTTTTCATCATATTCAGTGTAAGCAAAATCACGACATATCGAGCTTGATACTAACTCCGAGTCATGTGACCCCGATTCCCCAAAAGGCCAAACTCTAGGAGCGCATGGTATTCGCCCCACCAAATCGGGGGTAACCAATTAGGATTTAGTATGACACAGTCATGCCGCTTACATGGCAATCAAGAACGCACGGCAGAATAGGAGCTTCAGGCCATTGGCACAGACCTTTTAAGCTTTTTTCAGTCCGAAGCTAGGCCATGGCTCAACTGACACAGCGTCCTGCTCGCTCATGCGACGCGGCTACAGCGCAGACAATAGTTTGTTCACGCGGGTCGTTCTGATCGGTACCACTTTATGATTGAGCGATCATGAGAACGAGGGGCGCTTGATCGCCAGGTCATGGGCCTCCACAACAGACAGTGAAGGGCGAAATCAGAACCAGTCGAAAGCGGAAGAAAACCCTTGAGGTTAAGGGCTTTCCTCCGCTTGTTTCGCGCTCTATAAAAGTAAGCCTCTATCGTCTGTCTACACAGGCTGTGGCTGCGTCTCTTTTCGTAAGAGATTGATAATTTGAGACTTTTCGAGCAAACCTACCAACCTACCGTTTGCGCAAGTAACCGCCAGGGCTTGAGATCCTTGTTTTTCCAGCTTGCCTATCACGTCTAGTAGAGGTTGGTCAGATTGAACCTGACTTTCCTCAGCCATTGGCTTTACAAAATCATGAACAGAATACTCAGACCATTGACTTGATGGAATCGTTTTGAGCACCTCTAGCCGGATAGTCCCCACGAGTTGAGATTGCTCATCCTGGACTAAAAATCGTTGCCACTGCCCGTTGCCACTGGCCATCACGACGACATCAGCTAGCTCGCGCAACGTACTGGACTGACTCACCACTGGACTATTTTCAAGCACTGCATCGGCAGCGGTCAGACCCGATAGCGCTTCTTGAAGCGTTGCGGACTGGGCTGAGCGCCCTGCATTTTGCAACAAAAACCAGCCAATGATTACTGTCCAGAAGCTACCAATATTGGAAAACCCTAAGACAGATAACACACCTAGCGAAATGGCTGACCAGCCAATCAATTGCCCCATACGACTGGCCCATCGGATGCCACGGTAGCGATTTCCCGTCACTTTCCATACAGCCGCTTTCAGCACATTACCGCCGTCCAAAGGCAGACCAGGAATCATGTTAAAGGTGGCCAGCGTCAAATTGATGTAGGCTAGCAGAGCCACAATGGCCGCGACTGGACCGGCGACAATGCCACTGCTAACAACACCTGTCAATAGAACAAATAGCGCCAGACTTACCAGGGGGCCTGCTATGGCAATCGAGAAGGCGCCTTCAGGTGTCTCGGCTTCACCCTCTAAACTCGCTAGCCCACCGAACAGAAAAAGGGTTATCGACTTGACGCCAATGCCTTGCTGATGGGCAGCAAAACTGTGACCTAATTCATGTAATAAAACAGACGCAAACAGCAACAGCCCTGACACTAAACCCAGCACCCAAGACTGACTACCTAGCCAGGGAAATTGGGCGGCTAGACCACTCCCAAAATTCAGGCTCACCAGCCCCAAAACCAATAACCAGGATACGTTGATGAAAAAGGGAATACCAAATAGACTCCCTAC
>JAAUPS010000264.1 GCA_012033015.1 Phormidesmis sp. RL_2_1
TAAGCTGGCTAATACCATAGTGCTAAACCTCTCTTTATGTAATGTTCTCTTTTGGCTCTTTTGGCTCTTTTTGGCTCTAAAGGCCATCTTCATAAGGGTAGATAGATTCTTGACGTTTTGCCTATAGATTTAGAAAGAGATTAAAATCGTCAATGTGCTGGTTTGTGCTGGCTTTTTAGTCATCGCCTGAATATCTTCCCCAAAAAATCAAGCGCCGTCATGACTATAGACTTGATGATAATCTTGCAAGGCAAAAACAAAAAACAAGTAAAGAAAGGTAAGAATACATCCTTACTTTGCTATAACTCTGTGGTTTCTGCAGTGGTTTCTGCAGTGGTTTCTGCAGCGGCCCTTGCAACTATGAACGCTGTAAACGGTCATCTCCCTAGATCTAATAGAGTTCTAAGGTTTCGCTAATCTAAGATTCAAGCGTTCGTCTTCCTTCTGAGTCCTAGACTGCTCAATTTAATGTGAGTTTTGGTTTTGCTGAACCCTTCTAAAGAAAGAGTTTGTCAGTTTTTTAGGGCCTATTTTCTCTACCTTATTTAACTCACTCCCATGGAAGACGCGCTTCTGCGTAGAATTAGTCATTATAAAAGCGGTATTTTCTCTAGGTTAATCTTTATGTCTCTTCCTGAGCACACTCACCTAGGCTCTTCTCAGCCAGAACTGTCGCCCGATTCTATCCAGCTTTATGAAGAGCAACTGATCACCCAAAAGAAGAAAATAAAGACGGGTGAAGTTAAGATATCTAGGCATACAGTCATAGAAAATGTCGAAGCAAGTACTTCTCTAAAAAAAGAGAAAATCATCATAGAAATAGAATCTGTATATTGTGGTGACACCCGTCTAGACGTCGGTGAAGCTAAGGTTGCTGAAGACGGCTCATTATCTATGGATATATACGAAGAAAGAGCTGTTGTCTGTCGTCAAGTCGTTCCTTATCAAAATGTATCCATCAGAAAGGAAACGCTAACCGATACAGTGAGCACAAGAGAGACGATTCGCCGTGAGGAGATAGCCGTAGAGACAGAAGGCAAAGCGGCGATTGAATGGATAGATTCTACTGAAACTTAAGTTCTACCGCGTTTAAAGAACTCATCTGAACATGGTCGCTAAAACTGTTCATTCCGCTTTGTCCTGATAGGCACGACCCCAGAATACGATTCGCCCCACTACGTTAGCGAGCCATGCGATCGCGCTCGATATCATATAAGGCTTTCTCAATGCACCAATCAGGGCTGCGGCCTGGGTTCATCTGCGAAACACGCCTAACTAGTCGTCCCTGAAAAACCTAAATCAGCTCTAGGCGATCGCCTAGAGAGAGCTGGCTACGCCATCGCGAAATCGCCTACCGTATCAAGGCAGCAACGGTAGAGCTTACGGAGGTTAAAGCCACAAGCCGTCAGCAGTGCATTGATGCGGTCGCCCTGCTTTCCCTTGAGGAAGTTTCGCCCTAGTGCGTGATCATGCTTCAAGTGGCCGATCGTTGATAGACTTACTCATACCGACTATTTTAACGATCGCACAGCGGTAATGCTGCTTCGCTTACTCCAGGACTGTGTAAGTCCTAAAGGTAAGAACCAATCGAGAAGTTAATGGGAAGATGGCGCTTCCTTTTGGCTACTCCACCAAACATCTCGATTATTCATAGGCGATACTCCACAGCAAACTTAATGCCATAGTCAAACTCTTCTGACGTGCTCTCGGGAAAGTATTTCATCACTGGCACTACTTCTAGCGCCAAGCGATCAGACGGGTCATAGCGAATCGGCACCAAAAATTCAACCAGATCACCACTGTTGACGAATAGCTCAGTGTTGAGCCGCAGGGAGACGCTCACGGGGGCGGCACCACTTGCGGCGGCTTCGCCGTCAGTTCCTGCTACTTCGGTTAATTCTGCTAGGTCATCGCCTGCTAACGAATCGTCACGCTGCGCCGGATCTTGCGGGTCTCGCTGCGCGAGCGGTTGTTCAGCTAGCCGGTGAACTTGAGTGACTTGTGCTTGGGCAGTGGTACTGAAAACAGCAGCGCAGATGATCGCGCTCACCAAAAAAGATTTTTTCAGCATAGTAGGTTTTTCTCAAAACTCGCCAAACCGGCTATGTATCGGTTAATACTTCTACTTTAGTGCGAAAAAACAGCCTTATTGTCTAACAAAAGCGATAGTCGCGCTTATAAAGGCTATCTCTTTTGATGCATAGATCTGGCCCATAGAAAGTGAGAGAACACCTTCACACTTGAGCAAAGGCGATCAGATTTCAGAACCTGCAACAATTTGTAATTTTGCCCCTAGTTTTGAAGAGTTCCAGATTCCATAAAATTCTCCGGTAACTGCCAGCCGATAATCTTTTGAATACCAGCCGAGTACCGTCATTTCAATATCACTCGCGTCGCTGAGCTGCTGCCAGCTTTCGAGCGTAGGCAACGGTGAAAACGTAGTGCCATAGAGTCCGGTTATCTCACTGCCAGGGACAACGGGCAGCAAACTTGTTGGCTTAAAAGGGCCTGTAATCGCATCGGATACGTACCAATACAGCGTAGAGTCGCTGACGCGATCGGCACCGACCTGTGCTAGCCAAAGCGGATTGACAAATTCTTTAAAGCAAGAAAAGAACAGATGATATTGGCCTTGAAAATAAATGACTTGGGGACGCTCTAAATGGTAAAAAGGCCAGCGATCGCTATCATCTGGCTCAACATTATGCTCTGAGTCAGGCTGGGCGGTGACAATGCCTGGCCCGGCTACGGGGGGAAGTAGCTGGTAAGGCCCAGCGATATGATGGGCGATCGCAACGCCAACACCGCCTTGGTAGCGCGATTGGCCTGTTAAAGAAGCGCAACAAAACAGATAGTATCGCTGGGTCACCGCGTCTTTGACAACGTAAGGATCTCGCCAGTGAAGATGATCTGACCAGTTGCATCGACCCGCATAGCGCGCATTGGCAGAGGGCTGGTCTAGAGAGAGCAGCGGATGCGCTAGACGCTGCCATACTAAGCCATCTGTTGAAGTGGCTAGCCCAATCGCCTCTGCCGAAATATCACTTTCGCAGGCCGCTGAATAAAACAAATAATAAGTATCTGCTTCTTTATAGGCACTGCCAGCAAACAAACGACCCGACTCCCAGCCCTGATTGTTCAATGGCTGCAAGATTGGGCCCAAATGCTCCCAGTGCCGCATATCTGAAGATTGGGCCTCACATATCCAGCTCGTCTTCCACCAAGGCTCTTGATCAGTTCTGCCACTGAGATAAAACAGACGATAGCGGTCTTTATCTTTGAGAATCCAAGGATCCCAACAGGGGGCGTAAGGCATGGAGTCAGCAGGATTGGGCATGGGGCAGGTGGTATAGCGCGACTAAGGCGTCGCGTAACTGTAGAACATGGGCAACGCCATTCTATTTTAGCGACTTTTGTAAGGAGGCTTTTAGTCTGTTTTTAGCTAACGTTTAGAACAGATGCTAAGCGGTAAAAGTTGTCAGCAACGTGAAGTTTTATATCTTACTCTCATAACTACCTCTTAAGATAGGCTTTAGCCCCTTGTTATAAAAAGTACAGTGTCTATAGTCGTATCAAAAAATGATTGATGCAAGATTTTAGGCTTGAGCATGATGTTTTCTCTTTCGTGGCGGTTTTTATCGGTAGTTCGCTGGGGCAAGCAGCTCGGTATTAATCTGAGCTTAGGGGCGATAGCCTTTTCACTCGCTAGCTGTAGTCAGACAGAATCCACGGGCGGAGAAAGCGCTCAGCCCAGTGGCGCAAATACGGTGACGGTGCTAGGGGCCTTTGTGGGCGAACAGCAGCTTCAGCTAGAAGAGGCGTTAGCGCCCTTTGAAGAAGAGACGGGCATTGATGTGATCTACGAAGGCACAGATGCCTTTACAACGCTTTTGCCCGTGCGGATAGATTCGGGTGATTCGCCCGATATTGCGATGTTTCCGCAGCCGGGTTTGATGCGATCGCTCGCCGCCGAGGGCGCATTAGTTCCCGTCACTGAAGTCCTCAGCCGCGAGCAGCTCCAGCAATACTATCCCGATAGCTGGATAGACCTTTCAACGGTAGATGACCAAATTTACGGTATCTGGTATCGCGCGGCGCTTAAAAGCCTGGTGTGGTACAGTCCCCAGCAATTTTCAGCGGCGGGTTACGAGATTCCTCAAACTTGGGATGAGATGATCGCGCTGAGCGACAGAATTGTCGCCGACGGCAAAACCCCTTGGTGCCTGGGCATGGAGGGGGGAAATTCTTCAGGCTGGCCGGGCACTGACTGGATAGAAGATATTTTGCTACAGGCAGAGGGGCCAGACTTTTACGATCAGTGGGTGCAGCACGACGTGCCGTTTAACGCGCCGCAAGTCCAAAATGCCTTCGACTATTTTGGCGAAATCATTCGCACACCCGGCTATGTATATGGTGGTCAAACCGGCGCTCTGAGCACCCCCTGGGGAGATTCGGTCGTGGGTTTGTTTACCGAAGAACCCGAGTGTTATATGCAAAGACAAGGTAATTTTGTCAGCACTTATTTCCCGGCAGATGCTGTTTTAGGAGAAGATATCGACTTTTTTCCTACGCCTACAATCAATTCGCAATACGATGGCGCTTTGCTGGTGGGAGGTGACATTTTTGCGATGCTCAACGACACGCCCGAGGCCCGGCAGCTAATGGCCTATTTGGCGACCCCTACGCCGCATGAGATCTGGGCCGCGCAGGGCAATTTTCTCTCTGCCAACAAGCAGGTTGACTTAGATGTGTACGCTGATGAACTCAGCCGCAAGCAAGCCGAGCTGCTCACCACTGCCGAGATCATTCAGTTTGACGGCTCCGACTCAATGCCCGGTGCGGTAGGCACAGGTACTTTTTGGTCGGGCATGATGGATTTTGTTGCTGGTGCGTCAGCGGCAGAAGTGACCGATAAAATTGAGTACTACTGGCCCGAGGAAACGTCTGTTGCGGATGATCCGGCGGCGGCTAATCCTTAATTTGTCTTTCAAATCGCTAAGGAGTGCCATTTAAGAGTGCCATTTAAGAAAGATCTTGAGAAGACTTAAGAAGATTTAAGAAGAGTGAGCTATGAACAGTAATGTCACGTTAATTTTGCAGGCGCTGCTGGCGATCGCAATCGGCTCTATTGGGGTCATCGTCATCTTTTATGGGCTCAATATTCTCGTCGAAAAAACCTTGCCGCAGCGCACACGGCTTAGGGTGTTGCCCTGGATATATGTAGGGCCGTCAATGCTGCTGCTAGGCGTTTATTTATTAATACCGGCTATTCGCACCTTTTATCTCAGCTTTTTTGGCAGCAATTCGAGGGCGTTTGTGGGCTTAGAAAACTATATTTTGTCTTTACTGCGCCCGATACGCTGATTACTTTTCGCAACAATTTGCTGTGGCTGGTGCTGGTAACGGGCCTTAGCGTGGCGCTAGGACTCATCATTGCGGTGTTGATAGACCGGGTGAAATATGAGCCCTTGGCCAAATCGCTAATCTTTTTGCCAATGGCAATTTCGTTTGTGGGCGCGAGTGTCATTTGGCGCTTTATCTACGCCTATCGTCCGGCGAGCGCGGAGCAGATTGGGTTGCTCAATGCGATTGTCACTGGCCTGGGCTTTGAGCCAGTTGGCTGGCTAGTGAATCCGGCAATCAACAACTTTGCGCTGATCGCCATTATGATTTGGCTGCAAACAGGCTTTTGTATGGTGCTGCTCTCTTCGGCGGTCAAAGGTGTGCCCAATGACGTACTCGAAGCGGCCAGAGTCGATGGCGCGAGCGAAATTCAGATCTTTCGGCGAATTATTGTACCGATGATTATGCCCACGGTGACGGTGGTGGCGACAACGGTCGTGGTGTTGGTGCTCAAGGTATTCGACATTGTTTTTGTGATGACTGGCGGCAACTTGGGCACCGATGTGATCGCTAGCCGCATGATTCGAGAAATGTTTAACTTTCGCAATTACGGACGGGGCAGTGCGATCGCTGTCATTCTCCTCATTGCCGTCATCCCCGTGATGGTGGCCAACATTCGCCGCTTTCGCCAGCAGGAGCTGAACCGATGACTATCGCTACCCCCCAGCCGCCTCAAAACAGTCCGCCTCAAAACAGTCCGCCTCAAAACAGTCCGCAGCCCAACTATGTGGCTAAGCGTAAAGAACAGTCTAAGTTTGAAAAACTGATGGCCAGAGCGCCCGTGCACATCGCCGTGGTGAGCTTGGCGCTGCTGTGGACGCTGCCTACGCTGGGCCTGCTGATCAGCTCATTTCGCCCACCCGATGACCTGCTTACAAGTGGCTGGTGGACGGTTTTTCTCCATCCGTTTGAATTTACGCAGTTCACGCTGAGCAACTATCAAGAGGTGCTGGTTGGTCAGGGTATGGGGCAGGCATTTCTCAACAGTTTGGTGATTTCTATCCCCGCGACGGTGATTCCGATTGCGATCGCCACTTTTGCCGCCTACGCCCTCGCCTGGATGGAGTTTCCTGGTCGGCAGACCATCTTTATTGTTACGGTCGGTCTGCTCGTCGTTCCCTTGCAGATGACGCTCATTCCAATTTTGCGCGCCTACAGCACTTTGGGCATATCGGGCACATATCTGGCCGTGTGGCTGGCTCACAGCGCCTATGGTCTGCCGCTGGGGGTGTACTTGCTTCGCAACTATATTGGCTCGCTCCCTCGCGATTTGATCGAGGCGGCGGCGGTGGATGGGGCTTCTTATCTCAAGACATTCACGCGCATTATTGTGCCGTTGAGTATGCCTGCGATCGCCTCTTTTGCAGTCTTTCAGTTTCTCTGGGTGTGGAATGATCTGCTGGTGGCGCTGGTATATTTGGGCGGTAACCAAGACGTGGCCCCGGTGACGCTGGTGCTGAGAAATATTGTGGGCGATCGCGGCCAAGACTGGTACTTGCTCACCGCTGGCGCGTTTATTTCTATGCTGGTGCCCATGGCGGTCTTCTTTGCCTTACAGCGCTACTTTGTGCGAGGTCTGTTGGCGGGTTCGGTAAAAGGCTAGCGTGTCTTTTTCTTGCTTTAAAAAACTATAAAAACCTGTTCTT
>JAAUPS010000265.1 GCA_012033015.1 Phormidesmis sp. RL_2_1
GATTTCGACAGCGGATGAATTGTCTAAGGGCACAATCTCATAGGCTTCGGTTGCGTTCTTTTGGGCAGCGGGCGGGTGGGCTGCCCTGGTTGACCGCCTGGTTGATTGTTGGGTTGATCGCCCGGTTGACCGTCTAGTTGACTGTCTGGTTCGCCTTTGAGCTTGGGCTTAGGAACGTTGGATTTGAGAGGTTTTTGTTTAACGCCTTTATAGTGGGGGGCGGCAAATTGGTCGCCGTACTGATGCCTACCGCTCTTTTTTTTCTGAGGAGATGTTTGAGAAGATTTTTTAAAAGAGCTACTAGAGGCGGTTCGCCAGGGATTGTTTGGATCGCTCATAATGGTTTAATGTCCTGTGATATGAACGATGACTTCTCGGCTGTGGGGGCGATCGCGGTGCTCCCACAAATAAATGCCTTGCCAGGTGCCCAATGCCAACTGCCCGTTGACAATCGGAATTTGCTCAGAAGTATGGGTGAGCGCGGTGCGAATGTGGGCTGGCATGTCATCTGGCCCTTCGTCGCGATGACGATAGTGCTCACCCTCGGGCACTAGCTTCGACAAAAAAGTTTCCATATCTGCCAGCACATCTGGATCAGCATTTTCTTGAATAATCAGGCTCGCTGAGGTGTGGCGCACAAAAATGCTGCACAGCCCGGTGCACACACCCGAGGCAGCAACGGCATCTTGGACTTTGCGCGTAAAGCGGCCTAGGGATTTGCCCTGCGTGGTCAGCCGTAACACCTGCTGGTAATGGATGGATTGAGCTGTGTGGGAAGTGGCCACCATAAACTAAGTCGAACTTGCTAAATCGAGTGTGAGATCTCTCGTCAGTTTATCGCACTGGCTGATGATCGCACTGACGGCGTACTGGCTGAGCGTGGAACAACGCTTAAGCTATGGTTTGCAGATAGGCCATGATGGCGGTAGCGATCACGGCCTGACCGTCTTTTTTGAGTTTTTCTGATTTTTGGGGTGGCTGCAGATCATTGTGAAGAAATGACCAGTCGCCCTTGAAAAAGTCATCGGCTTCGACGATGGCGTGGGGCGCATAGTCCCGAATGCCGTCGATGAGAATTTGGGCTTCGGCGAAGCCTTCACGGGTAATGGTGATGATACCTTTATCCAGCAGGCAGGCTTCGGCAAAGGTGCTGTAGCCTGGTTTGGAAATGATGCGATCACACAAAATCATCCAGTCCACCGGGCGCATTCTGTGATCGGTGACTTTGTATAAATTGGGCAAATCTGGCGCATTGCGATCAAAGGTAATAAACTGCCAGTCTGCCAACTGAGCTAGGGCATCGTATGGTATGGCGGCGAGCCCTAAGCCACCAAAGGTCAGCAGGACAGTGCGCTCAGGCGGTGAATCGCGCTGCATTAAGCTGCGTAAATGCGCTTCGCTATAGGCTGGGGTGCCACCGGTCAAGCCCACATCCATAATGTTGGGCAAAGCTGACATCGGCTCACAAAAAGGCAGTCGAAAGGTGCGGTTTTTTCCTGGAGCATGGGCGTCATGGCCGTGGCTAAAGCACTCTGCAATCCAGTCTGCGATCGCAGCAAAATCTTCCCCCCAGGGCCGATAAATAAAATCCCAGCCAAAATTTCCCATAAACCAGCAAGGCACCCCCGCAGCATGGGCAATCTTCCCCATCAACGGCGGAATGTCGGCTAAGACCAAATCCACCTGAGCTTCACGCAAAAAGCAGCTTCTTCAGCAATCAAATGGGCCTGCTGTGCCTGAATAGCCTGCATCTGCTTCAAAGTGGCAGCTTTATCCATGGTCAGGCTGTCGCTTTGTAGCACGCCTACATCAAAACTCACGGGATGGTGGTGATAGTTTCCGGCCAAATAGCTATCTAGCAGCCAAATCGGGGCCTTCGTTGCCATGATCAGCTTCAGCGGCAGTCCCGCCGCTTGGCAACGCTTTCTAATCTCGGTCGCGACTGAAGCGGCTCGAGTAGCGTGACCGAAACCATGATTTGTCACCGCAATGTAGAGCGTAGGCATAGCAAGTCTGTGAGTGGCTTGTGCAGGGTCAGGCGTGGTGTGTTAATCAACCCAGATGGCTGCGAATTATTTTTCCCAGAAGTAAAATCCCAGACGTAAAATATATCCTATATCACAATCTCTTATCAAAATCTGGGCTCAAGCTGATTGCCATGACGCAAAAAGGGTTTGCCAGTTACGCGGCAAACCCTTTTTGGGGTGTATTTTCTACTGATTAGCGCGATACTAGCTCGTCATTAGCCTAGAGCTGTGGGACAAAACGCTCTTTGTCAGGAACGGTAGTGTACTCGCCGACAATCCGGCGGAACTCATCGCCATCAATAGACTCCTGCTCAATGAGCAAATCAACCACACGATCAATCACATCACGATTTTCGCGAATGATTTGGCAAGTATCTTCGTAGCATTTGCCGACAATTTCGCGCACCGCCGCATCAATTCGCGAGGCGACTTCTTCGGAGTACTCATTGCGTCCACCCCAGCTACCGCCGACGAAAGCAGGGCCTTGCTCAGTTTCTAGCGCTAGTTGCCCCAGATCTGACATGCCGAAACGGGTCACCATCTGACGGGCCATCCCGGTCAACTGCTGTAGGTCATTGCCTGCACCTGTGGTAATCTCTGAATCGCCAAAAATCACATCTTCCGCTGCGCGGCCACCCAAAGCGCCCATAATCCGAGCCTTGAGCTGTCCTCGAGAAATCAACATTTGATCTTCACTCGGGGTGAACCAAGTCAACCCTTGGGCTTGTCCGCGGGGAATGAGCGTTACCTTTTGTACCGGATCGTGTTCTTTTACCAAGGTGCCGATAATGGCATGGCCGACTTCGTGGTAAGCAATCAATCGCTTGCTCTTACCGTCTGTGAGCGGTGTGCCTTCCATACCAGCGACCACGCGGTCAATGGCATCGTCGATTTCTAGCATGGTGACGGCTTCTTTGCGGCGACGGGCGGTCAGAATCGCCGCTTCGTTCAGCAGATTGGCCAAGTCAGCGCCCGTGAATCCGGGGGTGCGGCGGGCGATCGCATCCAAAGAAATATCTTCAGAGACTTTCTTATCACGCGCATGGACTTCTAGCACTTCCCGGCGGCCTTTGATATCGGGCGGATCGACCGATACTTGACGGTCAAATCGACCGGGGCGTAAGAGGGCCGAATCGAGCACATCGGCGCGGTTGGTGGCCGCAATCACGATGATGCCAGTATTGCCTTCAAAGCCATCCATCTCAGTGAGCAGTTGGTTTAGCGTCTGTTCGCGCTCATCGTTACCGCCACCGATGCCAGCACCACGGGAGCGACCCACTGCGTCAATCTCATCGATAAAAATGATGCAAGGAGCGTTTTCTTTCGCCTTTTTGAACAGGTCACGGACACGGGAGGCACCGACACCGACAAACATTTCTACAAATTCTGAACCAGAAATCGAGAAGAAAGGCGTTCCTGCTTCACCAGCAATGGCCTTGGCCAAAAGTGTTTTACCCGTTCCCGGCGGGCCGACTAGCAGCACGCCTTTGGGAATGCGTGCGCCAATGGCGGTAAAGCGCTCAGGCTTTTTCAAAAAGGTGACGACTTCTTGTAATTCTTCTTTTGCCTCTTCGATGCCTGCGACATCATCAAACATGACGCCAGTGTTGGCTTCCATCATAAAGCGCGCTTTCGACTTGCCAAAGTTCATGGCTTGGCCTGGGCCGCCTGCACCACCATTGGAACGCCTGAGCAGAAAGAATAATCCCCCAATCAGCAGCACCGGAAAGAGCAGGTTGCCGAGAATGCCCACAATCGCGCCATCGTTACGCGGCTGGTGAGAGTCTAGGCTGATATCGGAGGTGCGCAGCCGTTCAACCAATTCAGGCGCATTACCGGGTAAATCTACCCGCCATCTTTGCACCCGATTGTCGCCCATCTGAGGATCTACGGCTTCGACAATGGCGGTGCGGCCACTGTCGTAAAAGTCAACGGAGGTCACACGACCTGCGTCTAGGTAATCTAAAAATCGTCCGTAGGTCATGCTAGTGCTAGCAGTATTACGACCGGTATCGGTGGAACTGACGCTACCGACGGAACCCTGCCACAGGAAAAATCCAACCACGAGGATAGGCAGTGTCCACAGTAGGGCAGTTTTCCAAGAAAAGTTTTTCATGACTCGGTGGCCTCTGTTGTTATAGATAAGCCGCAGACATTTTTGATATGCAGGCGGTGCTCATGGTCTGTGCGATCGCTTAAATGGGCTCAACAGGGGTACCGCTAGCAATGGCTGGCACGGACTGTTTGTAACACTTTGTTAAGGAATCACAGGTTTTATGAGACTTGTCTTTACTAAATTTAACGTAATTCTTCAACATCGGACAATCAGAATTCTGAAAAGGTTGAATTTTCTCAGTGGCTCCAGTCCTTCTATGGGCTGTTTTCAGTGCCTGTGGACTTATCGCCCAACTATTGAGGTGCCAGCTAGGGATGGGCTAGGGATGAGCCAGTGCGATCGCCTGCTCTAATCTTTGCTGATCAAAGCCCCGGCGATGCAAAATGACCCAAGACTCCACCAAATCCGGGCCTTGCATATCACCCATGAGGGCTGCTCTGAGCGATCGCATGATCAATCCCTTCTTCACCCCTAAAGCCTTCGTCACCTGATTGATCAGCCCCTTGGCATCCTCCACCCCAGTTATAGGCGTCTGTTGCAAAGCTGCTAGCACCGACTGCATCGCTTCAGCCACACCGGCTTGGCCAAGCTGCTCTTTCGCCTTCTCGCTAAAATCCATCGTTGGGTTTGCAAAAAAGTGACCCAGCGCCACACAATCTTTCAGCCTTGTCAGGCTAGGGCCAATCATTGCCGTCAAAGGCAACAGCCAATCTTGGTCAGCTTCAATATCAAACCCGTAGCCTGCTGCTTCCCAGTAAGGCATCAGCATCGGCAATAGCGCCTCAGCCGGTTTGCTATGCAAATACTGACTATTAATCCAGTCGAGCTTGGCCCAGTCAAACTTGGCCCCGGCCTTATTCACCCGCTCAAAGCTAAACTGCTCAGCGGCTTCTGCCAGGGTAAATAGCTCTTGAGCATCCGGCGCAGACCAGCCTAAGAGCGTCATGTAATTTGCCAGGGCCTCAGCCGTAAAGCCCATCTCCTGAAAATCGCCCACCGAGGTCACACCATCGCGCTTAGAGAGCTTTGCTCCTTGCTCATTCAAAATCAGCGGCGTATGGGCAAAAATTGGCACCGCCATTCCCAACGCCTCATACAGCAAAATTTGCTTCGGTGTATTGCCCACATGGTCTTCCCCACGAATCACATGGGTAATCGCCATATCCGCGTCATCCACCACCACCACAAAGTTGTACAGCGGCTGCCCGACGACATCGCCCCCTGCCGCACCGAGAGCAGCCGCCCTAGCCACCACCATATCGCCGCCTAAGTCCTGCCCCTTCCAGCTCACTGGCCCCCGCACCAAATCATGCCACTTGATTTCGCGATCGTCCTCAATTTTGAAGCGAATCACCGCCTGCCGTCCTTCAGCTTCAAAAGCTTCAATTTGCGCAGCACTCAGATGGCGGTGCTGATTGTTATAGCGTGGTGCTTGCTTGCGGGCGGCTTGTGCTTCGCGCATGGCATTCAGCTCCTCGGGCGTTTCATAAGCCCGGTAGGCCAGCCCTTTATCGAGTAATTCCTGAATTTTTTCTCGATACAGCGCCAGCCGCTGCGATTGATAAAACGGCCCTTCATCCCAATCTAGGCCCAGCCACTTCAGCCCTTCCATAATGTTCTGCGTATATTCAGACTTAGAGCGCTCTAGGTCAGTATCTTCTATGCGCAGCAAAAACTGCCCGCCCTGATGGCGAGCAAACAGCCAGTTAAAAACGGCGGTACGCGCGGTACCGATGTGTAAATTGCCAGTAGGGCTAGGCGCAATGCGAACGCGAACAGACATAGAGATTAGCTGATAAACAGTAATAAAGGCTTGCAGTCTATCAGCGTACTACAAGCCTATGAGCGCAGACGACTGCCTTGAGGTAATCGGTAGCTAGGGGTTATAACGCTAGGAGAAATCCTGGTTTTTTATGCAATCTGTGACCTATAGAGCTGTCATTCGGTGGTGTAGTCGCTACGCTAGGGTTTCAATCGTCGTTTTTCCTAGATAACGCAAATTATAGCGTTGGTCGCTTGGCTGAGGTACAGCATGTTGGCTAAAACCATGACCTGACAACGGGGCCAGCGACGCGCCTGTAGCATATGCATCCGGCACAAGCTCCGGTACAAGCTTCGGCACAAGCTCCAGCACAAGCTATATGACAGCCTGCGCCTTGCCTCGGCAGCGCCTTCGGCGTGGCGCACATCGCCAGTCACTTGGCCCGCTGTTACAGTAGGCTTGCAGCCGATGCAAGGGGATTGTATCTAAGTGACCGACGCTATTTTTATAACCGAGCGTTATCCACGCCTAGTCCTAACCGATGAGATCTCTATTTCAATCCATATCTAGATTTTTTCAGCGTTTTTTTAAAGCGCCCATCTAGCCCATTCAGTGGTGGGAATCGGCCGGATGGCTCTAGCTTAACTCGGCCTACAAGTAGCAGTCGGCCTAGCGACTTGCAGGTGCCAACAGATACGGCTGCTCTGAGGCGACTGATATACCAGGCGACTTATGGGCTATCGCGCCAAAAACGCACCCATGCTGCCCAGTTAGGGGCACTTTTGCGCAAACAAGACCGGACATTTTCCTACGAAAAGTATAGCTTTACGAAGCTGATTGACTTGCTCGAAGCCGTGCCAGACCTCGTGGAAATGGAGCGGATAGATCCTGATTCGAGCAATCCTAACTCAGCGCCGGTGTACTATGTACGGCCTGTTACAGATACCAAGCGGCTCCTGACCGATGCGCTGACAGACTATGACAGCCCCGATGGTTGGGTGCATATAGACAGCCTCATGCAGGCGATTTGCCAAAAAGCAGCTTGTCTAACTCAGATCTGGTATTTTCGCCTCAGCGCTATGGCTATAGCGATTTTAAAACCTTTTAGAAATGTCGATCGGAGTTGATTGAGTTTA
>JAAUPS010000058.1 GCA_012033015.1 Phormidesmis sp. RL_2_1
TACGGCGCTAAGGAATGCTCACCAAGACAGCGGTGAGACCCTGCGTCGTCGTACGGCGCTAAGGAATGCTCACCAAGACAAAGTCAGAATGCATCCTTAACTTTGCTACATAAGGCTTTTAGCCTAAAAATGGTACCTCAGCTAAGCGATCAACGCTATGTAGCCCGCTACACTAGTGGCTATGAATGAGAGACAGCCCGCTTCGCAGATTCAGCCTTTAGCGCCAGATATTGTTCATTTGATGGCGGCTGGAGAGGTGATCGATTCTCTTTCAGCCGTCGTGCGTGAGCTGGTAGAAAATGCGCTAGATGCAGGGGCAACCCGTATCACTATTAGCCTATGGCCGGAGCGGTGGCAGATACGGGTCGCGGATAATGGTGCAGGGATGGCTCTAGCCGATTTACAGCGGGCGGCGCTGGCTCATTCCACCAGCAAAATTTCTACCCGGCCTGATTTACTCAATGTTCGTAGCTTGGGGTTTCGTGGTGAAGCGCTACACAGTATTGCCCAGCTTGCCCAGTTGGAAATTTGCAGTCGCTCCAGGGATGCCCAAGGCTATCAATTACACTACGATGCTGAAGGTCAGCCGCAGACTATTACAGAAGTTGCGATCGCCCCTGGCAGCCTAGTCACGGTCAGGCATCTTTTTGGTACCTGGCTTGCCAGACGCCAAGTGCCCGCCGTTGCTCAGCAAATAAAAGCGGTCAGTCAGCTCATTCAACAGCTTGCCCTGTGCCATCCTAAGGTTACTTGGCAAGTCGAAAAAGACGATGCCGCTTGGTTTTCGCTTTGGCCTGGTTCTACGGCCAAGGCGCTGATGCCGCAGCTATTGCGCAATGTTCACGAGAGTGACTTCCAAGAGCTGAGTACAGAGGGTTTATATTTGGTCGTAGGGCTGCCCGATCGCTGTCATCGCCAGCGGCCTGATTGGGTGCGGGTGGCCATCAATGGTCGGCCAGTGGCTGTGAGCGAACTTTCCTATGCGCTGATCAACAGCTTTCGGCGAACCTTGCCGCGCGATCGCTACCCAGTGTGCTTTTTACATCTCACCTTGCCCCCTACTCAGCTCGACTGGAACCGACATCCGGCCAAGTCAGAAATTTACATACAGGGAATCAAAGCAGTGGGCGATCGCATTACCGCCGCCATCGACACCCTTTTACGCGCAGAACCCCTCAGCGAGTTGGCCCAGAGCCACCGCGCCACCGCCTTGGTCAAAGCCGCTGAGCAAGCAGGAGATTATCAGGTGTCTCGTCAGGTGCACTCTGCAAGTCAGGATCTATCTGGAAATCTATTGAAAGCAACAACTGCTAATTTATCCGATAGTTTGCCAGGGCAATCACCAACCGCATTAAAAGTGATTGCTCAGATTCACAACATGTATATTTTAGCTGAGCACGAGGGTGGCTTTTGTTTGATCGAACAACACATTGCCCACGAGCGTGTGCTTTATGAACAACTACAGCAGCGCTGGCAAATGGTACCGACCGAGCCGCCTATCATTCTCAGCAATTTAACCCCCGAGCAAATAGAACAACTCACCCAGATCAAAATAGAAGTTACCCCCTTTGGGGATAATCTTTGGGCCATTCGCAGCGTGCCAGAACCCCTCAGTCAGCGAGAAGATTGCGCCGAGGCCATTCAAGAACTGAGCTTAGGCGCAAATTTGGAAGCAGCCCTTGTCGCCACCGCTTGCCGAACAGCGATTCGCAATGGCACCGTATTGAACCAAGCGGAAATGCAGAGCTTGGTCAATCAGTGGCAAAGAACCTCGCGATCGCGCACTTGCCCCCATGGCCGTCCCATTTGTCTTACGCTTAAAGAATCCAGCCTCGCCAAATACTTTCGTCGAAGCTGGGTAATTGGCAAAAGCCACGGCATTTGAAAGAGAACCGCCGTCAGGGTGAAAATGCCCCTTGCTTGCAACGTGAAATGGACAGGATGGTGATGGGGATTACCGCCGCGCTCTGTAATCTCTGAAGTAATCTCTGACAAAGGCGCTAGGCTGCTGACGACGCTGCGTTTTGCGCTTAGACCTTCGCCGAAGTTTTGGTAAGCCGATGCCCACCATCCCTAACAGCCCTAGAGGTGTTTTGCCAGATGCTTGGTGAGAACCGCCCTCTCTTAATGCAGGGGCGCTATTAGCTGTGGGCTGCTCGGTGCGAGGAGAGCGATGGGCGTAATAGCCGGTTGCCGTGACAACCGAGAGTAAGCTCACTACGATAAAGGTACTCAAATGGTTGAGAGATTTATCCATGCTGCTAGATGGACTCGTTTTGGTACTGTAGGTTGCGACAATGAACCAAACAAATATGCCAACAGCAGCTAACAGCGCAATGGTATTAATGGCCGGACTTTGGGCAAAGGTGTAAATGGCTCCTTCTGTAGGGCCATCTATGGCATTGTTAAACTCTTCTATGGTTGTAAATGGACTGGACATAAACCGTTCTCCTTTTTGTCTGGCCTTTTTTGTTGGGCCTTTTTTGTTGGGCCTTTTATGGCTTTTTTGCGGAATTTTGCCGTTAGTATTTTGTTGGCAGTATTTTGGGAGCAGTATTTTGTTGGCAGTATTTTGTTGGCAGTATTTTGGGAGCAGTATTTTGTTGGCAGAAAGCCTAAAGGGCTAAACCGTTGCCTGTTGATCTGTTTCTGTAGGTAATGGCACACTACTACTGCCATTGGCTTCTGCAACTAAGGGATACTCTGGATAACCCTTCAGACCATACTCCGAGAGATCTAATCCGCCAATTTCTTCTTCTGGAGAAACTCGCAGCATCCCCAACTGTTTGAGGACAAAGCTAACGCCATACCCAGGAATAAAGCCTAAGATAACCGTGCATATGAGCGTTCCGATGAGCTGGCCGATAAAGCCTGTTAGAGGAATGCCATCACCCTGTGGATAGCCGCTAGCCATCACCCCAACTGCCATAGCGCCAATAACACCGCAGTACCCATGCACTGCAAAAGCACCGACTGCATCATCAATACCTGCTTTTTCTACCGCTGCACCTACAAATGGCATGGTGTAAGCACCGATAAATGCAATTAAAATGACAATCGCAGGGCTGTACAAATCTAAACCTGCACCAACAGAAATAATGCCTGCTAGACCACCTGAAATCGTGTAGAAAGGGTCTGCTTTTGAAGAAATGTAAGCTCCAACAATTCCTGAACAGAGTGCTAGGGTTGTGTTGACGCCCACTGAGGCGAGGGTCATTGGCGTCCCGTAAATGGTGATTTCTGTCGTTTGGCCAGGAACAAAAATGACACAGGCGGCTAAGAACGCATAAAAACCAACAAAGATCAGCATCAGCCCCACCATGGTTAATGGCAAGTTGTGAGGCAAGATAGTTCTGGGTTTTCCGTTCGTGTCAAACTTGCCGATGCGAGGCCCTAAGTTAATTAAAACACCGAGGGCAAAGAACCCTGCGACGCCGTGTAGCACAGCAGAGCAACCAAAGTCGTGATAGCCAAAGTTGGTAAGAAACCAGCCATAGGGGTTCCATCCCCAAGCTGCGGCTACAACCCAGGTGAAAGAACCCAGCACCACTGCTAGAACAGCGTAAGCCCCTACCTTAATGCGCTCAATGACGGCCCCAGAGAGAATGGAGGCTGTGGTCATGGCAAACAGCGCAAAGGCGAAGAAGAAAACGCCGGTGAGGTTATCGGCAATGTTGGGGCCAAGGGCAGGAGACCAAGGATAAGAAGCTTGCACTAAACCAAGGACTTCACCGACAACGCCTTCTGAGCTAGGATCTGTCCATGGGCCGACAATACCGCCATTGAGAGGAAAGAGCGGGAAGGCATTGTACACCCACCACCCAAAGAAGAAAAAGGTAAGACCAATAATAGATAAGGTCAATAGGTTTTTGATCATTGTTGCTAGAACATTTTTCGCTCTAGAAGCGCCTCCTTCATAGGCTAAAAAGCCTACGTGAATGAGGAGCATAAAAACAGAGGCCCAATAGTAATAAGATTCTGAGACGAATGTGGCTAAAAACTCTTGTGATTCGGGAGTCATAGACGGCTCCTGCTATGGAGGATGAGTGGGAGGTGTAAGGCTAAGAAAGTGAATCTGAAATTGAACAAATTGTGTTAGGTGAACAGTAAGTTAGGTAAACAGTAAGTTAGGGGCTTGCGTGAAAAATGATATCTTTGGCTGGGTAAGGGGATAAGGTGGTAGCTTGTTAGACTGCAAGTTCCTCGTTAAAGATATGAAGGTTGAAAGGTATGAAGGTTGATGCTTAGCTCTAGCTTGGGTCTGAACTGTGCTGAAGAAACTGTGCTGAAGAAACTGTTCTGGCTGAAACTGCGCTGAGACTTAGGTGATCTGAAACTTAGGTGATCTGAAACTTAGGTGATCTGAAACTTAGGTGATCTGAAACTTAGGTGATCTGAAACTTAGGTGATCTGAAACTTAGGTGAGCGCAGTTAAGACCTGTCAAAGTCAGGTCTGGGGCATGGTCGCTCAAACTGGACTCTCAAACTGGACTCTCAAACTGGACTCTCAAAAAATGCTGAACGGCAGATTTTGAGAGTCTAGTTTTTGGCTTGCTATGTTAGGGCCTATCTCTGAGCCTATCTCTGAGTAACAGTTAGTAAGAGTATGCGATGCCAATTACCAGGAAGTTGTATTGCTCACTACTGATTTAAGGACTACTGATTGAACCCTAACGATTAAGACTTTAAAGTGCAACAAGCTTTTTTGCTACCGTGATTTTTAGGAGAAGGTGGCACATCATTGGCTGGGTTTTCATTAAAGAAATTCAGCGGCTTGAGCTTGAAACCAAGGGTGGCTACGGGCATGACTGGCCAGTCTTCGGCGCGGGGTGAATGACTGTGAGCAAAGGTGTACCACACCACAATGTCCGTATCTTCAATGGGGCGATCTGCCTGTGTCCATTGGGGTAGGCCATCACCGCCCGGATGTTGGTTGGGATAGTTGCCTGCAGGAAAGTTTTCGTCAGCGCTGTAGGGCGTCACCCACAGGTGTTGGCTCATGTACTTAGCCCGATGGATAACGCTAGCGTTGGGCGTGGCCATGGGTAGGGTATTTTCTCCTGGCATAAGTTTATAGGCAGTGGGATAGCCCATTTCGTTGGTTTTAGAGGGATTCACAATCTTCCAATAGCGACTTTTCATTGGGTCAATCCGTCGTTGGGCTGCTTTTTCGGTGGGCAGCAGCGTTGATTTGGCATAAAAAGCGTTGCCATAGGGATTTTGATGATCGTCTTCTGGAACAATGTCTACTTCATAGACAGAGTTATTGGTGCCGTCAATGGCCATGTCTATGCGTACGTTGAAAATGTGTTGGTGAATAGGTGCGCATAGCTGGGGGGCTACTAATGTACCGTATTTGGGCATTTCGCCAGGAGGTACGGCAGCGGTGCTTAAAACACCTGTGAGCTTGACTTCGTATTGAATGGTGCCGTCTTGATAAAAGTACCAGTAAAAGCCGTATTCGTAGTTGCCAACAGTCGCAATGAAGGAGATGACTAAGCGACGCGATCGCCTCACTTCTGTTTGTTCTGTGCGCCAGTCCATATGCTTCCACAAAATGCCAAAGTCTTCTTCGTGGAGGCAAATTGCGTTTTCAATTTTGGCTACTTCCCCACGAGAGTTGGTGATAAAGCCATCAAAGTAATAAATCTCGCCTAGGCAGTCACAGCCGAGGGTGAGGGAGTTGGCGAGAGAGCCAATGCCGTATTCACCGACATCAAAGGCATTTTTGCGGTAGTGATGGGGCTGCGGATCGCCGTAGGGAACAGTCATTTCGGCCAGAGATGCGCGATAGAAGATCGGTCGCTCACTATCGCCATCTCGATAGGTGACGTCGTAGAGGACTAGGCCCTCACGAGGTGTGAACCCAATGCGGATTTTCCATTTCTGCCAGCGAATTTCGTGGTCGTTAACCTCAAAGCTGGGGCCTTCAGGCTGAACAATCTCCAGCGGTTTGATATCTGTGCGATAGTGCTTGATGTATTCGGGGGTGTAGTTGCCGTCTTTCGGAGGGAGGGGAATAACGCCATAGTCTTCTACTCGAATGACTTCCATTTTGTTGAGATCGACTACGGGAATGACGCCCTCGATAGGGCGCGCATAGCCATGGTCGGTGGGGTTTGCCCTGACCCAGCAAAGGGCTCTTGAAAGTCGCAAACCTGCTTCTTCTTCAATGCCGTAGTTGCCTGCAGACCAAGGGTCTACCATGACTAAGTCGGGATCTGTGATACCGCGTTTGGCGATCGCAGCTTGAAAGTCGAGATTGGCTTTAACGGCTTGCTCGCATTCAATAAACTCATCGAGCATAATGGCGGGCTGCACATTGGGAATGTGTAGCCAAGATTTCACCTGGCGCTGTGTTAAAGAAACCACTGCTTCGTAGGTTTTGGCGGTGGCATTGTCTAGCAAAATGATAAAGGCTTCGCGGTCAATGCGATCGCCCGGAGTAAAGCTGAGAACCGTTTGCTTGGGCGGTTCTTTGAGGGTGACGGTGTTGAAGCGGACGCTGGCAGCTAGCGACTTCTGCGCTTTTACAATTGCCACGGCGGCTGTAATTTCGTCGGGGGTCAGTGGCTCTAATGGATGGCTAATGCCGGTTGATGAAGGATCGGCTGAGCTAATGTTTTTCTCGTTTTCCTTTGTTTTTTCTTGAGCCAGGGTCATGGGAAGTACTTCCTAATGCTAAAGACTGTTGAGCCAGACTGTTGAGCCTGATGCTAAAATGGTGGGCCTGCTGATTTTATGCTGGCGTCGCAGTGGAATATGTCAGCAGATCATCACAATATTCAGCTAGGTGAGGACTGCGGTAGCCATCTTTTTGCCAGAGGATGGGGAAAAAACTCTCGTCCATTTCACTGATACCCAAGCGTTTGTAGCGTCCGTAGATATATCCCGGTGGATTTTGGGGATGGAACTGTGCATGAGCTGGAATCGTATGGAGGCCCATGCTATGAAAGGTCCCTTCTGTGCGAGTTGTTTTGCATAGTCCGTGCCAGGTGCGGCCATGGTGAAAGGCACAGCCCCCCGCAGGCACATCTACAACGACAAGTTCAGGCTCGTCAATGCCAGCATTTTCTGCGGCCTGAAGCATCGCCCAGCGATAATCTTTTTGGGAGCATGAAACTCACCTTTTACATCGGCTAATGGCCACTTGTGCGACCCCTTGACGTATACCAGTGTGCCATCAGCGACCGTTGCTCGATCAAGCGCAATCCAACAGGTCATCATCTGGGCAGGGGAGAGATAGTCAATGTATGCGCCATCTTGGTGCATGGCAATTGCCTGTGCTCCAGGCGGCTTCATCCACAGGCTATCTTGACCAATCCGCGCCCCGTCCCAACCAGCTAGTGTGGCGGTGAGTCGGCCAATTTCAGCAGAGAGCACTAGGCTGGCAACGGTGCGATCGCATTTCCAGGCATTACACATTTCTCTGGTAATATCCGGCAGGCTTAGGCCCTCTCGCCAATACCATTCGTCGGGATAGATGCCTGTTTCAAACTCTCCTTGAAATAAAGGTGCCATCCGACTTGCCAGCTTTTGGCTAAACTCAGTTGGCAGAAAATTCTCTACAATCAAGAAACCATCTTCTTGAAACTGTTGAATTTGCTCTTGAGAAAGATTAACGGGCTGATAGCTCATTGACAAACAGTTCATTGACAAACATACTCTACTTGTTATGATAAGTTTCCCTTTGAAATAAACGGTACGCTTCGATACATTCTGAAAGACGTTCTAAAAAAAGATCCGACCAATGGCTGCTCCGGCAACTGTCTGGCAACTGTCCGGCAACTGTCTGGCAATCATAGCGTCGAGGCTCGGGCAGAACAGAAAGGCAGAGCAGAACAGAAAGGCAGGACAGAAGACAACAACAAACGAAGAGAAAACCGAATGAAAACTGAAACCATCAACGCTGAGGGCAGGCTAACCGTGCAGCCAGGTTGTCTTAACATTGTGGCGAGCGACTTTGATGCTCGGCCCATGAGCTATATCAATAAAGCTGGATACCGGACAGGGTATGAGCCGGAGCTGGCTCGAATGGTGTGCGATCGCCTGGGTCTTGAGCCCATCTGGCACAACCTTCCCATGGCAGACTTTTACAGCAGTTTGGATGGCGGCAAAAACAAGCAATACGACGTTGTTTGGTTTAACCAAGCCATCACCCCAGAGAGGCAAACCCTGGTCAACTTTACCCAGCCCTACGGCCTCTTTGATGAAGCCGTGCTGGTCAGACAATCGAGCTGTGTTGCTGCGCCTGAAGATCTCGGCGGGCAGCGAGTCGGCGGGCTTGCCGATAGTACAAACATTGCTTTGGTACAAGACTTCTCGGGGGCAAAAGCTGTACCCTACCCTGGTAGCGACAACGTTTTGCCAGAAATGCTTGCGGCCTTGCGTGCAGGCGAGATTGATGCGTTGATTGATGATGAGCTAGTACTGATTGTTGCGGCTGAAGAAGATGATAGTTTGCGGTTAGCATTTAGCTTGCCAACCCAAGCACCCTTTGCCATTGGCGTATCTAAAAGCCAGCCTAAATTATTGCAAAAGCTAGAAGATACGCTGGCTGAACTAAAAGCAGACGGCACACTTGCTATGCTTTGGGCAAAGTGGATTCCGTGGAAATCATTTCCATATCTTGTAGCTGCTGATACAAACTTGCCATAACAGGTTAGCTTTACTGAAAATATGCCTGTCTCAATGCGACTGTCTACTATTATTTTTTATTTTGTTAGGCTCTTGTTTGGTTAGGCTTATTTTGTAGGGCCACTAGATTGAGACCAGCTAGATTGGGGCCAGCTAGATTGGGGTCAGTTAAATTGAGGCCAGCTAAATTGGAGACTTTAACGTGACTGGAACGCTGATTAAAGGCCATCTTGGTACAGACGGCACAGACGCTTCGGCTGGTTTGGTAACAGACCTCGAAGCCTATGTGGGAGCGGCAGGTCGCCCTGAAAAGATCCAACAGGTTCGTGCAAAAATTGACGAGCTAGGTATTCAATACATTTACTATCAGTTTATTTCTATCACTGGCAAAATTACCGGTAAAGGTGTTCCTGCCGATCATTGGGAAACTACTGCAAAAGGTGGCATTCAGCTTGTCTATGGTGCGACGGTAAACCTTGCAATTAATCGTCAGCAACAGTATTTAGGCTATGGCCCTGAGTCTGCAGAACTGGTGGCTATTCCCGATGTAGATACCTTTTGTCAGCTTCCTTGGGACAAGCGGGTAGCGCGGGTTTACTGTGTGTGTTTTCGGAACCGAGAAGAAGAAGAAAATCCTGGCGCGTTCCTGACGGCTGACTGTCGTGGTAATTTGATGCGGTTGCACGACGCTTTTCAACAAAAACATGGTCTTCAGCTTCGCCATGGCTGTGAACCAGAGATGATGTGGCTGAAAAAAGGAGCAAATGGTCAACCTGACGGCGGTGTCACCAAGCCAAACTGTTATCACATTGATCAGTTTGAAGAGCTGCGACCGGTTTTTTTAAAGGTGATTGAATATTCTCGGGCTATGGGTCTCGATATGATTCAGGGCGACCATGAGGATGCACCGGGGCAGCTAGAGCTGAACTTTATGTATGATGATGCGATCAGGACGTGCGATCGCCTCACGACTTACCGCCAAATCTGCGCCCAAGTCGCCCGTGAATTCAATCTTATCGCCTGTTTTATGTCTAAGCCTTTCTTAGGCGTTTCAGCCTCCGGCTGTCACCATAATCTTTCTTTGTGGCGCGGCGGCGATACTACGGTCAAAACATTTGGCATGGAAAGTTTGCCAGGGTTGGCAGGTAACTACACCTACCATCAGGGCGGTGAAAACACATTTATGCCCATCCCTGGTGAATCTCCTCGTATTCCAGGGCCAATTGGCCTCAACTGCATCGGTGGCGTCATTGCTCACTTAGGTGCACTCACTGCCGTGGGTTGTTCTACTGTGAACTCTTACCGTCGCCTATGGGATGCGGGCTTTTGGGCACCGGTTTATTCTGACTGGGGTTATCAAAATCGTACCTGTGGTCTTAGAGTGTCTGCGCCCGGTCGGTTTGAGTATCGCGCTGTAGATTCGATGGTAAATCCGTATTTGATGGCAGCAGCGATGTTAAAGGCATTTGACGATGGGCTGAGCAACAACTTAGATCCAGGTGAGCCGGAACAGCGGAATATCTACGAAGCGATGGAAGCTGGCAAGCAAACGAAGAAGCTACCCATGTCTTTAGGCGAAGCGCTAGATCGCTTGGCTGATGATGAGGTCATCAAATCGGCCATGCCAGGAGAAATGTATCGTCTGTATGAAGAGTACAAACGCGATGAGTGGATACGCTTTTTGGCAACTACCAGCAACTGGGATGCTGAAAATTATATGCATTGTTTGCCTTAGGGGACTATGGGAAAATAGAGGGGACTATGGGAAAATAGCGTACGTGGCTTTCTATTATGGATTTGTACCGTGTTGAAACGTATCTGAAGCCAGCATCGCTCACTGAAGTATCAGGCTGGCAGGCAGACTGGAACTGGCTCGCTGGTGGTACCTGGATATTTAATCAAGTGCAGCCCCAGGTGAAGACACTGGTGGATATGCAGCGGCTGGGCTGGTCAGCTATAGACGTTACCTCGGCAGGTCTCTCGATCGGGGCTACCTGTATTCAAAATGACGTGCTCAATTTTTCTTTTCCAACGGACTGGCCTGGGGCAAAGGCGCTCAAAGATGCGGTGAGAGAACTGGCCTCGTTTAAGCTCTCTCACGCTGCGACGGTTGGGGGAAATATTTGTTTGGCACTGACTGCCAGCACCTTTGCACCTGTGATGGTTGCGCTCCAGGCCAAGTATGAGATCTGGCGGCTCGCTGGTGAACCCTACTGGGTAGATGCGGCTGATTTTCAGACGGCACCTCAACAAACGGTGTTGCAGCCGGGAGAAGTGCTGCGCAGCATTGAGATTTCGAGTGCGAATTTAACGCAGTGGCAGACCCGATTTAAGCGGATGGCGGTTTGTACAGCAGGGTATGCGATCGCTATTGTTGTCACGGCCTATCATCCTCAAACCCAACAGGTGCGATTTGGCCTTGGCGGTAGCGTTCCTGCTCCTTGCCTGATTGAATTTGACACCTTGCCAACTCCTGAGCAAATGGGTGCAGCACTGCAGAAAAAGATTTTTCTGGAGGATGAAAGAGGCAGTGCTGTATATCGGCAGCATATTACCCAAGTGTTGATGCAGCGCTGCCTTGCAGAATTGACCATGGGAACGCTCGGTGCCTGTCGGTATTAATGTGTTGGTATTCATCTGTCGGTATTTATCTGTTGATATCTGTTATTCGGAGATAATCTTGTGCGGCAACCATTGAATGTTCAGGTTAACAATCAACAGCATCAGACGGTATGCGCACCGGGGACGAGTTTATTAAGCTTGTTGCGATCGCTGGGTTATGCGGGTGTCCATCGGGTGTGTGAGTCAGGAGATTGCGGTAGCTGCACGGTGTGGGTAGATGATATGCCTATTCACAGCTGCATTTATCCGGCGATGCGGGCAGAGAGCCATAAAATTACAACGATTGAAGGCATCGGCAATGGAGCGCTGTCACCCATGCAGCAGGCGTTTTTGGATAAACAAGGTTTTCAGTGTGGTTACTGTACGCCTGGGATGGTGATGACTGCTAGTAAGCTAGCGTATGCAACGACAGCAGACTTGAGGGCAGAGCTGGAGGGAAATCTTTGCCGTTGTACAGGGTACGAGGCGATTATTGAGAGTGTTTTAGAATTTAAGCGACAGAGCAATAGACCGCGTAGTAGGGACTATGATGATGAACAGGCGATGCCCCTAGCTGCATTAAGGGCGCAGGTCGGAGAGGATGTTCCCAAGCAAGATGGGCCTGATTTGGTCATGGGCAAACCGGTCTATACGGCTGACTGGTCGCCGCCTGGGTTGCTGCATCTGAAGGTGGTGCGATCGCCCCATCCCCACGCTCGCATTCGCCATATCGACACCACTAAAGCCAAGGCCCTAAAAGGTGTTGAAGCCGTGTTTACCCATGCAGATGTTAGCCGTCGCGCCTACAGCACTGCCGGACATGGTGCCCCCGTTCCTGACCCGCTAGACCATTACCTGCTAGATAACAAAGTGCGGTTTATCGGTGATCGTGTTGCGGCTGTCGTTGCCGATAGTAAGGCCACTGCTGCGATCGCCTGCGAGCTTATTGAAGTAGACTACGAGATTTTACCTTATGTGATCGATCCGTCAGAGGCTATTCGCGGAGAGATTGTCATTCACGATGAGCCAGAGTCAAGCCAAATCCATGATGCGAGCCATAACATTGCAGGCGAGATTGTGCTAGATAAAGGAGACTTAGCTGCTGGATTTGCTGAAGCCGACTTGATTGTTGAAAACCGTTACAAACTACCGGCTGTACAGCACGTTCACTTAGAACCGCACGTTAGCATTAGCTGGTTTGATGAAGCCGGTACGCTGGTTGTGCGCTCCAGCACCCAGGTACCCTTTCACTGTCGCAGGGTGTTGGCCGAACTGTTCGATTTTCCTGAAGAGAAAATTCGGGTCTATAAGCCTCAACTGGGCGGTGGCTTTGGGAATAAGCAAGAGATATTAACAGAAGATCTTTGTGTATTGGCTACGCTCAAAACAGGCAAGCCTGTGCAATGGGAGTTTACCAGAGAAGAAGAATTTACGGCCACCAACAGCCGTCATAGTATGGAGATATGGCTCAAAACGGGTGTTAAAAATGATGGCACGCTCGTTGCTCAAGACATGAAGGCAATCTCTAATACGGGTGCCTATGGAAACCATGGCGAGACCGCTACGTTTTTAACCGGTTGTTTTCCGCTGGGCTTGTATCGTTGCGCCAACCAAGCCTATCGGGGAACGGTGGCTTATACCAATACGATGCCTGCAGGTGCCTTTCGAGGCTATGGCGCGACGCAGGGCACGTTTGCGGTGGAGTCTCAGCTAGATGAGATTGCCAGTCAGTTAAATATCGATCCTATCAGGCTGCGCCAACATAATCTGATTACCCCCGAAGATGAAATTTTAATTGGCAGAGAAGAACACTTTCATATTATTGGCAGCTACGCGCTAGATGAGTGTATTGAGAAAGTGACTGAGGTATTGGGTTATGAGTTTGGCAGTGCGCCAGAAGAACAGGCTGAGTCAGGCAGCTCAATCAAGCGCGGTGTGGGGTTTGCCGCGACCATGCAGGCAAGCGGCTTAGCTAAAATTCATTTGGCTAGTGTCCGATTGTCTCTGTTGCCAGATGGTGTATATGAACTGCGAACCGGATCAGTAGATGTGGGCACAGGTTCAGACACGACGCTGCGCCAAGTGGCTGCCCAAGTGCTAAGCACCACGGTAGAAAATATCAAAATCTTCAGTGCAGATACGCAGCATACACCATTCGATGCGGGCTCTTATGCTTCTGCGACCATGTTTATCACCGGCCAAGCGGTGAAGCTAGCGGCTGAGAAATTGCGATCGCACCTCTTCCAAATCGCAGCTCAACAGCTAAATACAGATCCCGATAATCTGACAATAGACCCCGGTAAACTCTGTGGCCCAACTGGAGAAATCACACTTCAGCAGCTCGCCCAAACTGCGATAGCACAAGGTAATTCTCTAACAGTGGCGCTCTCCCATACGAGCGATCGCGCCTCCCTGACCTTTGCCTTTTTGGGCGTAGAAGTAGAAATCGATACCGAAACCGGCAGGATAACAGTGCTGCGCTGTGTCGAAGCCATTGACATTGGCACAGCAATTAATCCTCGCATTTGTCGGGGGCAGGCCACGGGTGGGATAGCAATGGGAATAGGCTATGCGATCGCAGAAGAATTACGCTTTGATGAGCGGGGTAAAATTCTAAATCCTAGCCTGCGCACCTATCGCATTCCATCTGCGACTGACATCCCCCCGGTGGAGGTGTTCTTAATCGAAAAGGCCGATCCCTATGGGCCGTTTGGGGCCAAAGGCATCGGTGAAATAGGCACTAACTGCGCGGCCCCTGCGATCGCCAATGCTGTCGCCCAAGCAACCGGTGTCAGAATGCGCCAGCTACCGATGATTCCTGAACGCGTATGGCAGGCGCTCAAAAAAGCACCATGACAACCTCTCCCCTTTTTTATCAGCAGCTAGGCGAGCTTTTAGCGCAAGAACCCGTCGTCGTTGCCACTATTGTCCAGGTTGTGGGATCTGCGCCTAGAGAGCTTGGAGCGAAGATGGCTGTGTATGGCGACGGTGAGATTCTTGGCACCATTGGTGGGGGTGCAGGAGAAGCAAAAGTTATCGAGCAGGCGCTAATAGTCTTAAAAAAGAGAAAAGAAGAAGAAGAAGAAGTCAAAGAAGAAGAGAAAAAGGAAAATGAAGACCTGCTAGCTGAAAATCGCTTCAAAAATCAGCCTAGAAATCAGCCCAGAAATCAGCCCAGAAATCAACTCATCGAGATTGATCTTACTGGCGCAGCCCACCAGGAGACGCAGGGTGTTTGCGGCGGGAAAGTGCAGGTTTGGTTAGAACTGTGGTCGGGTGAGCGGGCGATCGCACTGATTAAAAAAATTTTAGAAGCTTTTGAGGCCGGTCAGTCTGGCATGTTAGTGACACCTCTGATGAGGGATTATCCGTCTTACCTAGTCAATAGACAAAGGCCAAATAGACGGGCGCTTTTAACCGCGAATCCAGGTTTTGAGCATCAAGATCTTGAACATCACGGTTCTGAGCATCATGGTTCTGAACACTTTACTGAAATTCTTCAGCTACCTCCCGTTTTGCTGATTGTCGGTGGCGGCCATATCGCTGTTGCCTTGGCTCAAAGCGCTCATTTTGCAGGTTTTGGAATTGCTGTACAAGACGATCGCCCTAACTTTGTCACCCCCGAAAGATTTCCCCAAGCTGGCCTTTTATCCTGCTCTATCAGCGAGACCTTAACGCATTTTGCCGCACATTCTCAGCTATATGTAGCCTTAGTAACCCGAGGCTACCCGCAAGATATTGAAGCGCTCACCACACTTTTACAACACCCTATAGACTATCAATACGTAGGCGCGATTGGCAGTCAAAAGCGCATTCGTATGGTTCGTCAGGCCATGCAGCGGCGGGGCATTTCCTTAGAAAGGCTCGCGAATTTTCATGCGCCGATTGGATTGGATATTGGTGCCCTGACGCCCGAAGAGATCGCCATTAGCATTTGCGCAGAACTGATTAAAGTGCGTCGGGGCGGAACCGGGCGATCGCTCTATCAGCGAATGCATACCTCTCACGTTTCCTTCAAAGTCCATGCAGGAGAACAGCGCTATGCTGCCCATGTGCCCAGATAACGGCCCTGACTCAGCGGCCCATCAACACTTCGCGATTATTTTAGCCGCTGGCTTTTCTACTCGCATGGGCGTTTGTAAAACAACCCTGCCTTGGCACAACCATCAAACCCTGCTGCGCTACCAAACAGAACAATTTTTACAGGCGGGTATTACGCCTGTTGTGGTCTTAGGCTGTCACAACGCCCACCGTCAGGAAGACTGCGCTGTCGGGACTGATGTTGTTGTCAAAGTCAAAGGCGATGATAGTAAAGCTGGTTCAATTTTGGCAGGTTTATCACGCTTACCTAAAACAGTTTCAACCATTACAATATCTGCGGTCGATCAGCCGCGCTCTGCCAGTATATACACAGCTTTGCTACGGGCGTATCAACAGCAAAAAGCACCGATTACGGCCCCCTGTTATCATGGCAAGCTTGGCCATCCAGTGATGTTTTCGTGCGGCCTGCGCTCTGAGCTTGAAAACATTAGCGATGAGAGCTTGGGGTTACGCCAGGTCATTCAATCAGCTTACGCTGAGATTAACCTAGTCGTCTTTTCAAGGCCCGAGGTACTGATAGACATCAACGATGAGTCTACTTACCAATTGCACCAATGCTGTTTAGATTGCCAATCTCTCACTACAGCCAAACCTCACTAAAGCTGAAAGCGAGATACGGTAACAGTAGCTACAAAAGCCGATAAGTGAGACTGTTTTACTAAAGAGAATGCTGGCAATCTGAACTGGCAATCTGAACTGGCAATCTGGGCTGGCAATCTGAACTGGCAATCTGAACTGGCAATCTGGGCTTGGCAACTCAACAACGGATAAAAGACCATATGGCAAGCACTTTAGCGCACACTGAAACACTGGTCGAGAAAGCCAAGGAACTGGGTATTAAGTTCTTTTTGGTGTCTTACACCGATTTGCTTGGGGGAACGCGGGCTAAGCTAGTGCCCGCCGCTAAGATTGCCTCTGTAGAGAAAGACGGTGCTTTCTTCAGTTCCTTTGCTTCTAACCTTGGCCTTGGCCCTGATGCTGCAGAAATTGCAGCCATTCCTGATTCGAGTTCGCTCATTCAGCTTCCTTGGGAGCCAACGGTAGGCTGGGTTGCCAGTGACGTGTACTTTGAGGGTGACCCTTTTCCGGCTGCGCCTCGGACGATATTAAACCAGGCGATCGCGCAGTGCGAACAAATGGGCTATACCTACAAAGCGGGCATAGAGGCAGAATTCTTTTTGCTGAAAAAAACAGAGGGTGGATATGCCATTGCAGATGAACGAGACACTGCCGAGCGCCCTTGTTACGATCAAATCAACCTGATGCGGCAGTTTGATTTGATTTCTACTATTGTGGGTTATATGGAAGATCTGGGCTGGGAGCCTTACCAGTGTGACCATGAAGATGCCAATGGTCAGTTTGAGTTGAACTGGGGCTATGCAGATGCTAAGACAACGTGCGATCGCCATGTCTTTTTTAAATATATGGTGAAAACCCTCGCCGAAAAGCAAGGGCTGATCGCCACCTTCATGCCCAAACCTTTCAGCCACATTACCGGCAGCGGCGGACATGTGCACAACAGTCTTTGGCAAGGCACGACCAACAGCTTTGAAGAAAATGCTGATGAAGGCGGTCTCTCTTTGCTGGGCTACAATTTTCTGGGTGGCGTTCTCACCCATGCCAAAGCGTTGACGGCCCTGTTTGCCCCTACTGTTAATTCCTATCGCAGATTAGGTGCAAGTGTGACAGCGTCTGGCAGTACTTGGACGCCAAAGTACATTTCCTACGGTGGCAACAACCGCTCCCATATGCTTCGCATTCCTGAAGCAGGGCGGTTTGAATGCCGTTTGGTGGATGGCTCAGCCAATATGTACTTGGCCCTAGCAGGGATATTGACAGCGGGTTTAGATGGCCTCAAAAAACAGATTTCCCCAGGAGCGCGCCTAGACGAAAATTTGTTTGCGCGAGGCGCAGAGTTTCCTGATTTAGAGACATTGCCGACCAGTTTGTTTGAAGCGCTAGGTGCTCTAAAGCAAAATGATTTGCTCACAGGTATGCTCGGTGAGCTAGGCACAAAAACCTTTTTGTAATTTAAAGAAAAAGAGTGGGCCACATTTTGCGCCCAGGTTACTGATTGGGAAATGGAGCAGTACATCAATATCTAGCGTCTAAAGTGTCTCTAAAGTGTCTCTAAAGTGTTATCAGCAGGTTGAGATATGGGTGCAGCGACAATCAGTACTTATCATTTTCCGACAAAGATTCGCTTTGGGGTCGGTGCTCGTAGGGAACTGCTAGGGGCGTTAGCAGCGCTGGGGATTCAGCGGCCGCTAGTGGTGACGGATCAAGATGTGGCTCAGCTCCCCTGGTTTAGCGAAATTGAAGCTTCGCTGGGTCAGCTCGCATGGGAGACGTTTAGCGGTGTTTGGGGTAATCCGGTGGTTTCGCAGGTGGAGGCTGGGCTGGTGGCTTATTCGGCCCACGATGCGGATGGCATTGTGGCTATCGGCGGAGGCGCGCCAGTGGATGTGGCTAAGGCGATCGCACTCATGGCTTACCATCCTGGTCATCTGTTTGACTACGAAGATGGTGCGAGCACCCGCCCGATTGATCAAAACATCCCATCGATTGTTGCTATTCCGACAACAGCAGGCACAGGCAGCGAGGTAGGCCGCAGCGCAGTTATTTCTGATGATACGACCCATACTAAAAAGATTGTTTTTGATCCACAGCTTTTGCCCAAAGTTGTCTTAGCCGATCCTGAATTATTGTTGGGTCTGCCTGCAAAAATTACGGCGGCAACCGGCATGGATGCACTGACCCATTTAATCGAAGCCTTTTTGGCCAAAGGCCATCACCCGCTGTGCGATGGGATTGCCCTAGAGGGAATATATTTAGTCTCTCAACATCTACAGCCTAGCGTTTTATTTGCCCAGCGGTTGGCCGCAGGAGAGCTTTTAAGCGAAACAGAAAAAACAGCTCACTTGGAGGCTAGAGCCGGGATGCTCAATGCGGCGATGATGGGTGCTATAGCTTTTCAAAAAGGGCTTGGTGTCACCCATTCTTGTGCCCATGCGCTCTCAACGGTGTGTAATATGCACCATGGACTGGCTAACGCTGTGATGCTACCGGCGGCGATGCGATTCAATGTAGAGGCTGAGCCTGACAAGTTTTTGCGCATGGCGAGAGTGGTTGATCCGGCAGCGAGTAGCGGTGTAGTCCTGATTGATTGGATTGTGGCGCTTTGTAAGGCGATTGGCATACCGCCTTCGCTAACGGCGGCGGGCGTTTCGGCGGACTCAATCGAGCAGCTTGTGAATGTCGCAATTCAAGATGCCTGCCATCCTTTTAATCCTAAGCCTGTAACCCAAAAAGATTTTTATGTGATTTATCAGGATGCGCTAGCTGCCTAGAGACTGCTCAGAACCCCTGATGTTGGATTTTTTAAGCTGATTTTCCTATGGCTGACTTTATCTCGGTGATCAATCCTGCAACGGAACAGCTCATTCAAGAAATTCCTATAGATAATAGTGTTGCCGTGTCAGAGAAAGTGGCTAGGGCTAGGGCCGCTCAGCCTAAGTGGGCGCTGCGACCAGTAGAAGAGAGAATTGAGCTGATGAGGCGATTTAAAGACTTACTGGTTGAACAGGTCGATGCGCTAGCAGCGACGCTAACGGCGGAGACGGGAAAACCGATTACCCAGTCTAGAAATGAGATTTTGGCAACGCCCGCTCGCATTGACTTTTTTTACTGAAAATGTCGCTGGATTGATGAAGGCAGTTTCTGTGTATCGAGAGCCTGCTGATGCTTCATCTGAGACTGTGCAGCTAGAAGAGATGATTGCCTATGAGGCGCTAGGGGTTGTGGCGAATATTTCTGCATGGAACTATCCCTATTTTGTGGGTAGTAATGTGTTTGTGCCAGCGCTGCTAGCGGGCAATAGCGTGCTGTACAAACCTTCAGAGCTGGCGACGATGACGGGGCTAGCGATCGCAGATCTGCTTTACCAAGCAGGTGTTTCTCAAGATGTCTTTATTCCTGTCGTCGGTGCAGGCCCTACGGGCGCGGCCTTGCTGGAGGAAGCCATTGACGGTGTCTTTTTTACCGGTTCATATCGTACTGGGCAAAAATTGCGATCGCAGCTGCACCCAAACTCATCAAAGTTCAGCTAGAGCTTGGCGGCAAAGACCCTGCCTATGTTTGCTGCGACGCCGATGTGGCCAAAGCAGCCGCAGGCTTAGCAGAGGGTGCATTCTATAACAACGGTCAAAGCTGCTGCGCTGTTGAGAGAATTTATGTCCATACCGACGTATACGAACCATTTTTAGATGCTTTTTTGCAAGCAGTTCAATCTTTTAAGCTCGGTGATCCTTGCTGCTTTGATACTGACTTAGGCCCGCTGAGCCGCAAGCCTCAGCTTGCGGTTTTAAAGCAACAGGTGGTGGATGCGGTCAGTAAAGGGGCTACCCTTCGCTGCGGCATGCAACCGCCAAACCGGCCAGGATTTTATTTTTCGCCGACGGTGCTTACTGAGGTGACCCATGGAATGGCGGTGATGAGAGAAGAGACGTTTGGGCCGGTGATTGGTGTGCAGCGGGTGAGTGATGACGAGCAGGCGATCGCGCTGATGAACGATACGGACTATGGGCTGACGGCAGCAGTGTATAGCTGTGATCGCCATCATGCTATGGCAATTTGACCCGGATCAATAGTGGGAGTGCTATTGGAACTGTTGCGATCGCGTCAGTCCCCGTCTGCCCTGGACAGGTCGAGGCCATTCGGGTATCGGTTCAACACTTGCGGATATTGGCATAACCACTTTCCTGCAACCACGAAGCTGGCACCTCAAGGTGTGACAGCTCAGAACAGCAGATCATGTCTTACGACTTACCCCTAGAGCCTGTGCAGTTTCAGTGAGTGTTATAGCGCTACCCGGATGCATCTCAAGTTTCAATTTTGCAATAGCTCCAGAATGGCTTGCCTGATAAAAGACTCATCTTCTCCATGCTGATAGGGATTGCCCGCTCGATGACCCCATATAGAGCGAATAGGAAGGTACGTACTATGCAAAATAAGCTGCGCTTCTGCCTTGCAATCTGCCGGGGTGAAGTATAGATCCGTTGTGGCAGGCATAACCAACGTCCTCGCTGTAATCGATCCTAGCGCCTGCTGATAATCTCCCCCATACACCGGATTATCGCCCACATCACAGCGCAGCCAAGTCTCGATCATCGCCAGCAAATTATGCGGATCGCGCCTTCGATAGCCCGCTTCCCAGCTCCGCAACAGATAATCTTCTAAAGACGTATATCCCCATGCTAAGTATGGCTTGGCGCGATAGTAAGCCTGCGAAGCTGCCCAACTGGCATAAATTTGAGTGAAGGTATGAAACCCCCGTTCCGGTATCCCTTCAAACCGTTCGCCATTCCAGGTTGGATCCCCTTGTAACGCCGCTCGCAAACTGTACAGAAAGATACGATTATGATCGGTGGTTTTCGCCGTCCCGCAGATGGCTGCAATGCGTTCTACCCGTTCAGGATATAGCGCTCCCCAGTGGTAAGCCTGCTGCGCCCCCATCGACCAACCATAAACAAGCGCTAGCTGCTCAATGCCAAGGCTATCTAAGAGCGCCCGCTGCGATCGCACATTATCAAAATGCGTAAAATAAAATCCCTTCGCCTTTGCCATTTCGCAATTGCTAGGCGATGTAGAAAGCCCATTGCCAAACATGTTGGGCACAATGACAAACCACTTCGTCGGATCTAAAATGCCGCCCGGACGCACCAACCAGTCAACATCTGTATGCTGCGCACCATAAGAAGTCGGATAAAGCACAACATTAGAGCGCGCAGCATTGAGCTGGCCGTAGGTTTGATACCCCAATACCAGCTCTGGCAAGGTCACCTTACACTGCAGTTCAAAGTTTTTGAGGACAAACTGTTCAGGTATTTCCTGATAGGCAAAAGCAGACATATCAGAAGCCATGAACAATCTCTCGATTCACCCGAATATAGCCTGAGTCTACCGTTGAAAAATGTTCTTTCAGCAAGCTGTGGGCTTGGGGTAGGGCATGAAAAGGAACAGACGGATACAGGTGGTGTTCCGCGTGGTAGGGCATGTTCCACATCAAAAATCTCAGCGGCCACAGGGTCAATGTTGTGCGCGTGTTGGCCAAAGCATTGTCGTCATAGGTGCAGCCGGTATGCTCTGCAATCAGCACAAACCGCAGCAGCGGCTGACCTATGGCCAATGGCAGCACCCCGTAAATCAACAAAAACCACGGATGGCCAAACGCCACCGATAGCCCAAAAATGACGCCATAGACCCCAAGCTGCCATCGCGTCGATCTCATCACACTCTGGTGAGAACTTTCAGGCAGATAGTAGCAATCCTCTAATTTTCCTCGCGCAACCTGGATGTGCCCCACAACTTTACCGATCCACCAAGGAATGCCGCTGAGCACCCACAGATATTCGGTGACGGTTTTGGGTTCCAAATCCAGCAGCTCTGGATCTTTGCCCGCTATCCTGGTGTAGCGATGGTGCCACTGGTGATAGCGGCGGTAAAACGTGCTGTTATAAAACGATAAGCAGCCAGCTATCCAGGCGATCGCATCGTTTGCCCGGATATTCTCAAATGCTGTCCGGTGCACACATTCATGAACCGTACAAAACATAAACGCCAAACTAACACCATAGATTATCAATGCAGGCAAGCCCTGCCAGTAAAGTGCTGTGCTCACAGCCCATCCCCAGAGGCTGCCACTGATGGCAATCACTGTCAAATGTGCGCATAGCCTGAGCGCCCCCGCCCGATTGGATTTTTGGTTCAAAGGCGAAAGCACTGACGCCTCTAAAATACGGTTATTGAGAAGCTGCCGCGATTCCATGACCATCGTGCTCGTTGATATATCCTTAGTGAGGGTTTACCGCTATGGCTGGCCATAAAGACTGGCCATAAAGGCTGGCCATAAAGGCTGGCCATAAAGACCGCTACTTGTTATGACAAGTAAAAATTAGCATACTCAAACTGCTATCACAAGGCTGTATGCCATTTCTGTTAAATGTCTTCTGTTCCTCTACATATTAGTATCTCCGAAAAGCTACGCCACCAGATAGAGTCAGGCGTTTATACTCCAGGAGAAAAACTGCCCAGCGAGCATCAAATGATGACCACCTTCGAGGTCAGTCGTATTACGGTTCGTCAGGCGATCGCCAACTTAGTCAATCAGGGCCTCATACAAACCCAACAGGGAAAAGGCGCTTTTGTCACCCCCCAAAAAAAGTGGCCTACTCTCTGACAAGTCCGCTCGTGCTACTAGAAGATGACTTAGCCCAAAAAGGTATTACACTCACACTTGAAAATCTGTCATTTCGAAAAGTTCGTGTCCCTAAAGCGGTTCAAGCTATCTTGCACCCTGCCGAAAAAATGGCCTATTTGCAAAAAAGCTTTTGTATATGAATGGCTCGGTCGGTGCTATTGATATCACCTATATTTTGCCAGAGCTAGGTAAATCGCTTGGCACTCAGCTCAAAAAGCAGATGACTTTCCCAACCCTAAAAGAACACGGCATTACCCTTGAGCGCATTGAAGCAACCATAGAATGCACCCGTTCTGACTACGAAATGAGCGGCCATTTAGACGTGCCCTTGGGCCAGCCCTTAATTGTGTATCGCTATACCGCCTATACCTGTCTGGAAAAACCTATTCTTCATGGAGAAACCATCTCTAGGGCAGATCGCTTTTGTTATGCCTTGAGCCTAACCTGCGCCTCGGCCTAAATATGTACTGCAAATATGTACTGCAAATGTTTCTAAATTGACTAGAGCGATCTGATGAGAGATCTTAAGACTGAGTGGTAATTGGCTTCATTATGGCTCTAACGGAGTATGCCTGCTCGCTTGATTACACTGATACTGAGCTAATGACTCTCTA
>JAAUPS010000266.1 GCA_012033015.1 Phormidesmis sp. RL_2_1
CGCTAAGCCTTGAGCCGGGAGGGGTGGCCCTAACAGATACAGGCACAGCGGAGTAGATGGCAGGTCATCCATGGCAACCTATCGTTACCAAGTAGGGGGGAGCCTGCCCGCAGATGCAGGCACCTATGTAGAGCGGGCCGCTGATGGAGAGTTCTACCAAGCGCTCAAAGCGGGTGACTTTTGCTATGTGCTCAACTCCCGGCAAATGGGTAAATCTAGCTTGCGGGTGCGAACGGCGCAGCGGCTGATGGCGGCAGGGATAACCTGCGCGTCTTTAGATATTAGTGGTTTGGGAACAACCGCGATTGAGCCTGATCAATGGTACTTTGGCGTGATCGATAGCTTGGTAGATCGATTGCAGATCGACCGGCTAAATCCCGATTTTGATTTGGACGATTGGTGGGAGGCCAATCACCTGCTTTCAGCGGTGCGGCGATTTGGTAAATTTTTTAGTGATGTGTGGTTACCCACCTTATCGCAGCCGACGGTGATCTTTTTCGATGAAATTGACAGCATTCTCAGTCTAGAGTTTGACACGGACGATTTTTTGCGGTCATTCGCGAGTGCTACAACAACCGAGCCGACAATCCGGCTTTTAATCGGCTAACCTTTGCCCTCATTGGCGTGGCCACCCCGACCGACCTGATTTTAGATAAAAAAAGAACACCGTTTAATATCGGTCAAGCGATTCAGCTCACCGGCTTTCAAATCGAAGAGACTGAGCCGTTGCGGTTGGGGCTAATCGAGCATGTCAGCGATCCGGCAGCCGTGCTGCGGGCGATTTTACACTGGACGGGAGGACAGCCTTTTTTGACTCAAAAGGTGTGTCAGCTTGTGGTTCAAGAGGCGGCTCGCTACGCAGAGACCACCGCCCCCCCGTCAGAAGAACTCGTGGAGTATGTGGTACGAGCCTATATTATTGACAATTGGGAGGTGCAAGATGAACCCCCCCACCTCAAGACGATTCGCGATCGCATCCGCAACAATCCCCGCGCCGGTCAGCTTTTAGAACTCTATCAAAACATTGTCCGGCGGGGGCATATCGTGCAAGATGGCAGTCCGCAACAGGTTTCTCTGAGGCTCTCTGGTTTGGTGGTTGAGCGCTTAGGGACACTCCAGGTTTATAACCCGATTTATAAAGAAGTCTTCGATTTGCGTTGGAGCAACCGTACCCTAGCGAGCATTCGCCCCTACGGCCAACAGCTCGATGAGTGGATCGCCCATCAACAAGATGACCGTTGGCTACTCCAAGGTAGTGCCCTAGAAACGGCGCTGGATTGGGCCGAAAGTCGCAGTTTGAGCAAGCAGGACTATCAGTTTTTGGTGGAGAGTCAAAAGCTGGGATTGCGGAGTGATTTGGCAGCCATTAATGGGGAGTTAGCCCAGGCGCGCGCTGAGTTAATGCGGGTGCGGCGGCGTACGCGCTTGGCCAATGTGCTCGGTATTGGGCTGTTGAGTTCGGTGGCGATTGGGATTGGCCAGTATGCCGGGACACAGGCAAGAGCAGCAGGGGCAGCGCGCCAAGAAACGGTAGCAGCGCAGCGGCAGCTCGCAGAAGCAACTGAGGCGGTTGACAATCTGCAGGGTGAGAAGGCTGATTTGAGTCATGAGCGATCGCGCCTTGCCCAAAACAATCAAAACTTAGCGGCAAACAATCAAGCGCTTTCCACCGAAAAGGAACAGATTGCCCAGGAAGTAGATACAGCCCAAACAGCCCAAGCAACGGCTGAAAATGCGGCAACTGCGGCAAAAGCGCAGGCGACAGCAGTCCAAGTGGCAGCAGAGCGGGTGAGAAATGCTGCGATCGCAGCACAAACCGAAGCAGAGCAAAGACAAAACGAACTTGCCAATGTGAATCAGGAACTGCTCACTAAAAACGAGGAACTCAATGCGGTACTTGCTGAAACCACTCGCCTACAGGCACAGCAAGATGAGATTACAGCCAACTTAGAAGCCCTCGGTACACAGCTTGGCAATGCCCTCAGTTTTTCTCTGGGCACATCAGGATTACAACAGTCTCAAAATGCGCTGTATGAACTCGGCGGCTTGCAAAAATCGATTGAGTATTTAGAAAACAGCTTGCGAAAAGCCAGAGAGTTCAAAAATCGTCGGAGTGAAGGCAATACATTAGCAACCTTGGGCGATGTGTATCACAACTTAGGCAATTACCCAAAGGCGCTAGATCGTCACCGAGAGCATTTGGCGCTAGCGCAAAAATTCAAGATCGGCCAGGAGAGCTGCAGGCGATCAGCAATATCGGTGAGGTGTTGTACAGCCAAGGTGAATATTTAAAGGCGTTGGCGCAGCATGAACAACATTTAGCGCTGACCCGTGAAACCCAAGATAAATGGGGTGAGCGTCAGGCGTTGGCAAATTTAGGACGGGTGCAGCTAGGGTTTGGTAAACCGGATGTCGCGCTTGACTACCATCAAGAGAGTTTGGCGCTAGCCCGTGCGATTGAAGATAATTTGGGAGAAGGGCAGACGTTGGGCTATATCGGTGATGTGTATGTTTTTCTTGGGCAGCTAGGTAAGGCAATTGAACAATATGAACAATCTTTAGCAATTTTTCGGCAGGCGGGCGATCGCTACAATGAAGCCGAAGCGTTGAGCAAGCTAGGCGATACCCAGCGACAGCTCAATGATTACGAGGCCGCCATTGAGAGCTATCAGCAAAGTGAGCGTATTGCTGAAACAATTGAAAGTGCCAAGGGGCAAGCAAAAGCCCTGAGTGGATTGGCCGAGGTATATGCCGATCAGTTTTGGTATGAGGAGGCGATCGCCAGCTACAACGCCTCATTGGCACTATCGCAACAATCGGGTGATTTAGAAGGTGCTGGTGATACGCTCAATCGCATGGGTCAGTTCTACAGCATAATGAGCCAGTATCCACCAGCACTAGAGGCTTACGCACAGTCGTTAGAGATCCGTAGGCAAGTGGGCGATCGCGCGGGCGAAGCCATCACCCTCAATAACATCGCCTCAGTCTACTCTCGTCAAAATCGATATGCAGAGGCGTTGACCACTTATCAACAGGCGTTAGCCATTTTCCGTGAGGCAGGCTATCCCACCGGCGAAGGCCACACTTTACAAAATATTGGTGTCATCTTAGCAAAACAACAACACTACATCCAATCGCTGTTATCACTTCACCAAGCCTACGCACTTTTTACAGCACTTGCTTTATCTTCTGGCACAGATAGCGTTCGCAGTTGGATTGATGCTGCTTTAGCTGGTATTCGCGACAACAACTCTCCCACCGAATACCAACAGCAATGTCTCACCACAGCCCAAGCCACCAACATTCCCCTTGCCGACCTCTGCCCAGACTAAATCCAACATCGATGACGACTTACAGCCAAGTATTGTAGCGTGTGCCGAATGTATAACGCCGACGGGTACACGCGCGTCGCTTGGCCTGTTGTCACGTAGAGGCTTCAGCCAGCGTGCTGTACCTCAGCCAAGCGACCAAAGCTATAGCTATGGTGCTATAGCTTTGGTAAATCTGTTAGGTTGTGCCTAGGTGCCTAGCGAATAGGTGCCTAGTGAATAGGTGCCTAGTGAACTATCGCGCCCAAGGTCGAGTGTATACCCGCGTTTGACCATCGGGGCCGGTCACGGTTGTCCGACCATTTTCGGTAGAACTATTGTAAGTACGACCATTGATGGTTGTGGTTCGCTGGCCTTCGTAACGGCCCGTATTGGCATTGATCCGTCCGCTACCTTCACTGCCCCAAGGTGTGACATTTCCCCTAGGGCCAACAGCTTCGCCGCCACCACGAAACGTCGTGTTGCCATTGCCATCGGTACGAATCACGGTGTTGCCTTGGCTCGCACCACCATTGGGGCCAATGGTATTACTCTCTCGCCGAATAATCAGTCCGCCATTTGGGCGCGATTCGTAAGTAGACTCGCTGACAGTGCGACCACCACGAGAGCCATTCCACTCTACTCTTCTAGACTGAGCTTGAGCAGGTAAAACGCTAGCAGCCAACACAAAAGATATAAGAAGAGAGCTCAACAAATTGATCTTCATGACAACATTCCTTTTGTTTTTTTCGATAGTTTTTCGATAGTTGTATTGATCACTCATGGGGCTATTTGAGTACGGCGCTATTGACTCTTCAGTGTCAGACACTAAGTTATAGACACTAAGTTACAGACACTAAGGTTATAGACACTAACAGCCGTTGAACTTAAGGCGCGAGGAAGGCGCGATGAGAACCTGAGTGATGAAATCGATGCAGATCCGCAATCGAATGGCTCAAGATTGAGCGAACCGCTCGAAACTGCCTAGGTCAATGGACCTTAGGTAAATGGGCAATCGAAAAGCACAGCGTTCTTACCGTAAATATATCAACTTTTGTCAACATATCAAGTATAACGAAATGCATCGCCATCTACGTGAAAACATCGAGGCTCAAACCATGAGTTCTGAAAATCTTTAGAATTAGCGCCTTTCGATGCCTCAGAAAGGTTTTGTTGGTGCGGTAAAATCAACATCACCATTGACTAGCGCTAAGAGACGATTGTTATGAACGCAGATTACGGCATCGGGACAAAGTGTTTACATGCAGGCCAAACCGCTGATCCGACCACCATGGCCTGTGCGGTGCCGGTTTATCGTACTAGCGCCTACAAGTTTCGCGATACCGAACATGCGGCCAATCTATTTGCCCTCAAAGAGCTAGGCAACATTTATACGCGCCTGATGAACCCCACCCAAGACGTGCTAGAAAAGCGCGTAGCGGCCATGGAAGGCGGGGTAGGCGCACTGGCCTTGGCCTCGGGCACCAGTGCTATTTTCTACAGCATTATTAACATTTGTCAGGCCGGGGATGAAATTGTTTCTGCCAATACCCTGTACGGCGGCACTTACACCATGTTTAAAAACATTCTGCCGCAGTTTGGCCTCACCGTTCATTTTGTCGATCCGCGCAATCCTGAAAATTTTCGCACGGCAATTACTGACAAAACCAAACTGGTGTTTTGTGAAACGGTGAGCAATCCGGGTTTAGAAGTGTCGGATTTGGCGGCGATTAGTGCGATCGCCCACGACAATGGTCTTCCCCTGCTCGTCGATAGCACCTTCACCACCCCCTACCTGCTGCGCCCTCTAGAGCACGGCGCAGACATTGTGGTGCACTCTCTAACCAAGTGGCTTGGTGGCCATGGCACCGGCATCGGTGGCATCGTCGTAGCCTCTGATAAATTTGACTGGACATCCGGCAAATTTCCCCTCATGAGCGAGCCGGAAGAGAGCTACCACGGACTGCGCTGGGCCTATGACTTGGGGCCGCTGACACCCCTTGCCTACCTCTTGCGGATGCGCCTGATCCCGCTGCGCAATTTGGGGGCCTGCATTTCTCCTGATAATGCTTGGATATTTCTGCAAGGCATCGAAACCCTGCACTTAAGAATGCAGCGCCATTGTGAAAATGCCATGGCTGTCGCTGAGTTTTTGCAACAGCATCCAGCGGTAGAATGGGTTCGCTATCCTGGCCTAGTCACCGATAAAGCCCATGATGTCGCCCAGCGCTATTTGAAAAAGGGCTTTGGGGCAATGGTGGTCTTTGGTATTCGCGGCAGCACTGAAGCCGGTCAGCAGTTTATCGAACGGCTTAGCTTGTTTTCTCACTTAGCCAACGTCGGCGATGCCAAGAGCCTAGCGATTCATCCTGCTTCAACCACCCACTCCCAACTGTCAGAAGCTGACTTAGAAAGCGCAGGGATCGCCCCTGGGCTAATTCGCTTAGCGATTGGCATTGAAGATGTAGATGACATTATTCATGATCTCAAACAGGCGCTAGCGAGCTAGCGTTTTCCTAGCCATCCCCTAGCAGTTTTGAACTACAGTCTTTTCCCCGCTCATCGTCTTCTCACCGCCGTTTGTTAATGAGTATTGGCTCAGTTCAGACCCAGTTTTTTCACTTAAATGAACCTTTTGCGTTAGATTCAGGAGAATTTTTTGAGTCGCTGACCCTGGCCTATGAAACCTACGGCAAGCTCAATGAAGATAGAAGTAATGCCATTTTGGTATTCCATGCGCTCACCGGCAGTCAGCACGCAGCGGGTATCAATACGTCACTTCCAGAGGCAGCGCCCTTTTGGAACGATGAGTGCAAGTTGGGCTGGTGGGATGCCTTTATTGGGCCGGGTAAGGCGCTCGACACGGAGCGTTATTTCATTATTTGTGCCAACTACTTGGGCGGTTGCTATGGTTCAACCGGGCCTCGTTCCACCAATCCAACTACCGGTAATGCTTACGGCAGTCAGTTTCCGCTTGTTACCGCGTGGGATGTGGTACGCAGCCAACTGCGCCTATTAGATTTTTTGGGTGTCGAATGTTTACATGCGGCCATTGGTGGTTCTTTGGGCGGCATGATGTCGATTTTATTGGCGACGCGCCATCCTCAGCGCGTCCAAAGAGTGTTGCCCATTGCTACCGGGTTGGAAACAACCGTGCTGCACCGAGTGCACAACTTTGAGCAAATTCTGGCGATTCACAATGATCCCAATTTTCAAGGCGGTGACTATTACACAGGGGCACCACCCAAAGATGGTCTGTTGTTGGCGAGAATTATCTCTCACAAAACGTTTGTTTCATTAGCCATGATGGAAAGACGAGCCAGAAAAGAGATTGAAGTTGAGCAGCCGATGGGGCGCTCTTACAGCCTTTCTAATCCGGTGGAATCGTATATGTTTCACCAGGGAACAAAGTTTGCAGAACGTTTCGATGCCAACAGCTATTTGCGCATTATGGATATGTGGCAGCGGTTTAGCATCAATGCGCAGCAGCCTGATTTGTTTCAAGCCTGTGGGCATCAGCAGTATCTGATTTTTAGTATCGATTCGGATGTGTGTTTTTATCCTGAAGAGCAAAAGGTGATTGTTCAAGCTTTGGAAGCGGCGAATATGGATGTCACGCACATTACCGTGCATTCTGATAAAGGCCATGATTCTTTTTTGTTGGAACCGGATCTGTATGCGCCTTACATTCATTTTATTTGGGCTGATATAGC
>JAAUPS010000267.1 GCA_012033015.1 Phormidesmis sp. RL_2_1
AAATTTATTATGAAAGTCGAGCTGAAAAGGAGGTGATATGCAATACTCGTTGAAATCGTATTAATTACGTAGATCCTTCAGAGCTTAACTGCCCTTTCAAGTTGTTTAGTCTTTGGGGTCCACTTCAGACAATCAAAGCAGATTCTCCATGTTGAAATTCTACTATCACCCTATCTCAGTCAATGCAAGGCGTGTTTGGGTAGGACTCTTAGAGAAGCAGATTTCCTTTGAGTTAGTGCGGGTTGATTTGGGCGGGGAACAGTTCAGTGATGAGTTCTCTGCTATTAACCCGCTTCAACGAGTACCTGTTGTTGTCGATGATGGACTGCGGGTGATAGAGTCTCTTGCCATCTTGGACTATATCGAAGCGAAGTACCCTGAACCTGCTTTAATGCCGACTACGCCGGATGCGATCGCAACCGTTCGGATGGTAGAAAGTGTAACGGTAGGTGATCTACAGCTAGCAACGTTTCCACTGACTCGTTCTGCTGTTGGATTAGAAGTTGAGGCGCAAAAGCTCGAAGCCGCTCAACAACGCGTCACCACGATTTTAAGCTTCTTTGAACAGTTGATCGCAGATGGCACATACTTCTGCGGCAACAAGTTCACTCGTGCCGATATCGTAGCCGGAACCCTAGTACCCTCCCTGCCGCTGATGGACTATCCTCGACTAACAGCTTGGGCACAGCGCTTATCTAGCAGAGATAGCTGGCAACAGACGGCTGCTCAGCCAGAAGACATTGAAGCAGCGCTGCCAACGATCAGAACCATTTTAGAGCGACGAGCATAACCCATACTGGAGAGTTTGACGACACCAGCACCGATAGCAAAGTAAGACGGCATCCTTACTTTGCTATCGGTCATAGCCAACTGCCTAACAAAATGTAGGGAGCCCAGTACATGGGCCGCTGATACTTGGGATTTTGCAGTAAGGCAAGCTGAGCCTGTCTCAAGGCATCTGCTCGGGTTAGGGGGCTGTCGGCTAGGGCTTGATAAAACGCATTCATGAGTACGGCGGTGGACTCGTCATTGATATTCCATAGGGAGGCGATGGTACTGCGCGCGCCAGCCCGGTAAGCGACGCCCGCGATACCCAATACGGCTCGCTTATCACCAGCGGCGGTTTCACAAGCGCTTAAGATGAGTAGCTGTACAGGATCGGGGCGGTTGGCCTCACGGGTTCTTAAAAAGTTGTCCAGTTCATTCACCTGAATCGGCCGATCCCAAGCCAACACAAACGTTTGATTCGGATCTGAGCTGAACTGTCCGTGGGTAGCGAGGTGAATGATAGAAAATGAGCGCGATCGCACTTCCCTCTGCAACGCCTCAACCGTAAACTGCTGATCCAACAACACCTCACCCGGCACTTCAGCCTCAATTTGCGCCAGCTCAGACTTCACGTAGGTCAGCGGTGAAAACCCATGCCGCGCCTCCGTCAGGCCAGCCGCCAAAGTCGGCAGCGATCGCTCGCCCAACGGCTGCGGATCGACTAGCTGCAAACCCGGCGCGAGTACAGTGCTATAGGTTTCGACCAAATACTTTTGGCCGTCATACAGCGCCGCCATCGGAACGGTTTGCAGCGGGCCATCCAAAACAAACACCAGCGTTTCGATTTGGCTTTGGGCCAGTTCGCGAGCTGCCGGTTCAATCAGCCATCCATACACCTGCTGAGCTAGCGCCTGAGCTTCCAGCGATTGGGCCGGTTCGGTGAGTGCTACTCTTAGCCCCGCCAGTAGCCCTTCAGCCTGAGCTTGGTCGATAGCAGTGGCATAGTGCTGCAACGGCTGCTGAGCCATTTTTAAGATCACCTCGACTCGGTCGGGCAAAATGACCGAATACAACACCGCTGCCCCCCGGTCGCTTTGATCTACCAGGGCATCTAAAGCCTGATTAGGCGCAACGCAAGCTTCTCTAAAAAAGTTATCTAGCTCAGCAACCTGAAGCAATTCGATGGTTTCACGCGCTTTTTGCAGGGCCGTTTGGTCGGAGTTCTCTTGCAACAGCAAATCAACAAACTCTCGATAAACCGGCTCAACTTGATCGCGAAAGGAAAACTGTACATCTGGATGAACCGCAACCAGATCGTAGCGCAGCGATTGCAGGGCGGCGATCGCCTGCTCATAGTCAGCGACAGCGCGATTATATAAATCAGGCGATCGCGATGGTTCTCCCTGTTGCGCTATCTGCTGTTTCCACTGCGATCGCAGCAAACGACCCCGCTGCCAATACCACTGATAGCTTAGATCAGCAGCCTCTAAGCGTTGGGCAAGCAGCAACGCCTGCTCGGTTAAAGCCGCTGACTCTGCAAGTTGCCCAGTGCTCTCGTATAAGCTGCCCAACCGCCCTAAACCGTATGACCGGGCGCGCGGATCGGCTAGCTGTCGAGACTGTTCAACAGCGGTTGCCAACAGCTCAGCGATGGGCTGAACCAAGGTGTTTTCGTCGCTCAGCTTAGAGAGCGTCATTAAGTTTTGCGCTAGCTCGATATGGGCATACACCGCCATTCGACCGGGTGGCAAATCGGCTAGCTGAGAGGCAATCTGCGGCCAGAGTGCTTGAGCGGCTGACTCCTGCTGAGCGGCTACAAGCAAGCGAAGCTGATGCAGTTGGGCAGAAATTTGCAGACTAATATCGCTAGAGGCCAGTTTTGCTTCTTGGTAAAGCTGTAAAGCCGTTGTTGAATCACCTTGTGTGCGGGCAGTGTTACCAAGGCTTAGCAGCGTCTCGGCAATGGCTTCGGGAGCTTGAAGCGATCGCGCGATCGCCAAGCTTTGCTGCAACACATGAGCAGATGTCTCTAGTTCTCCGGTGCTCCGCAAAACAGCCCCCAAGCTCCGCAAGCCTAGCGCCTTCAGTAAAGAATCGGGCTGGCTTTGCAGATGCTGATTAGCTTCGTTCAACGTAGCCTGGGCTTGCCGGTAGTGACCCAAAACTCGCAACGCCTGGGCCTGATTGATTTGAGCGCGAGTTATGCCCTCCTCATCAGCGACCTGTTGATAGGTGGCGGCGGCCTGCTGCCAAGTAGCGATCGCCCGCTCTGCTTGACCTTGCAAAAGCTGAAGCCGTCCTTGAATATCAAGCGCTTGCGCTAAAACAGCCGGGTTTACTACCGCTGAATCGGCATTGTCTAACAGCCTCATGGCTGTTGTAATGGCTGTTTCAGCGGCCTGCCACTGCCCGAGCTGTTGGTAAGTGAGCGACAGATTGCTTAAAGCCATTGCCTGTTGCAACTGAGTGCCGCTAGCTTGAAAGAGATCGGCGGCCTGCTGCCAAGCCCTCAGCGCATCTGCGAATTGGCCTGCCTCGTATAGGGCTCTGCCCTGTTGTTCAAAGGTGGCCTCAACCACTTCGGCGTTGGCATCAGGGTTTGCCAGGAAGGGGTCTTGGGCAAGCGCAGGAGGGAGTAGCGCCGCCGACAAAAATAACCATAGGCAAATAAGCCAGAATCCAAGGCGACGGGGAAGTTTCATAGGGATGGCGGGTTGTTAGTTGGGATGCGATCGCACAGGCGCTGATGACTTCGTGAGCCCTGCCTGACAGTTGTAGGCACGAGGCCACAATGGGTCTGCCGTTGCCACCGAAGCATCTGCCAATAGCTGCACCGTGCCCTGTTCGTTTCTCGTCCATCCTTGCGCTTCTACGACTGGAGATGAGGTTGCTCTCGCGGCAGGTGAAGTTGTTCTTTGTGTTGTTGAGGCGGCGTTGCCATTCAAAGTCACTAGCCCCACATCAATATCGCGACCGTCAATGGCCTCTTCAGGAACAGGCGGCACCCCCCCCGACCGGTGATAACAAACGTATTTTGCGCCCGATCATCATCAATGCGGCAGCCCTGAGCAACCTCCGTCTCTGTCAAAACAGCAGGCAGCTCAACTGCTTCTGTCGTCGGGCCAGTCTCTGGCGTATCGATAATGACTTCTCCACTCAGCGCCGGATTGGTTTGCGATATAGCGGTAATGTCATTCGTGGGCAGCCTGGCCGGGTCTAATTGACTCGGATCGTTTGTCCCAAGCAACTGACTAAGCTCTGCTGAGCTGCGAGAAACAAAGCCAAAAATTCCCCGTGCTTCAATTTCAACCCTGCCACCGCGTCCTTCAAAAGCATTTGCTGTAATATCACTATTCTCCTCGGGGACAGCAATGAGGAAACCATTAGGAGCGTTAATAGCGATGTTGCCACCGGTAGCCGTGCCAGTGGCGTTAGTTCGAATTGAACTATTGCGGCGTAGCAGGAGTAAATCTTGAGTGTTAAGGGTAATATTGCCAGAACTACCGGATTCGGTATTGGCTTCAATCAAACTTTGATCGACGAGTAGAATCTCATTAGCCGTAACGTCGAGGTTGCCCGCAGAAAATTTTCCTTGCCCACTAACCGTGAGCCTTCCCCTGTTTTGAAGATCTACTCGATCAGAGATGATAGCTAAGTTTCCGGCAGCACCTTCACCTTCTGTCAGGGCTTCTACACTGGCACCATCCGTAACGCTAAGCAAACCCTCAGCAACAGCAATACTGATATCGCCCCCTCTCCGTAGCCTCTCCCCACTTTGCTCGTAACAGCAGTGTTACCGCTCCCTGTAGCCATCCCGACAAACGTGACCGCATCGCGCGCTTCAATTCGTAAGCTACCTGCATCACCTCGGCCGAGTGTGCTGCTCGTTAATATGCCACCGTTTTCAACCCTGAGAGAACCTGCATGAATAATAATGTCACCACCGTTCCCTACCCCTCTCGTAACGGTTTCTATCTGTGCATCATTTGTAATGAGCAGCGAACCATTTGTGACCGTGATTTCTACATTGCCGCCATTTCCCACCGCATCTGTGGCAAGTTGACTATAAATGCCGCCAAAGCCCCTCGGTGAACCGACGCCATCGAGCGTGACTTGATCGCGAGCATGGATAGTCACACTTCCTGCACTGCCCTCTTCAAAAGTGGTGGTACCCAAAAAAGCACCGTCAGTAACTGAAAGGGCTCCTGTCTCAATGCGAATATTACCCGATTGCCCCGACCTCGTTCGAGATTGGCTCGATGCCCGGCTCGATTCAGTCCCATTTCCCCTATCCAGACTCACCCCATCAAAACTAACAGTGTCACGGGCACTGATAACAATATCTCCGGCGTCACCTTCTCCACGGGTAATAGTGCTGAGTTCAGCCCCATTCCTAACAAACAACGATCCCTGCGTAACGGTGACTTGAATATCTCCTCCCACGCCTCTAGCATTCGAGAGCACCCGGCTGTACAGCCCACCGAAGCCATCTGGCCCTTTTCCATCTAGCTCAACAAGATCGCTAGCCTCGACAATGACGCGGCCAGAATCTCCTTCTCCCTGAGTGGTGGCGGTAATAACAGCGCCGTCAGTGAGAGAAAGCGTACCTGCTCTGATCAGAATATCGCCTGCCTGCCCAACACCCTCTAGCCCCACCCGGCTAAAAACCCCACTAGACTGGAACACCCGCCCTAGTGTTTGTGGTTGTCCTCCCTCAAAGCTAGCTGTCTCGCGAGCAGTGACAACAATGTTTCCGGCATCGCCTTCTCCATCAGTGCCAGCATCGATGACAGCGCCATTCGTCACCGAGATAGAACCACCAGCTACATTAATCCTAATGCTGCCCTTCCTGTCACTGGCTGCCCCCGAACTAACCCTACTATAGATTCCACCCAAATCGTCAGGGCCCATATCAGCAAGTGTGACTTGATCTTGTATGTCAAGCACAACATTGCCAGGACTGCCTTGGCCAAGCGTGCTGGCGCTGATGATAGCGCCAGTGTTAACAGACATCGCATTAGCCGTAATCCGAATATCTCCTGCTTGCCCTGTCGCGCTGCGTTCTACGCGAGCATAGGCACGGCTAGAAGCAAAGGCAATCCCTTCTCCTTCACCGCCCTCAAAGTTGACTGCATCTCGAGCATTCACAACAACATTACCAGCGTTACCCACGCCTCGAGAACTCGTGTTTAGCTGGGCACCGCCAGTAACGGAGAGAGAACCTGTGGTGATATCTATATCTCCGCCTTGACCTACAGATCCCGACTCAACTGAGTTGACGATTCCGCTTCGTTGAGTACTGCTGGTCGCGCCAGCAATATCTATGTTGCCTATGGCGTCAATCTTTATATCTCCGGCACTGCCGTTGTCTGTACGCTGGGCTGCTATGCCTGCTCGGACTTCGCTGAGGCCGCGAATACTAAGATCTTGAGCATAGATAACAATGTCGCCACTATCGCTAGCACTGACATCGGCTAGCGCCCCATTGTCAAAAGCGACATCTGCGCGTTGAGTGTTTGTAGGAATGTTCAAGCTAGGATTGCGACTATCTACACTCAGCCCTACTCCACTCAGCCCTACTCCACTCAGCCCTACTCCACTCAGACCTACCGTTCCCGGTGCGGCAAGCCCGCCTACCTCGATCCTACCGCCTGGCGATCGCAGCGTCCCGCCATCAATCAAAATTCTCCCCGTGGCGGTAGCCTCAGGAAACGCATTCCCACCGATTAACAGCAAGCTTTGAGCTTCATCAACAGATAGATTTCCTCGGACTGCAATAGAATGAGCTGGTTGGGAGACAACTTGGTTAAACAAGAGCGCTGAAGGAGCAATGGTCAGCAAAGGAGTTTGAGGTTCTACTGCCGAGTTTTGGGAAAACACGCCGCCGCTCGGAAAGGCGATCGCATTCGCAGTCGTAGCAACAAAAGAACCGCCCACGTCTAGCTGGGCGTTTTCGCCAAAGATGATGCCATTAGGATTTATCAAAAACAAGTCGGCCTGGCCCAATACGCCCAAAGTGCCTGAAATATCTGAGGGATTCTGCCCTGTCACCCGACTGAGAATTGTGGCAATGCCAGCCGGATTAGCAAAGTAAACATCCCGGCCTTCAGCAATATTGAACGCTTGAAAGCTATGAAATAAGTTCTCCCCCCGCGTAGCACCGCCCTCAATGGTATCGATAGGCGATTTGTCAGCACTAGGCACTACCAAAGAGGCTTCTGAGCCA
>JAAUPS010000059.1 GCA_012033015.1 Phormidesmis sp. RL_2_1
CGGCCATGCTTTGGCAGCCAAACCCCCAATCCCGATTACCGGGATCTGAAACACGCCCAGCATTTTGTAGTGCGAGTAAAGCTGCCCAGCGCGCCAAACCTCAATCCCGATTACCGGGACTGAAATCAATGCGTCATTCTCACTGTCATAATACTCTAGCCAAGAATCTAGAAAGCCTAAAAGAGAATAGCTCCTTAGCCGATCCAGGATTTGAGCAGCGACTGTAATTCTACCTCTTACAAATAAAGTTGATTGCAGCACGCTTCGGGAAATAAGCCGAAGGAAAACGCGAGCTATAGCAGTTATCTCTTAAAAGTACATCATTCCATCCTTTCAACCCATCCTTTCAACAATGATCAGCAAACTTCTCTCTACCCTCGCAATTGCAGCGGTATCAGCCTCGCTGCTAATTTTACGGGTATGACGCCCGCTGCTTCAGCCCAAGTGCCCCATCACCATCAGGTGATGGAAGCGGATGGATTCACCTTATGGAACTCAGGAGAAAGAAGCGGTATTGCCTTTAATGTCTGGACAAGACCGGCTGCACTCGGGGGTGGTTATTACTATTTTTTGTGGGAAGGGCGATACACAGATGTAGCCGATACATCCAATCCAGAAGTTGTTGTTTTCTTTGAAGGAAATGTTGTACAGCTCAAAGCAGAGTTTTTGGTCGATTGCTATGCCGAGAACATAGCATATCAGAGAGAATGCCAAAATCCAGAACAAAAACCTACTCACTATCGATATCAAGGCACTTGCATATTTCCTTGGCAATATTACGCCAGCCAAATGCGCTGTGGAAGCAGCGCTAAAATTCCCAGCCCCGGAATATTCTAGTCCGTTAAAGCAGTTCTGCTATGCCCCCGAAGAGCCCATCCCGAATAGTTGGTTGGGATGGGCTTTTAGCAATCTGCAAAATAAACAGAGGGGCCAAATCAACAAGCTGACAAGCCTATGGTTCAATTTGCAAATCATCTTCCTGATTTAAAAATCGAATATTCACCCCGCGCACGTCTTCAAAATAAACTCTACCCGACGATTTCGAGCATAGTTAGCCCGATTCGTCTCTTCCACTAAAAGCTGAGTTTCACCCAACGATCGCAGCGTCATCCGCTCCGCACCAATGCCGCGATCCAACAGATAGTATCGAGCATTCTCTGCCCGTCGCCGCGCCAAATCTTGATTGTAAGTTTGGCTAGCCCGCGAATCCGTATGCCCATGCAGATCCACCACCACACTCGGATATTGCCGTAGCACCTCAGCGATTTGATCCAGCACAGCCGCACTCTCTGCACTAATAAAGTCTTGATCTAGGCCAAAGTGGATATTGCGAGGAACGCTTAGCTCGATCGTTTCCGGCACAGGCGGTGTTTCAACAGGTGCCACTGGTGATGTAGGCGGCGCAGGTGGCGTGATACACTGCGGCAGCCCAACTGGCTCAGTCATAGGGTTTGGCATCGAAGCAACACCTGTCAAAGCACGAATAGAGATATTGCGAGCAGGTTCAGATGTGCCGTAGCGAGGATCGGTTGCGATCGCACTCAACACCTCACCTACCGCCAACCCATCTAGCACAAACCCAAAGCGGCCCTGCGCATCGGCTGTCGTCGTTCCTAGCGGCTGCGACAGCGGGCCATACTCATGCACCCGCCCAGTCGAACGATAAAGCTGCACCTCACTGCCCGGATCAGCCTCTCCCCCCACTTGCACAGTGCCATTGATCACAAATACCTCAGCACTGTCAAATCGAGGCGCATTCACCGCCCCATTGCCCGTATCTTGACGTCGGTTCGCTGAATTTCGCACAGGATTAATCCCATCACCCCGATCAAAATCTCTAGGTCTGCGATCCTCCCTTGCAATCAAATCAATGCTCAGCCCTTCCATCGTGCCAAAGCGATTACCCGTAATCACATTGCCATCACTGTTAGTATTAACGCTTTGGCCAACCACCACACCTCCACCCTTTTGATGGGTAATGTCATTATTGACCACGCGGTGATTGTCACCGATCAAATACACCGCCGCTCGCCTTAGCCTTTGACCATTCCAGCGAATGTGATTGTTCGCAACCGTCACATTGCCGCTCGGCCTAAAAATAAAAACGCCGCTACCGTCATTGCCACAAATCAAATTGTCAGAGATCAGCCCATTATTCACCTGGCCATGCAGACGAATCGCATCCGGCATTCCCGAAATGCCATTGCCAACAATAATATTGTTCAACACAGCTAAGTCATCCGCCTGTCGCCCAGTAATAATCGCACTGCCATTATGGTACTCAATCCGGTTCTGCCGAATCGTCGTCCCCGCACTGTCAAAAACAGAAACACCAAAGCCCGAAGGCACAGCAGGTCTAGCTTCATCAGGAGGAATACCTATCCAGTTTTGTTCAATCACAATGCCCGTAGGCGGCTCGTCACGATAGCCATACCCCTCAGCAGAATCTGTGGCCATATCTAGGGCCGGTTCTACAGCAGAATCTGTGGCCGGTAAGGGCGTCGCTCGGTTCAGCGGAATTTGCCGGTGAGAGATAAAAATATCAGCAGGTGGCGTAGATTGGGTGATTTGGCTAGGCGCATTAAACCCATATACGCTCAGCCCTCGTACGGTAATGTTGCTCGCCGCCAATGTCAGTCCACGAAACACTTCAACAGTCTCTGCCGGACGCAGCACAACCACCGGAACAGGAACAGTTATTTCAGCGGAGGTTGAGCTGTTAGGGTCATAGCCCGGTTGAGTGGTGCCATCTATCGTCAGCCCAGGTTGGACAATCGCAGGCAGCAGCGAAGCCAATCGAATCGTCGTCTCCCCCACCGGCAGATTAAAACGAATTTCAGTATCAGCGCTATTCGTTGCCACCACAAGCTGCTGTTCTGCAGCACTCAAAGCAGCCCAGGGCAACGTCCCATTCGTCAGTTCAATCGCTTCACGCAACGTCAACGCCAAGTCTGGTTGCACAGGGCCATCAGCAGAGCTGTTCACCGTAATTTGAGCCCCGGCGGGCAATGACATCTCCTCAGCCCAACTCACTTTCGCAAACCCAAGAGCCCCCCACAAACCACATACTGCCAACCACCTAAAGGACTTGCGCAAAAATAACGCTCTAGGCTGAGCCAGGGGCCAGGAGCTAGGGGCCAGGGGTAAAGGTGATAGCTGATTAGATTGCAAATCTCTAAGGCTACATTTTTGATGATAGTTTTGAGCGGTCTGTGCCATTGTTTAAGCCATCTTTGGCAGCAAGAAAAAATACAGTAAAGAGAAATTTAAAAAGAGAGAAAAAATTAGAGTTCTGTTGCATCAGGATAGCTATCGACCGGTGAGCTATCAACTGGCGAGCTATCGACTGGCGAGCTATCGACCGGTGAGCTATCGACCGGTGAGCTATCGACTGGCGAGATCGCCTCAGAGCCAGATGATTCAGACTCAGACACCTTCAATTCAGACGCCTCAACCACAGCAGGCACTTGCGGTGGAATCACCATCGGCTGCGTGCCAAATCCATTCAACAGGCCACTGAGCTTAGCGCTAATGCCAACGTAAAATCCGCCCGCACTCCGGTTATTGCCAAAGTCACGATCATTCGCCGCGCCCGCGCTATACCCTGCCGATATCCTCAAATCAGGCAGGGGATAGTAGCCGGTTTCTACCGCAAAGCCGGTTTCACCATAGCCATTGCCCCCTAGCCAACGCGCCTCTGCGAGCACATCCCATTGATAGCCTAAGCGATAGGTAGCTCTGGCCTGAGCGAGCTGCACAGTGCTGTTCGTAGCCAAGCTGCCCCCAGCGCCACGAATAGACGTGCTGCTGTTGCGCAGGGCATATTTACCATAAAATTCCCACCGCCAGTTGGGCGCATAAATGGCTTCGGCCGCGAACAAGTGCTCTTGGGTTTCGGTACTGGTGCCAAAGCTGGCCGCCACCGGAATCGTATTGGGGTTCAGCCGATGCTCGTAGCGCAGCAGGGCATTAAATTTGTCATCTTCGAGGTTGCGATAGGCGAGGCCAATTTTCAGCAAGCTACTCGCATCCAAGCCGACAATATTTTGATTCGCCGCTTTGGCCCATCGATAATCGCCCAAAATGGTCAATGACGGCGTTAAACGACCCACCGCCGACAAATTAAACACCGTGTTGGAGCCCTGGGTAGAGGTGCGATGCTCGAAGCGGCTGTTGGCCTGAAAGCGGTTACTGTCGCTGTAGGATATCCCCATACTGTAGCTTTCTCCGCCAGCAAGGGCCAAAGCTGAGGCGCCATTGCCAACAACCGATTGACCAAGCTGGGTGCTAGCAGCGGTCGCGTTACCCAGCGTCGAAAAAACTTTTTCGTAGCCCAAGTCCAAATCCAGCCCCGGTGCCAAATTAATGCCTTGCTGTAGACCAATACTGCCGCCAACTTGGAAGCCATCAATGGCCGATAGGCGACCGCGCAAGGTTGTATCAGAAGCAAAGGTATGTTCGCCCGATACATCAACGCTGGTAGCGCTCCCTCGATTGTTACCCCCACCGCCATAAAAAATCTGATTGACACCGACATTGAGCCAAGGCAAAGCGGCCCAGTTGAGCCCAACCAAGGTGCGGCTAGGATAGATCGGATCGATGCTAGCAGAGAGATTCAGCTCGTTTTGAGCCACTAAGCTCAGATTGCGGACAATCGGTGTGGTAAATCGGGTTCTCAGTTGATCGGAAGAGACATTGCTGGCACGGTTGATTTGATCGCGGCGATCGCGATGAATCCAGTCTACTTCCACGGTGCCTCGGCCTATTCTTTGGGTGAAGCCCGCCGAATAGGTCGTCAGCGAATTATCTAAAGCAGTTCCGGGGGGATTGGCAAGACTTGGCAATAACCCCGACAATAATGGAGAAAGATCGCTTACCTGTGGGGCAACGCCAAAATTATCTTCATGGTCGTACTGGGCCTGCAGGGAGGTGGTCTCACCGATTTGCGCCATCACCTGGGTGCCGTAGCGGGTTTGGCCAGGGACAAAGCTGGTGGTGGCGCTGTTCGTAAAGCCTTCACCGGTAGAACGATAATACACCCGGCCACTGAGGCGATCGCCCAAGGCCCCATCTAATTCCAAGCGATAGGCCGTTCCTGTCACCGTCCTGCTCTCGGCATTGCCAACAGCCGCAAAACGACTCGAAGACTGGGCTATTTCAGCAATGAGCTGAGCGCGATCGCCCAGAGCAATACGCGTATCCACACCATATAAATCAAAGCGATGATCGCCCTGATGCTCACTGAGGTAGCTCGCGCCGACCCACGAACCCACCCCAGCGCTCACCCTAGAGCCTGTGCCAGCAGCTTGCCCCGGCTGATCTAGCGGACTGTTGAAGCGGTACTGCAAACGGCCCGCCACCACATGGGTATTATCGCCACTACCATACTGATAGGTGGCCACAATCCGACGCACCAATAGCTGACCAAAGTCATCAATCGCCGTCCGCTGCACCGGATCGCTAAACAGCAGCGTCCCTCTGTCGTAGTCAATGTCATAATCTAGGCCGCGAGTGAGCTGCCGCCGCTCTAACACACTGCCAGGACGCTCCAACGCCTCGACTTCGAAATAAACATTTTCACTCCCCGGCACCAAGTTACGCTCAGAGGTAAAGTAAAATCCGCTCGTGCCGTCAGGTGCTAAGGTATCCCTTTGAAAGCCCTCTACATTATTGGCATACAGACCTGTAAGGGCTAAATTGCCAAAGTTATAATTCGCCTTCAAACCGTGAAACTGACGATTGGTAGCGGTAAAAAGCTGAGCGGCTGTAGCAAACTCCGCCGTATCAAAATCACCCCACATAGCGTAGTCAATGCCAGTCGCATAGGTGGGAGAATTGCGCTCTAGCCGCAAATACACACTGTCTAACGACGGGGCTGTCACCTCCACCGCAGACCCATCGCCCATGGTCGGATAGGTGCTATCGCACGAGCTATCAGCGCTAGCAGCAAAAAGCGTCGATTCACCCCGACAATCTGCATTCAGCGATCGCGCGCTGTTGTAAGCGCCCGTGTACAGCCATTCCCCCAAATTGCCCGTGGCGAACACGGCTGCATCTACATCTAGCTGATAACGATTGTCACCATCAATGGGCAAAAAATCTCGTCGGCTACTGTAAAAATCAGTACCCCTCGCACCAAAACGCAAATCCACCACACCCGAGATTAAGCTAGGCCGCTGAGGCGTAACAAATTGAATTTGGCGAAAGGCTTCAAACCCTGATGTCTGCGCCTGCAACTGCACCAAACGAGACGTCAGTGACGCGCGCAATTCAGCGGCAAACATACCATTAATCACAGGCGTTTGAAAGCCGGGCTGATCGGGATTTTGATCAGCACCGACAAAGGTACCATCGCTAGCGTTCAAGGTGACGGTCGTATTCCATACCGAGGCAATCCCCAAGTCATCGACGAGCTGACCGCGAATCATCGCCACAGAAATCCCGTCAGCCGGAAGGGTTTGGGGGGCAAACAGAGTTATATTTTCGGGTTGGCCGCGGACCACAACAGGCGCACTGGCAAAAACTTGACCGGTTTCTGTCGAGATAACTTCGATGAGATTGTCGCCCGCCTCTAGGGCAATACCATACCAAGTTTGAATGCGGATCTGGGTCGCCGGGTCGGTTTCCGTGCGACCCACAAGGCTCGAATCCACAAGTTGACCATTCACCAACAGGGCAATTTGGGCGCCGACGGGAAAACGCAAGGCGACGGGTGTAGAAGGAATATTGAGAATCGCCCCCGACTCGGGCGTGAGAATTTCGACCTGCTCAGCAGCAACTGCGATCGCCACTTCGCCAGCACTGGCCAAAGCCGCAGGGGTAATCGCAACTTTAGGGACAGCGCGAACGTCATACACCACCTGGGATGGATCGGAAAGTCCTGGCGCAGAAATCGCCAGACGAGGAATTCTGCGATCGCGGCCCAAAACAGATGGCGCTTCTACTGCCGGCATCGAAAGGCTGAGATCGTCATAGCTACGATGGATCGCAGGAGCCGATGTCGGCGCAGACGTAAAAGCCATCCGCTCATCCGTTTCTGCCCGGATCTCCGGCGAGATGACCGCCTGCAGATCGGAGGAAATTTGCTCAGAAGATGGCCGCCAATCAGGTATTTCCAGAACAGCCGCCCCTTCCTCGGCTGACGCTGATGACGCGGATACGGCAAGGACATCTGCCTGTGATTCCACAGCAGCTTGACGCGATATCACCGCCTCCGGGTTAAACGACATTGCCTCCGTCGGTTTCAACCAATCAGGCATCACGCGAGCAGCGACACTGTCCTCCTCTGCGACAGCCACAGGTAGCCAAGTAGGCGCTACCGCCAAATATTCTGCAGACGGAGGAGCCATCTCCATCGCTGGCGGCTCCAGACGAGCCGCAGGCACCAACGGCGCTACTGGAGTCTCTGCCTGATACGCTTCAGCAACAGGATTTTGCAAGCTTTGTAATGGCTCTGGCGCTGCCTCAGCTTTTCTCGCCCCTACAGGTATGAGCCCTACACCCAAAACAACGCCCGTAACGCCCGCCCGCCAACGTTGATAGATATGTTCTTTAGCCACCCCCATTTACTGCTGGCCCTCTTGAAAAGTAGGCGTCACCCCAAAGTTCATCCGCCCCAGTCCACCTGGGGCCAAATTCACCAACCGTGACAGGCTATTGCGCTCATTAAAATAAAGATTAGGCGCCAAGGTATAGCCCGGCAGTGAACTCAAATCAAGCGTGCCCGTCCGCTGCCCCGGCAACGCTTTTTGCAACGAAAACAATCCGTCAGCATCCGTCACAACCCGATTGCCATCATCTAAAAAGATCACCGCATTAGAAATACCCGCTTCGCCAAACTGTTGTTCCCCATCAAAGTTTTTGTCTTCAAACACCCTGCCTATAAGCGTGCCACAGTCAGAAAAAATACCCGGATCCAGCGACATCCGATGAATGCTCGGCCCATCTTGCACTTGAAACTGATTGTCCGAGCGCTGCGCAGTCACCAGCGCACTATTTTGCCCTGAACCTCGAATAGCATCAGGGGTAACGCTAGTCACATAAATAATCTCTAACTTTTGAGAAGCAGCCAGTGACTTTGCGACTCTAAAAGTCACCGTAGAGCCAGACTGTTGCGTAGCGATTGCCACTGGCATACCATCTAGCGAACCAGACACTGATTCGAGCATGAGCTGAAAACCCACAGGCAAGCTATCGACAACCACCACAGAATCAAGCCCTGCTGCGCCCACACCTTGAATCAACAGCCGGTATACCACAGCATCTCCGGGCTGCACCGCCGAGCGATCGGCAGTTTTTGTCATGCGAATTTGGTCGCCATCACACAGCGCCGTATTCAAGCCCAGCTCAAAAAAGACCAACCCTTGACCTGCAGCGTTACGAATTGAAACCGTACGAACCAGTTCTGTCTGGCCATCAACCCCAATGGGCTGGCCATCTAAAGACGTTGCTCGATAACTCAACAAGCCATTGGCAGCCACCCCTAACATGGTTACCCGCACCCGCCTTTGCTTAAACCCAGAAGAAGCTGGCGGATTAATCACCAAAATATATTCAGCGCCCGCTGTCGTTTGAGTTTTGCCAAGATTGCCAGGCCCGATCAGCGGCTGATTCGCATCTAGTAAAAAGTTGTATTTTCCCTGGCCGATCTCCAAAGAAAACGGATTGACATTACCCCCATTGGGCGCAATGCTGGTAGCCCCTTGGGTAGGCGTCAACGCCACTAAGCTGCCAAGATCAAGGCCGCTGGCAGTCGGCTCATACAGCGCCATCGAAAAGCCAGCATAGCTAGCAAGCGGTTGCCCATCACAGCCCACTAAGGTACCGAGCGGATCAATTAACGCCTCGGCCCGCTCAATTTGCACCTGATTAGAGATCAAGTTCACAAGATTTCCCGTAGCTTCGTAGCGAGCAACAGCTTGGTTATCAATCAATCGGGTCTGGGCCGGAACAGGTTGTGCAAACACCTTGACTGTAGGCGTTGCGAATAAAACCATCAGCAACGCCCAGAGAAACAGCCGCCATTTGACGTAGCGAAACCAGACAGGCCAGTGAGGAAGGGACATTATCTGTCTTGTGAAAGTGATATCAGCGCAGAACGTACTGAACGCTGAAAGAACCTATGTAGCGGCAAACAGCAATTTACCAAATGAGATCTCAAGGTCTAGGATCAACCAGAGCATCCTAGATCTTAAGATCTCCATTCAGATTGCTAACAAATACAAAAGCCGAGACTACTTAATCACCACTTCATGAGAAACAGAAACCACTTCTTTAACATCGAGTGCTTTGCTAAAGTCCCACCGGACTTGGGTATAAGCTTCTGCCGGTGCGGGCTGCATCTCCACCGTGCCGTCGGCCAAGGTGACTTCTACCATGGGCTGAGCCACAAAAGTCTCACCCCCATCAATACTGTAAGTTACAGAGGCAATGTCATTGCCTTTGACAGATCCTAGCTTAAAGGTCATTTCGGGAGAAATGGGCTGAGTAATCACCAAGTTCTCCGCAGATATTTCACCCTCATTTTCAGAGGCAACCACATAGCGAAGAATATCACCGGGTTGAACGGTAGCTGCATTCTCCAATTTTTCCCAAACTAGCTTAGAGTCGCCATTTTCATCTACAACCGTGACTTGTTTATCAGCGCTCATCACCAGCTTTACCTCAGGCTGACGCAGCTTTTCAACAATCGCTTCACCAGCCTCCTGCAGATTTGCAAACACAGGTGTCGTCATCGCTACCGGTGCCATCGCCACCAACGCTGCAAAACCAAATCCAACCAAAAACTTACGTTTCATTTCTATCTAACCTTTTCGAGAATTTACAGTCGAGAACTTACAACAAACGTATCAATCATTTTCAACCAACCCATCCAGTCAGTTTGGGCTGAGAGAAAGACGTCTAATGAGCCTCTCTCAGCCCTTTCAGCCTTAGTTGACCTGACGACGAAATAGGAGAGAGCCGCCATTGGTTGGGCCCGGAATCACAAGGCCAACTGTGTTCACATAGCTATCAACTTTGGTGCCATTCACCGGATCAGAAGTCACCGTAGGGCCAGTCAAATCAATGAATTGCATGGTAGTGCCCACTTTAAACACTGTGTTTTGGCGGTGAGTCGTGGTGGTTGCCCAGGTATTGCCACCTGTTGTTCCATTCTCTGTCAGCACAAAATTATTGGCGTTGAGGATGACATTTCCTGCACCCATAGTTGGTGTAGAAATATTCTCATAGCGAATCCTGTACTCAATAAACTCATCTGGGGCAATGTTCTCAGTGGTTAAGTTAAACGCACTCTGGAACGTTGGGCCTGCGCCTGCAGGAAGCCGCTGAGTCCCGTCAGCCCTGAGCACGCGGGCATCTTTGATGAGTCTCATAAAGCCCGTGTAGAGACGATCAATCGTGATATTGTTTGTGGTTTCCCCCGTAAAGCCAAGGGCGGCTGTGTCGGTAAAGGCAATGATCGGGATGCCCACGGCATCTAGCGCCACACTCGTGGGCAAATCGATATCTACCGTGTAGTTAACCGTCCCACCTGCTGGGATATCACCCACATTGATATGGGCGGTAGTCGCAACAGCAGTGACAGGATCCGGTGCAAAGACAAATCCACCCGCTGCTGTGTAGGAGTATGAGGCGGTTTGAGTACCTTGCTTAATCGTGACGATAGTGCCATCAGGAATATCGGCGTTGGTGCCGTATTGGACGGTGGTGGCGTTACCGTCAGCTGATTCAGCACTAACCGGCCCCTGTGGTGGCAGTGGCTGCAGCGTCACATTGGCTAAGAATCCACCTGCTGCCGGGTTATTCAGGGTATTGTTGAATCTCACCGAATCTGGGTTAAAAGTATCAGCGGCAACAGTGATATTCCCTAACCCGTCTGAGCGAATACCTGCAGGCACAGCCGTTGACTGATTGGTAAAGTCGTCGTTGGAGTCGGTAGGGCCGCTAGCGCCGGGTTGGCCGTTAGGGCCATTTAAGATATCGTCATTAGGTGGAATGATGTTGACTTGGTTAACTTCACCATCCGGGCCAGTACCGGTGTTATTCCCAGCGGTGTCAACTTCGTCTGCTACAGGGTCAGCAATACCCGGATCTCCCGTCAGAGGATATTCAGAACCACTGTTGTCTCCACCAGCATCTGGGGGCGTATTCCCATCAAAGTTGTTGGGATTTTGGTCACCTGATTCATCGTAGATGACCTGATTGGTGGTATCACCAACAGATTCACCAAATACCTGAGCAATGTTGTTGACAGTGTCACCCGCTGGAGGTAAGCCACTGGTGACGACCGTAAAGCGAAGATCACTGGTAGAAGCGTAGCCCGGTGCCAAGGGGCCATTGTGAATAAAACCGACTCTTTGCACAGTGGCCAAGTTGGTCGGTGCAGTGGTGCTCCATGCTGTTGTTCTCTTTGGATCAGTGCCTGCAGTTGTTGCATAAACAGGTGTCCATCCCGATCCCGGCGGTGGGGTAACGACAGACTGTAGCGTTGTTCCGACAGGAATAGCATCAGAGACCAGAATGCGAGTTGCACTGCCGCCGTTGAGCTGAATCTCGGTACCTTCTAAAGGCGCTACTAGGAAGATGTTCCCGGCTGGAACGGTGTTCTCAACTCGCAGTCCTAAGGTGTAAGTGATTTGATCATCTGTTGGGCTAGTTGGGTTGTTACCCACAACGGATGATGTTTTTAGCACTGTAGCCAGCGCTAAGGGCTTGTTAGAAGCAGCAAATGGCTTACTGTCAGAAGCACTGGCTTCACGCACGCCATTGCTGGCGGTCGAGCCAATGTCTATCGTACGCAGGTCGTTGTTAGTAGCACTTGCCGCAAGGTCTTGGTTTTGAGTGGCGGCCGTGTTGTCGTTGGGCGGCGTATTACCTAGGGTAACGCCAATCGGATTACCAGCCGTAACGGGGGTCACGCCATCAGCTTGAAAAGCGGCGATGTTGCCGGTGACGGTAACGATAAAACGGCCGTCAGGTGGAACATTTTGATTACCGGTGCCGAAGGGATCGTTGGTGCCAATAATGGTAGAGAAATTGTCGCCTGCTGGGGGAAGAACCGTACCGATGGCTGGGCCAGAGGGTGTCACACCGTCAACGGTAGGGAAAATTTCTATTGAACCGCCAGAAACATCAAAGTTTTGCGTAATGATGTTGTTGATACCAGGAATAAAAATGTCCGTGGCATCGTTACCGGTATTGGTCACGGTAAAGCTGAACTTTAACTCGTCAGTCCCTTCAATTGCGTTGCCATTGACATCTTCAAATCCAGACGGAACGGCGGTAAGACCGGCCACTTCAGCCACTTGGATGGTCACTGTGTTGGATGTGGCATTGATGGTGGTGCCGCCAGTCGGACTGTCGCTGTAGGTGGCTGTAGCTGTGTTGTCAATCGGTGTGCCTGCGGGGGTGCCTGCAGCAATCACAACACCTACTAAGTTAAAGACACCAGCCACTGCAAAGGCAGCAGCAAGCAGGGGCCGGTAGGATTGCCAGCGAAAAGTTTTTTGTTTCTGTGTTTTTGCCATTATTGCGATCGCTAATTTTTCAAGCAGAGTAGAGTGAATCAAGCAAAAAATATCTGAACCTCGCCGATGACGATCGTTATCGGGTGAGAGGACTCCGATTCAGTGATTTTTCTCAGTCATTAGCCGTTATCTAGCCAAAAGCGTGAAGTCAACGTCGAGAATCCAGTTGTTCTAACCCGTTATTTCACCCAGTCGTGCCAGTCAGTGCAGATTATGCTCAGTGCCATGTGATCTTGGTAAAGTCTTTTCAAGCAAGCCCCAAAGGCTCTAAATGGGGCTTATGCTTGTGAGCAAATCTCAAAAAGTTGGGAAAGGCCGCAAAAAGCTAGAACATAACCGACCTAAGATTGCCCTACTATTGCACCGGTAAAAATGGGTTGATTTACGGAATCATCAATAATCTTTGTTGTAGTTTTCACCAGTAGTATTTTTACCGAAGACACCTGAAGTGCTGATACGAAAATAGCTGCATGATTTTTCTGCTCAGAGAAAACGGTAGCAACAGCTACAAAAATAAATCCATAATTTATTTTTATAGGCTTGATTCCAACAGGGTCATAATTGAATATTTAATCTTCAAAAACCGATGAACAAACCGATGAACAAGCAGCAACATTAATTAAACAGATAATTTGAAAGAAGGTAAGGTGATAACGTAGCGATAGCCCGTCGCAGCAGATCCTTGAACAAACGCCTCACCGCCGTGCATGTTCGTAAAGTGGCGGCTCAGCAGCAGCCCTAGCTCTTGGCGAGAAGCATCCATTTTTGGGGCCGTAGATGACGATTCGAATAGGCTTGCCGCATCTGGAGGTGGAGTATCTAAAGCAACCGAAGAGGGTAGTTGGGTTCCGGCGATAATAGTCTCTAGAGGCCCAGTCAAGAGATTTGAGCCCTGACCTTGGGAGGGGTTGTCTTTATCCCAAGCAATCACGGCCTGTGGCAAATCTTCTCCTAACCAAGGGTTAGAAACCCACAGCGCAAGGCTGATACTATCTTCACGGCGGGAGATGTGCAGGCGAATAGTACTACCGGCTGTAGACATTCTCATGAGGCTAAAGACAAGGTGATAAATCAGTTGTTTAACAATATGCTTGTCGAGGTTCCACAGGCGAGAGCCGGGTTCAACCGTGAGTTTGAGCTGAAGATCTTGTTGATTGGCCAAGTTGCCTAAAGCGGCAAGAGCCTGTTGCCCGACCATTTCAATATCTACAGTCGCCAGAGCGAGCTGATGTTCACTTTCTTTTAGCTCACCGACTTCAACAATTTCATCTACCATGGCCAGCAACCGCTGAGAGCTGCTGAGCACAATCTTGGCGTACTCTTGCTGTTTTTCACTCAGAGGGCCGTAGATTTCTCGACTGAGCATGTTGGCCATGCCTGTGATAGAGGTCAGCGGACTTCGCAGATCTTGGGTGAGCTGCATGACCAAATCGAATTGTGCCTGATGTATTTTGGTAAGCAGTGAGTCATTGGCAGGGGCATCTGATTGCCCACGGGCCGATAGGAAGGAAGAGTGTTCGCTGCTTTGTTGGCTATCTTTTAGCTGGGTGAGGATATGTTGTTTTTCAAATTCGCTCATACACCAGCGGGCACTCAGCTCTAAAAAGGCGACTTCTTGCTGAGTAAACAGATGAGGCATCAAATCCATCACAGCCAGGGTACCAATACAGCATCCTTCACTCGTCATCAAAGGAACACCAAGATAGGATTGGATGCCATATTGCTGTACCAGCAGGCTGTGGGAAAAGGCCGGGTGGGCGGTGGCATCAGCCAAAGAGAAGGTTTTACCGCTGTCGATCACGTGGGTGCAGAAAGATTCTATGCGAGGAATGCTGCGAGTGGCGGCAAGCTGATTCATAAGCCCCAAGCTGGATAATCCGACAACGGATTTGAACCATTGCATATCAGCATCCATCACGCTGAGGAGGCAGATGGGCATCGCTAGCAGCCGCGACACGGTTTGGGTGGCTTCGTCAAAAACAGGAATAGCGTGAGCGTCTAACAAGTGCAGCCGTTCTAGGATTTGGGTGCGGTGGCGATTGCGCTGGGCCGGAGAAAGTCCTTCTAAAAGGCAAGAAAGCCGTGTTTGGATGGCATCACTGTCAGTTGGATCGCTCTCTGCCGTGCCATTGACTGAATGATTGGCCGCATTATTAGCCACACTGGCTGCCGCGCTAGAAGTACCGTAAGTCATGCGTTGTGCATTGGAAGAGATAATTAGCTGAACTCATCATTCCCTCGGAAGTTAAGGAGATAGCCCCGTAGCTTTACAGAAGCTGGTTAACGCCAAAAGCTGCCTTTGCAGGAAGTGGCATGATTTTGGCCGCCTATCCGTAAAAACATGGAGTAGACTGATGAAGCGATCTTGCTGTTAATATCGCTGGTACTTTTTGCTGGCACTTTGTCCGTTAATATGGCCAATGTTCACGCCTCTATATAGATTTTTTTGGGCTTATGCAAGCTGCTATTTCCATAGGAACGATTCTCCAAAATCACTATCGTATTATTCAACTGTTAGGCCAGGGTGGATTTGGGCGAACCTATTTGGCGGAAGATCAGGGCCGCTTTAATGAGCGCTGTGCCATTAAAGAATTTGTGCCTGTGCAGGGAGCAGATAAATTCTCGGACAAGGCGACCCAGCTATTTCAGCGAGAGGCGTCGGTGTTGTATCAAATTAATCATCCGCAGATTCCCAAATTTCGAGCCACATTTGAAGAAGAAGAGCGGCTGTTTTTGGTGCAAGACTACGTGGAAGGGCCCACTTACCATGAAGTTCTGCGAGACCGGCGAGCCCAAGGCGGCGCTTTTTCGGAGACTGAGGTGCGGCTGTTTTTGCAGCAGCTATTGCCTGTGCTAGCGCATATTCACGCGAAGGGCATCATTCATCGAGACGTGAGCCCAGACAATATTATTTTGCGGCAGCAGGATGGGCTTCCAGTGCTGATTGACTTCGGGGTTGTCAAAGAAGTCGTCACACGGATGCAGATGGATGGGGTGATCTCCCATGCTACGACGGTGGGTAAAGCAGGCTATGCTCCGAGTGAACAAATGCAGACGGGTAGGGCTTATCCCAGCAGCGATTTGTACGCCCTAGCGGTGACGGCTATTGTCTTGCTGACGGGGCAAGAGCCCCAGGCGTTATTCGATGATGTCAATGCCACTTGGCGGTGGCAAGATGAGGTGACAGTCAGTCCAGGATTGGCGACAGTGCTCAATAAGTCGCTGAGCTATAAACCGGGCGATCGCTTTCAATCGGTCAGCCAAATGGCGCAGGCTTTAAAAGCTGACCAAGCGGAGAGTGGCCTACCGCTAGCATCATTTCCACAACCGCCATCTCAACAACCGTCATCTCAACAACCGCCATCTAAACAACCGTCATCTCAGCCGTCCTACAACCAGCAATCCTATCCCCCAACGCCACCCATGTCTCAGATGAAAACGGTGGCCGTAGGGCGACCGCTTTCTAGCCAAAATGAACCGAATCAGGGGACGCCGACCGTCAATCGGCCAACCACGGTGCGTCAGCCGATCGCCAACGCCCATTTGACCATGCCCTCTGAGCGTGAACGATCGCCGTCAATTTTGGACAACCCTCTGGCAGTGGGGGGCTTGGCGGTGGGCTTAGCAGCAGTCGCAGGCTTTGGAGGCTGGGCGGTGGTGCGCTCTCTAGATACGGCGGTTACGCCGTCTCCTAGCATTACCTCTTTACCGCCGTTGGGCAGCGGTGAACCGACCCCAACGCCGACCCCGACACAGTCGACCCCGACCCCGGTGGAATATGACCAGCAGCCGTTGAACCTAGAGCCTGGTGTGACCAAAAGCGTGCGAGGTAATATGCGCAGGGGCGATAAGGTCAACTACCCCTTGACTGCGAAAGCGGGTCAAATATTGAATGTTGAGCAATTTGAAAAGGATGCTCGCTTCAGTGTACTTGGCCCAGACGGAGAGCCGATAAGTTTTCAGGCTGCAGATGTGCAACGTTGGCAAGGAGAATTAGAAGAAGACGGCGAATACGTCATCCAGTTGACACCGGCTACGGGGGTTAACAGCAGTAATTACCGCTTAGAGGCCACGCTGAGCGCGGCACCAGAACCAACCCTAGAGCCAACCCCAGAGATCCCTGATACGGAGGTTCCGCCGCCAGATACGGCCCCTGGGCAACCGACTAACCCTCCCCTACAGCCAGATATACAGTCTCAAAGGGTTTCTTTTCCGGCGGGTTCAGATGGCATTTTAGTGGCCAATAGCGTCGCGCCTGGGCAAATTCGCCGGTACGTGGTGAATGCCCAAGAAGGACAAATTATGACTGTGCGGGTCACGGAGCCATCTCAAGGCCCGGTGTCTTTTGATCTGCTCTTGCCGGGTGGGGAAATGTTGGCGGATGCTAGCGGGATTGTCTACTGGGAGGGATTTTTGCCGGTAGGGGGGGATTATTCGATTGATGTGCAAACGGATCGCGCTGCGGAGTTTACGTTGGAGATTCGAGCAAGTTCGCCATTGCAAGGGGAGTAGGCGATTTGGCCGCGTTATTAGTGACTGGAACGGATACAGATAGTGGCAAGACGGTGCTGATGGCAGCGCTGATTGCCTACTGGCAGCGCTATTGTTGGGCCTATCGGCTGGGGGTGTTTAAGCCGGTGCAGTCTGGCATAGGCGATCGCGAATTTTACACGCGGATATTCAAGCTGGATCAGACCCTTGAGCAGATCAATCCCCTGTGGTACAAAACCCCGATTGCCCCGCCTTTGGCTGCGGCCATTGAGGGCCAAAAGGTGGACTTGGCAAAGGCGTGGCAGGTGTTTTCACGCCTTGAAGCTGAGCGGGATTGGGTGCTGGTTGAAGGGGTCGGGGGATTAGGCTCACCCATGGCTGAGACACTGACGGTGGCGGATATCGCCATGCAGTGGCGGCTACCGGCCGTGCTGGTTGTCCCGGTAAAGCTAGGAGCGATCGCCGCTGCTGTCGCCAACGTCGCCTTAGCGGAGCAAAAGCAGCTTAAGCTACGAGGCATTGTCTTGAACTGCACCCAGCCGCGAACGCCAGGGCAGATAGATCATTGGGCACCAGCAGAGATGATTGAATCGTTAACACGAGTACCTGTATTGGGAGTATTGCCCTATTTAAAGCAGCTTAAAGACCTAGAGGTGTTGGCCAGTGCAGCGGCGCAGTTGAACTTAGAAGGAATCATGCCAAAAGCTTTCTGGGCATAGGTTTTGGATATACATTTTGGGCATACATCTGGAGCAGAACCAGGAGAAAAGAAAAAACGGGGCGGTTAAAAAAAGCATTATGCAGACACTTTCAAAACCTTTGACCACTGATTTTTCGACAGTGCGGCCTCACATCAAGGCGTTGCAAACAGATCTTGTGCACTGGCGACGGCAGTTACATCAACGGCCTGAGCTAGGCTTTCAAGAAGAGACGACGGCTCAGTTTATCTGCGATCGCCTCACCGCATGGGGCATCATCCATACCCGCTCAGTGGCTAAAACCGGCATCGTTGCGACGATTCAAGGCACCTCTGCTTGCCCCCCTTTTGCCGCCCCTGCGCCCTCTCACCCTCCTGTGCTCGCCATCCGCGCCGACATGGACGGCCTCCCTGTACAAGAGCAAAATGAAGTGCCTTACCGCTCGATTTATGACGGCAAAATGCACGCCTGTGGCCATGATGGCCATGTGGCGATCGCACTGGGCACCGCCAAATATTTAAACGAACATCGTGATCAGTTCACAGGCACAGTCAAAATCATCTTTCAGCCCGCCGAAGAAGGCCCTGGTGGGGCCCAACCGATGATCGACGCGGGCGTTTTTAAAAAATCCTGATGTCGATGCGCTCGTCGGGCTCCACCTTTGGAACAATCTACCGCTAGGCACGCTAGGGGTACGCAGTGGGCCGATGATGGCGGCTACAGAGTTTTTTACCTGCATGATTTACGGCAAAGGCGGTCACGGGGCGATTCCCCAGCAAACGGTAGACGCGGTGGTAGTCGGTGCGCAAGTGGTCAACGCGCTACAAACGATCGTTTCACGCAATATTGACCCGCTCAAATCAGCGGTGCTTACCGTGGGAGAATTTAAAGCAGGGTCAGCCGTCAATGTGATTGCCGACAGTGCTTACCTCAGTGGAACGGTGCGCTACTTTGAAGCAGACTATGGTGAACTCATTCCACAGCGGCTTGAGCAGGTAATTGCTGGGGTATGTGCGGCCCACAACGCAAGCTACGAGCTGAATTATCAAAAGCTGTATCCGCCCGTCGTCAATGATCGTGCGATCGCCGAACTCGTTCGCTCAGTCGCCCTTTCCGTAGTAGAAACCCCTGTAGGCGTCGTACCCACGTGTCAGACCATGGGCGGCGAGGATGTCTCCTTCTTTTTACAAACCGTGCCAGGGTGCTATTTCTTTTTGGGCTCAGCCAATAGCGCAAAAGGGCTAGACTATCCCCATCATCATCCCCGATTTGACTTCGATGAAACGGCATTGAGCGTTGGGGTAGAAATCTTTGTGCGAATTGTGGAGAAGTTTTGTGCAATTAAATGAGGCAACCCGAACAGCAGTGCTCAAGGCGGTAGCCGATAAGCTCGATGAATATGCATTTGCCGACGTGGCGCAGAAAATTCAACAAGACATTCACAGGCGACTAGCGGCTGAAGGCTACCAGGATATCTACAGCGGCGAGCAACTGGCCGAAACCCTGAGCGCTCAGCTACAAACGCTGAGCGCTGATCCGCACTTAAAAGTACATTTCAGTCCGGCGGTGCTGCCCCATTTAGAGCCGCAAACCCAGATACCTGCTGAGGAACTAGCCCAACAGCGCCGTTTGAGCGAGCTGAGAAATTTTGACTTTAACCGGGTAGAACGGCTACGGGGCAATATTGGCTATCTGCAGCTATTTAGCTTTGAGCCACCTGAATTTGCCGGGGATGTAGCGGCAGCGGCCATGCAGTTTTTGGCCCACACCAGCGCCTTGATTATTGACTTACGCCACAATCGCGGCGGCTCGGCCAGTATGGTGGCCCTACTGACAAGCTACCTGCTGCCAGCCTATCCATTAGTGCATTTGAGCGATCTGTCTTGGCCTCGGGAAAATCGCATCCAGCAGTCATGGACAATGCCCCATGTCAGTTCGCCGCGCTACTTAGATAAGCCCGTCTATGTCCTGATTAGCCCGGAAACCTTTTCAGCAGCGGAAGAATTTGCCTATAACTTAAAGCACTTAAAGCGCGCAGTGGTGGTGGGTGAAACGACAGCAGGCGGCGCGAATCCAGGCTCAGGCTTTCGGCTACACGATCATTTTTGGATGTTTATTCCCACCGGACAAGCCACCAGCCGCATAACAGAAGATAGTTGGGAAGGTAGCGGCGTACGACCTGATTTTAAAGTGCCAATGGAGTTAGCTTTAAAAACTGCCCAGCTATTGGCCATTAGAAAGCTATTGCGCGACGATACCGAAGGCCAGGGCCTAGCGCCGCTAGAGCGCAGTTTGTACCGTGAGCTAGAAGATTCGCTCACGACCATAGAGGCGGATTTGGATCGAATGCAGCAGGATTTAGTGAGTAATTTGGGGAAGATACGGTAGATTGCAAGGGCTATGACTGAGCTCAAAAAAAATCAAAAGTTTAGTGATGGCCAAGATATTTGCATGAATACTAGAGCCATCGCTTTTTCCGAGGTCACTTCCATGACATGCCATTTAGTAACCTACGCTGATCACAATCACCTTTCTCGGCAGCAGCGGCTGAAAAGGGTTAGACAAGCCTGTGGCTTAGCCTTCGGGGTAGCCGCCGCCCTATCGCTGGGTTTCATCTACCCTACGAGGTCAGCAAGTGCTGCACCGGTTGAGATAGCGCCAGTTGGAACAGGCCAAATCCTTTTGAGCCAGTCAGAGGAGACTCCAGCGGCCAACCTTGATGACGCCACTGAGGCCAACATTCAGCGATCGCACCGCCCGCTTTACCCACTCCCACACCCGAGCCCTTTAAGCCTGATATGGCAGGCATCATCGATATTTCTTCAGGCACTGCCCCGAGAGTAGGCACAGGGCACTTGCGCCCCCGTGATCTCAACTCGTCATTGTTGACGGATGAGGTGGGCTGGCTACAATCAGTGACCTTGCCGCTGTATGGATCACCAGGCGGTGAACATTGGGGATGGATCTATCAGGGGTGGCTCATTCCCAATGGCCAAGAGGCATTGGCCATTGGCCGCGATGCTAGCTTTGCGATGGTACAAGCCTATGAAAATTTGTATACGTTCCCGGTGTTGAGCGTGCGAGCAGATGGTTGGATTCAGGTGCAATACAGCGAAACCGGTAGCGCCTGGGTACATAGATCACAGCTAACGCTCGGAGAGATGCCGCTGATGGTAGAAAGCTGGGAGGCCCGATTGCAGGAGCAGCCTAGGGTTTACTTTTTGAATACAGGAACTGCCCAAGCACTGCGATCGCAACCCGAAACAGCCACTAACCTACTGAGCCTGATCGCCACCGATAGCCTGATTGAACCCTTGAGTTTCTCAGGCGATTGGATGAACGTGCGGGTAACTCGGCCCATTGCCAACTGCCGCCCGCTGACCGGCGCAACGGTAACAGAAGGCTGGATGCGCTGGCGCAGCCGTAACCAAGAGTCGTTAGTTTGGTACCAGCCAGATGCGGGCTGTGGGCAATAGTAGGCGCACTAAAATCCCCTCTTCAAAAACGGGTTAAAGGCCAAGTCTGCCGATCGCAGCAAGCTGAGAGATCGGCTCATTTCAAGGCAGGCTTTTAACGTACAATCACTTAAAGCGTAAGGCGTTGGATTGGAGCTTGATTGAACGCTTTCAACGCGCCTTTGTGAAAGGTTTTCATTGCATTATCCCATCTAAAGTTTTTTAGGCACCTTCCCCCATGTCGATTGGTTATGTTGCGCTCGTCCTCCACGCCCATCTTCCCTTCGTTCGCCACCCCGAAAGCGACTTCGTCCTCGAAGAAGAATGGCTATTTGAGGCGATTACGGAGACCTATGTCCCCTTACTCACTATGTTTGAGGGGCTCAAGCGGGACGGGATCGATTTTAAAATGACCATGAGCATGACACCGCCCTTGGTGTCCATGCTGCGCGATCCTTTACTGCAAGAGCGCTATGACGTTCATCTGACCCAGCTTGAAGAACTGCTGGAGATGGAAATAGAGCGCAATACCCATAACGGGCATATCAAGTACTTGGCCGAATACTATGCCAAAGAATTTGCCCAAGTGCGTCAGGTGTGGGAGCACTATAACGGCGACTTAACCAAGGGATTTAGAAAGTTTTTAGAGAGCGGCAACCTCGACATCATTACCTGTGGGGCCACCCATGGCTATTTGCCGCTCATGAAAATGTACCCTGAAGCGGTGTGGGCACAAATTGAGGTTGCCTGCCAAAGCCATGAGGAAAATTTTGGGCGTCGGCCTACGGGCATTTGGCTGCCGGAGTGCGCCTACTACGAAGGACTAGAGCGAATGCTGGCAGACGCCGGATTACGCTACTTTCTCACCGATGGCCACGGTATCTTATACGCGCGGCCCCGTCCTCGCTACGGCGCTTATTCACCGGTTTACACCGAAGCGGGGGTAGCCGCTTTTGGCCGCGATCAAGAATCTTCTCAGCAAGTGTGGTCTTCTAAGGTGGGCTATCCAGGCGCTCCTGAGTACCGCGAATTTTACCGTGACTTAGGCTGGGATGCTGAGTATGAGTACATCAAGCCCTACATTATGCCGAACGGTCAGCGGAAAAATGTGGGCATTAAATATCACAAAATTACGGGGAAAGGCGTCAGCGGCTCGGATAAGGCATGGTACGACCCCTACTGGGCCAGAGAAAAAGCGGCTGAGCACGCGGGTAATTTTATGTTTAACCGGGAGCAGCAGGTGGGCAATTTGCACAACATGATGCAGCACAAACCGATTGTGGTGTCGCCCTACGATGCAGAGCTATACGGTCACTGGTGGTATGAAGGGCCATGGTTTTTGGATTACTTTTTCCGCAAGAGCTGGCATGATCAAAGCACTTATGAAATGACGCATTTAGCAGACTATCTCAGAGCGAATCCTACCCAGCAGGTGGCTCGGCCTTCCCAGTCAAGCTGGGGCTACAAAGGCTTCCATGAGTATTGGCTGAATGAAAAGAATGCTTGGATTTATCCGCATTTGCATAAGGCGGCTGAACGGATGATTGAGTTAGCAAAGCGCGAACCGGCAGATGAGCTGCAGTGGCGGGCGCTAAATCAGGCATCGCGAGAATTGTTGCTGGCCCAAGCATCGGATTGGGCGTTTATTATGCGCACTGGAACGATGGTGCCCTATGCGATCAGACGCACGCGATCGCACCTGATGCGCTTTAACAAACTGTGGGAAGACATTCGCGCTGAGCAAATAGATGCAGGTTGGCTAGAGAAGGTAGAAGAAATTGATAATATTTTCCCTAATGTAAACTATCGAACCTATCGCCCCCTATAGTCTCTGTCGAGTGAGTCAGGACAATAGTCATTCTCCTCTGAGAGGCTTACGCAGCCTTGACGAGCAGCGGCTTACTCGACGGAGCAGCGGTGAGACCCTGCGTCGTCGTACGGCGCCTAAGGAATGAGCTCAACCAAGACAGCGGGTCGAAGGCACCCTGAGACGTCGTCGTAC
>JAAUPS010000268.1 GCA_012033015.1 Phormidesmis sp. RL_2_1
ATCTTTGGGTATTTTTCTAATGGACATCTGGCGTCGCAGATATCTTGCCTTGCAAAACATATGGGGGTCGCTAGCTCAGTGGTAGAGCATTCGGCTTTTAACCGACTGGTCCTGGGTTCGAATCCCAGGCGACCCATAAATTTTGGATAGAGCCCCCGTTTTGGATAGAGCCCGTCAAGAGAACCCGTCTACCTAGGTCGCGTGCTGGCTCGGTTGTGCTGGCTTGGTAGTGATGTCTAGGTAGCGACGGCTCGGTTGTGCTGGGACTATAAAATTTCTTCGCTAACTTTTTCGCTGCCATTCAGATTCTTAAGTTTTAATTCATAGTGTAATGTTTTGACCTACTATTGATTCATAGAGAACCAACATGTCCAAAACGACAGGGCAGTTTTTAGGTTTGTATTTGAATTGCCCTGGGGCAAGAAAACATTAGGAGGATTTGGAATGGCGCTTGTACCTATGCGGCTGATGCTTGATCACGCGGCTGAAGAAGGCTACGGGATTCCTGCATTTAACGTTAATAACTTAGAGCAGATTCTGGCAATTATGCAGGCTGCTGATGAAACTGATAGCCCCGTTATTTTGCAGGCTTCTCGCGGTGCGAGAAGCTATGCTGGCGAGCACTTCCTGCGTCACCTAGTGATGGCGGCAGTCGAGAGCTATCCTCACATTCCCATCGTGATGCACCAAGATCACGGCAATGGCCCAGCGACTTGCTACTCTGCCATCCGCAATGGCTTTACCAGTGTGATGATGGATGGCTCTTTGCTAGAAGATGCCAAAACCCCTGCGAGCTTTGATTACAACGTCAACGTTACTCGCGAAGTGGTCAAAGTCGCTCACGCGATTGGTGCCAGTGTAGAAGGTGAACTCGGCTGTCTTGGTTCCCTTGAAACTGGTCAAGGTGAAGCGGAAGATGGCCATGGTTTTGAAGGTAAGCTCGACAAAGATCAGCTCCTGACTGATCCTAGTGAGGCGGTCGAATTTGTCGAAGCAACTCAGGTGGATGCACTAGCTGTTGCCATTGGTACGAGCCACGGCGCGTACAAGTTTACCCGCAAGCCTACCGGCGAAATTTTGGCGATTGATAGGATTGCAGAAATTCACAAGCGCTTGCCCAACACCCACTTGGTTATGCACGGATCTTCTTCTGTGCCCCAAGAGTGGCTCGATATGATCAACAAGTACGGTGGTGCTATTCCTGAAACCTACGGTGTGCCTGTCGAAGAAATTCAGAAGGGCATCAAGAACGGCGTTCGTAAAGTGAATATTGACACTGACAACCGTTTGGCTATCACCGCTGCCATTCGCGAAGCCGCTGCTGCCGATCCGAAAAACTTCGATCCTCGTCACTTCCTCAAGCCTTCTATCAAGTACATGAAGCAGGTTTGTAAAGATCGCTATGAAGCGTTCGGCACTGCCGGTAATGCTTCAAAAATTAAGCAAGTGGGCGTAGAGGTGTTCGCCGCTAAGTACGCTGCTGGCGAACTAGATGCCAAAACTAAAGCAACGGCTGCAGTTTAAGTTCAAGGCTGTTGAATCGTTAATCAAACGCGAGGCGTGACCTCAGCCATTGGCCCAAGTCATTGGCCTCATTCAGTGGCCTAAATCATGAACTCGCTGAAAAGCCCTCCAGAGGTTCTACCTCTGGAGGGCTTTTGTTTAGGCGCATCCGCTCAATATATAGCCTGTACCGGATGCATAACGCCGACGGCGAGGCTGCGCCAACGGGTACAGGCTACTCACTTGGCCCGTTGTCCTGCAAAGGTTTCACCAAAATATCTGTACTCTAGCCAAGTGAGAAATGCTATAGCTTTGGTCGCTTGGCTGAGGTTCAGCATGTTGGCTGAAACCATGACATGACAACGGGCCAAGCGACGCGCGTGTACCCGTTGGCGCAGCCTCGCCGTCGGCGTTATGCATCCGGCAAGCGACGACTGGGCCAATTTTTACTGAAGTGCCGCCTCCCTTGCCGCCTGTAATGAACAAATTGCCCGCGGGCTATACGCCAATGGAGCAAGTTGAAATGGAAGGGCACCTTTAATAGGGGATTATCAGGTGGCCATATGCCTTGGTGGGTAATGATTTCAGGCTGGATTTTTCTGGTTTACAGTCCTGGGATAATGATGGTGATCGCAGCGATTATGTCTGGCAATATGTCTGGCAATATGTCTGTGCTATTGATGGGCTATTGATGGCAACGATGCCAGCATGTTTAGGCTGGATGATGTGGCGCGGCAGCCAAGCTAAGCTATCTGCTGAGAAGGCCAAAGCCCAGCGAATGGCCAAACGACGACGAGATATGACAGATATGGAGTGATAAGGCCGTAGTCTATACCTTTTTTAGCATTGCTTAGGTTTTCTTCGATAATTTACTGATTCTCTTCTAAATTTACTGATTCTCTTCCAATCGTTGCTTCTATCATTTGGGTGGTGCGTTGTGTTTGCCTGTGAGTCAGTTAATCGTTCAAGGCATAAGCCAAGTTTCTGGGCTAGAAAACAAGCCTAGAACAAACCTGCGTAATCAGCCGCGCAATCAGCCGCGAAAGCCTTACAGAAAGAAGCGCGATCGCTGTGAGCAAAGCTTGCTGAGACGGGTAAAAGCGGAAGTGAAAGATCGCTTGGCAGGGTCAATGGCCCGAACCGTATTGATAGATTTAGACCATCCGCCCAAGCCCGAATGGCAATATTTTGCACCGGGTCATGGCCGCCATCAGCCATCCCATCGGCTATCACCTGATACGCCGATTGAAGCGGTCTTTGATCGGCCTCAGGGCCAAGGACAGTTGCTCATCCTTGGCGATCGCGGCGTTGGTAAAACTGATCTACTCCTGCATCTTGCCAACGTTCTATTGCGCCGAGCGCAGGCCCATTCTGAAAAACCCATACCGGTGCTGGTTGACTTAGTGTCTTGGCGGCACAACGGTGGCCTATCACCTGATAAACCCTCGCGAACATCGGCCAAAACATTGGCCAAAACATTTGAAGCATGGCTAGTTCGATCGCTCAAAAAGTACGATTTGTCTCCTAGCGCTAGCCGCATACTGCTAGCCCGCCACCGGCTACTGCCCATGCTGGATGGCTTAGATGAACTCTCCCCTAAACGACAGTTATTCTGCCTACAGGCGATTCAGGCTTGGCTAGACCTATCTTGCGGAGGGGCTGGCTTAGTCCTGTGCTCGTCGTTTTCGGCATCTCTAGAGGTTTCTCAACCGGCTCTTCAACCAGTCCCTCAACCAGTCCCTCAAATTCAGTTAAAAGGCGCGATTCATCTCCAACCCCTCCAGGTCGAGCAAATTCGCGCCCAAGTGGCTAGTTTTGAACAAGCAGATGTTTGGTCAGAAATTGGTCAAGACGATGAGGTGCTAGCTTTGCTCAGTACGCCGTTTTTTCTCGATCTGTTTGCCTTGGTGCACACAGAAATGGATCTGCCTGATTGGCGGCGGTTACCCACTCGCCTAGCCAAACAACATGCTTTGCTAGATGCTTACCTCTCCTATCAATTAAACAGCATCTCCGCTAGGCTAGATGCCTATATCAGACAACAGCTTTACGACATAAGGCCCCTCCATCGCCCCGGAAAAGGCCCCAAATCCGTTAGGCCATTTTTGAGACAACTGCGCGGACAACTGCGCGGACAACTGCGCGGGCAACTGCGGGGACAACTGCGGGGGCAACTGCGGGGGCAACTGCGCGGACAGGCGATGGTCAAACAACGCCATCACCCCTTCCCCACGGTGCAGCAAACCAGGCTTTGGCTCGGTTGGCTGGCTCAGCAGCTACAGGCTCAATCGCAACGTGAGTGGATAGTGGGCAAAATGCGACCCTCGCTGCTTCAATCTTGGCAAGAAAGGCTAAGTTATGCCCTGATTATCGGTGGGGCAGCGTTGCTCTATGCCGGGTTGGTCTTTGGCATCAGCAGCAGTGCCCTGACGCTGATCACCTCAGCCGTTCAGCAACTATGGCTCCAAATGCCGGGGCAAGCATTGGCGGCTATAGCCAATCAATCTCCTGAATTACTGACTGATCCTATGGCGGACGGAAACGCATCGTGGCATAACATCGTGAGCCTAGTCATTTTTATGTTCCTGTGCGGCTACATGGTTTCTAGTGGTTTATGGTCATGGCTACAGCACTTTGTCGTTCGTTATATCCTTTACCGCGCAGGCAAAATTCCTCAAGACTACCCATATTTTTTAAGCTACTGTGCTGAACGTGGGCTGTTGCAAAAAGTAGGGGATTTGAGCGGCTCTGATGGGCCGGTTCGCTACCGCTTTGCCCACAGTATTTTGCAGGGATATTTTGCAGGGGTATTGTGCAGCAAGCGGTAATCGCAGATGAGGCTGATGAGGCACGATTGTGTCCCCTCTGCACAGTGATGGTATGGCCAAGTCACGATGCATTCTGACTGGGTGTGTCGAGGTGCCCGTTGTCACGTCATGGTTTCAGCCAACATGCTGGACCTCAGCCAAGCGACCAAAGCGATAGCTGATAAGTTTAGGAGGCGATGCCCGACCTTTTGGATGTTCGATAGGTGAGTGTAAAGCTCTCAATGAGTCGTCATTCTTTTAGTCGTCATTCTTTTAGTCGTCATTTTTGTTAAATGAGTCCCATAAATTAGTCCCAATTCTCGCGGCGCAAAAGTGGATTGATCAATTCGTTGAGTCCTTCGCCAATGAGAGATAGCCCTGTCACCATAAGGGTAATTGCCAAGCCAGGAAACAGCGCTGTCCACCAAATCCCCGTCGGGAGTGCGTCTAGCGCTTGACGAAGGGAGTCGCCCCATTCCGGGGTAGATTCGGGCAGGCCCAATCCCAGAAAACCTAATCCACCTAGCACCAACACAGCATCGGCAGCATTGAGGGTAAACAGCACTGGCACACTTTGCACCACGTTCAAAAATAAGTAGCGAGACAGCACCGCCCAAGTAGATGCGCCCATCGACTGTGCGGCCTCAATAAATAGCTCAGTTTTGACGCTGACCGTATGGTTTCTGACCACTCGGTAGTACTGAGGTATGTAAGCGATAGACAGGGCCACGGCCGCATTGACGACACCGCGCCCGACGACAAAGGCTAAGGTGACTGAGAGTAATAAACCGGGCAGCGTATAAATCGTATCCATAAAAAAACAGCAGTGCTCGATCGATTTTGCCGCCGCGGTAGCCGCTGAACATGCCCAAAGGCACCCCAATGACTACGCTCATGGCCGTTGCTAGCAGCACGACCTGCCAAGCTGCCCTAGCGCCAAACAAGGTACGGGCAAAAATGTCATAGCCTTGACGGCTAGTGCCAAACCAATGGGCCCAAGAAGGCGGCTCATGGATGGGATTTTCGAGTCCTGCTAAGGGATCTTGAATCCAGCCCCAACTCTGCATCAGCGGTGCAAACAAGGCTGCGAGAACAAAAATCAGCGTGATTACTATCCCGATGTACATCAGCCCGACAGAAATTGTCAGTGGCCGTGAGCCACTGAATAAGCCACCTAAAAAGCCACGGGGTGTTTCTGGAGTCATAAGTCGCAAGTGCTGAAAGAAGTCGGCTTTATAGCTTTGGTCGCTTGGCTGAGGTCCAGCATGTTGGCTGAAACCATGACGTGACAACGGGCCAAGCGACGCGCGTGTATCGAATGCATCCGGCACACGCTATATATTCTCTCAGGGATTGCCGCTTTGTTACGGTTGTTTGTTTTGTCTCTGGCTTAGGGTTTTAGGCGCTTAAGGTTTTAGCAGGCGGTGCGATCGCACTGCCTGCAATACCCTATCTCCCACCCGATCAATCTCCTCAGCGCTCGTCTCGTGCCCTAGGCCAAAGCGTAAGGTTGCTTGTGCCAAAGCATCGCTACGGCCTAAAGCTTTGATCACATGGGACGGGGCCAAACTCGCTGAGCTACAGGCTGAGCCTGCAGAAAGGGCAACCTCTGACTGTAGGTTGGCCAGTAGCGCTGCGCCATTGACACCTTCGATGCTGATGTTGAGATTGTTGGCCAGTCGCTGCTCTAAATCGCCATTGAGGTGAACCCCTGGCAAAGTAGCCAGATGGCCCCAGAGGCGATCGCGCAGTGATTTTAAGCTCACCGCTCGCTCAGTCATGCCCTCTAGCGCTAACCGCACAGCTTCACCAAAACCCACAATCTGCGGTGTATTCAGCGTGCCCGAGCGGAGGCCACGCTCCTGCTCGCCGCCATGTATCTGAGGAGCAAGCTGCACCCGAGGATCACGCCTGCGCACATACAACGCGCCGATGCCTTTGGGGCCATACAGCTTATGGGCTGTCATCGATAATAAATCGATATTCATCGCCTGCACATCCAAAGGAATCTTCCCCAAGGCTTGGGCAGCATCTGTGTGGAAAATAATCTGGTGCTGGTGGCACAGCTTGCCAATGGCTTGAATGGGTTGCAATACCCCGATCTCATTATTCGCTGCCATGACCGACACCAAAATCGTATCGGGGCGAATAGCCTGCACCAGCTTAGCGAAATCAATCAGCCCATCTGCACCGACCGCTAAGTAAGTCACCTCAAACCCTAAGGTCTCTAAATACCGGCAAGGTGCAAGCACTGCGCTATGTTCGGTTTGCACGGTAATGATATGTTTGCCATCGGCCATATAGGATTCGGCAATGCCTTTGATGGCTAGATTATTCGCTTCAGTCGCCCCGCTGGTAAAAATGAGTTCAACCGGATCAGCGTTAATAGCCCCTGCCAAAATCTTTCTGGCTTGGTCTATCCCAGCCTCTGCCTCCCAACCGTAGGCATGGTTGAGACTGCTCGGATTGCCAAAATAATCGGTAAAATATGGCAGCATTACCGCCAGGACTTGTGGGTCTACCGGCGTTGTCGCATTGCAATCGAGATAGATGGGGCGAGGAGTCTGCATGGAAAAAGAATGGGCCTCAAACCAGAAAATCTACGACCTAAACTACGACCTAAACTATGGTCAAACCTACGACCTAAACTATGGATCAAACT
>JAAUPS010000060.1 GCA_012033015.1 Phormidesmis sp. RL_2_1
CACATATAGAGCCATATAGAATAGAGTTCTATAGAGCGACAGAAGAAGAGCGACAGAAGAAGAGCGACAGAAGAAGAGCGACAGAAGAAAGTAAGACGACAAAAAAGGCACTTAGCCTAGGCTAGGTACCTTTTTTCGCTTAATTACTCACAGCTTAATTTATCTTTGGCTGCTCTTTGGTGGCAGTTAGCTCAAGATGTTGATGGCAATAGTCACCAGCATGGCACTGATGATATAAAACACCCCTACAACCTGGAGTTCTGACCAGCCGGAAAGCTCAAAGTGGTGGTGCAAAGGTGCCATCTTAAAGAGGCGCTTGCCTTTGCCATCGGGGCCTTTGGTGGCTTTGTAGTAGCCGACTTGCAGGATAACGGAAAGGGTCTCTGCAAAAAACAGCAGGGTGACGATGAGTAAGCCGAATAGGTTACCGCCGAGGATACCAACGGCTGCAAGGGCACCTCCTAGGGCTAAAGAACCGGTGTCGCCCATAAAGATTTTGGCAGGGTTGCGGTTGTGAACTAAAAAACCGAGGCAGGCACCGCTGAGGGCCGCGCAGAAGATCAGTAGATCCGGATGGGTAGGGGCAATCAAACTGCCTAGCCCTAAAAGGGCGATCGCACCCGTGCCACCCATCAGCCCATCAACACCATCTGTAAGATTGGTCGCATTGCTCTCTGCAACTAAGACAAAGCCCGCTAACGGCCAAAATAACAACCCTAGAGGAAGCGTCAGCCCCAAAGGCATCGCCACTGAGGTGATATCAGTCGTTTGAGAGGTCGTTGCCCATATACAAAATGCAACGGCAAAACCGATTTGTAGCAACAGCTTCATCCGGGGAGAAATGCCCTTATTAGAGCGGCGGCGCATCACCTGCCAATCATCTAGCCAGCCAATTCCGGCATAGGCTAGCGTCAGCAAGCTGACAGCCCATAGCGCTGCTGAAGGCCCCGTAGGTGAAAAACTGGTCCAAACCAACGACACCAAAATCGCAGCGGGTATAAAAAATATTCCGCCCATGGTAGGCGTACCTGCTTTTTGCAGATGGGCGCGGGGGCCATCCTCCCTAATATATTGACCAGCTTTGAGCTTACGTAAAATAGGTAAAACACCGTAACCTGCCAAGGCTGATAGACCTGCGCCTGCTATCAACGGCAGCGTCATATTCGCTGCGCCCAATGCAAAGGCATGTTCAGCAGCAGCATCTAAACCCATTGCTACGGCTAATAAACTGAGAGCCAGTAAGGACGACAGCATTGTGCCTGAGAGCCCTACTGACTTTGACGAAAACCTAGCATCCACAACGATATCCCTTCACTTACCACACACCTTTCCCACATTTCATCAAAACTTTACACCCTTGGTGAAAAGTTTCACTTTTTCAGGCTCAAAGCCTTATATACCAGCGTGACCAGGAGGGGAGACCTGCTCGCACCGAGCGCCATTTTCAAAGACTGAAGAGAAACGCTCACTAAAACAGAAGCACTCAGTATTTACACGGAGAAAACAATGAGCCTAATTTTACGGTGGTATCTTGCGGCAGCTCAGAAATAATTCAAGAAATATTATCTTTAGTAGACATTCATTTTTTGAGAAGTATTTAGCGCCCTGCCTAAATGAAATCACCTCAGCCTAAACGTAACCTTTTGTAACGTACCAGGGTTTATCTCTATAGAAAAGACCCTTCAGCGGCTTTTTGATTACGAATGGCCCAAAATCTCTAGCATTACATGGATAAAAGTCTGCTTAATGCCAGTGATGTGAGATGATTTCCGTGCAAGCATACCAGAGAGTTGCTATTCCGTCTTGTTGTTTAAACATTTACTCTGCTTTTTTGTCAAACTTATTGGTGTTGGCTTGGTGTTGGCCCGTTTGACGTTATGCAGATGTTAACCACTTGACGTTAACCACTTGATGCTGGCTAGATTTGATGCTGACTAGATTGGTCTTAGCTGAAGTTGTTCCCCAAAATATGGATAGATCAACTCCTCTAGCTAGTTTTTTGCTAGCTAGAGGGTGCTATACCCGACTGAGAATCAATTGACTGAAAATCGAGGTTTAAAAAATCCCTGCAGCAGATGATCCTTGCCGGAGATCACCTGTGGAAACTGGGTAGAGCACTGCGCTGAGTTCGTTCGCTGAGTTCGTTCGCTTGAACCGCTTGCTTGAGCGATTAGTCGTCGTTCGTTCGCTTGAACCGCTTGCTTGAGCGATTAGTCGTCATCGTCAAGCGACATATCATCATCATCGTCATCGTCCACATCATCGTCTTTATCATCGTTGCCCATCAAGTCTGCAAGTTCTTCAGGTTCGGGCTCGTCGCCCACGCTGTCAATAGGTTCGCGAGGAATCAATCGACCTGTGCTTTCGAGCCAATTAAGAATGGAAGAATCCCGCTGGAGCGGAATGACATCAGCAGGGTCTTGACGGGGTATTTGACGGACGGAAGGGTTGAAGTTATTGCTCATGAAGCTGAATTAACCAAAGTCAAGTTAATGATATGACGTCTTAAAGCCATAGATGGCAGGCTAAAAGGTAGCGAGCCCAATGGCTTGCTATCGACTACACAAATCTATGGAAGGTTTCCGCATAATCGTTGAATATTCGTATATCTCGAATATATCGTCTCAACGGCGTTTACTCACATTACCATCGCATTACTGGCATCACTTGGAAATACATCAAATGGTAATAGGTGTCAATCTCTGCCATATGCTTACAATATACTTCGCATTTGGCGATCTCTTGTTTACCGTGTGACTATGCTGAGCAAAACTGATTTGAGAAATGCGATCGCAGGCAAAAATCGAGGCATATCCGCCACCAACGAGGATCGCCAAGTCATTGCCAGCATCATTGCCCGAGTTGAAGATCTCAACCCGACCCCCGAGCCGCTGTCAGCACCCGACCTTTTGGCCGGAGATTGGCGATTACTTTATACGACGAGTCAAGAGTTATTGGGCATTGATCGCTTTCCCCTAGCGCAATTAGGCAGCATTTATCAGTGCATTCGTCTCTCACAGGCGCGCATTTATAATATTGCTGAGATTCAAAGCTTGCCCTACTGCGAAGGCTTGGTTTCTGTGGTGGCTAGCTTTAAACCTGCCAGTGAAAACGCCGAGCGCCGCGTGAATGTTCAGTTCACGCGGGGTGTGGTGGGCTTCCAGCGCCTGCTGAGCTATCAATCGCCAGCACAATATATTGAGAAACTAGAAGCTACTGAAAAAATCAATGCTTTCCAGGGCTTTGACTTTTCAATTAATTCAGAGCAGCAGCAGGGTTGGCTAGAAATTACCTACCTAGATAAAGATATGCGCATTGGCCGGGGCAATCAGGGGAGTCTGTTTGTGCTGACAAAATAGGGCTGCTTCAACATTGCTTACCATGATTCATTGCTCATAACTTTTGCCTATGCTGCCGCTCTCCCAAGGCCACCTTACGCTGCTATCGAGCTGTCCGCGAAAGTATCAATACATTTTCTTTGATGGTCTTTCTGGGCCTATTAGCTACGATCAGCAAGCGACGACTCAATGGGGCAGTCAGTTCCACTTGCTTATGCAGCAGCGCGCCCTCGATTTACCGGTAGAAGTACTAGACGAGGCCAGTGCAGAAATGGTCGCTAGTGTAAGGGCACTGGAAAAAGCTGCGCCCGAAGTCTTTCGCTATTTGCCGATAACGCTGCCCGCTGAGGGGTCAGTTGATGGGCCAGTTGATGAGTCAGTTGATGAGTCAGTTGATGAGTCAGTTGATGGTTCAGTGAATAGGCCGGTTGATGAGCCGGTTAGCCTGATTGGCAACAATGTCACTGCAGATGGGCTGTTTAGTCAAAGTGAACATCGCCGTACACTTGCGTTCAATGATTATTTACTCACGGTGGTCTATGACTTACTCGTCCTTTTACCACCGCAGGATAGTCGCCAAGGAAACACCGAAGAGCCAATCAGAGGCCAAATCTTTGATTGGAAAACCCATCAAAGACCACCCCGGCAGGAGTGGTTGCAAAATGACTGGCAGACGCGGCTGTATCTATATGTTTTGAGTGAAACGGCCCATCTGAGCCCAGAGCAGCTTGCGATGACCTACTGGTTTGTGCGATTAGGTGAGTCACACATAGAATCCCAGCTCCAGTCCCAGCAGGCCAATGTTCCTGAGGCAACCGCCTCAGATCTGCTTAAAGCACCTAGTGCATATCGATTTAAGTATAGTCAGAAGCAGCATGAGGAGACTCAAAGAGATCTGAGCAACCTCACTGCTCGGCTGAGGCAGATGCAAGAGGAGAATAGCTTTCCCAAGGTGCCTGTGGAAAAGGGGTTGTGCGATCGCTGTCCTTTTAATGTGAGGTGCGATCGGGTTGCACCTGCCGTGAAGTCGTCTATTCCTTTATCATCGTCTGTACCCAGCGATTCCTACCATTTGCTGCGAGCAGCCAGCCAACTCACCGCCGAGGCTATCGAGGAGATTCCTTTATAGCGGTACCCGGATGCATAACACCGAAGGCGAGGCTACGCCAACGGGTACCGCGACTCACTTGGCCTGTTGTCCTGTAAAGGTTGCACTGAAATATCTGTCGTCTAGCCAAGTGAGAAACGCTATATAGCTAAATAGTAGCTAAACAGTAGCTAAACAGTTATGCCCCCATGTATTAATCTATGCTGCGGCATATGGTGTTGCGCTCGCTAGTTTGCCTGAAGCGCTATGCTTGTTGAGCTAGCTGCTTGAATTCTAAAACCATCCGACTTAATTCTGATTTAGCCCTCTAATTTGGCCCAATGATCGCTCACCTGAGCCTATGGAAGCGCCCTTTGAAATCACGCTGCAAATTGTCATTACCGTCTTAGCAGGCATTTCTGCTCAGGTCATAGCAGCCTATCTCAAGCTACCTAGCATTATCCTGCTGCTGATATTTGGGATCGCCCTAGGTTCAGACGGGCTAGGCTGGTTGGCACCACAAACCCTCGGCGTTGGGCTAGAGGTGATTGTATCTTTATGCGTGGCATTGATTTTATTTGAAGGTGGCCTCAGCCTAGAACTTAAAGAGATTGGTAAGGTCTCTGGCAGTTTGCGAAATTTGATTACCATTGGCACCTTTATTACCTTGGTCGGTGGTGGCGCTGCCGCCCATTGGCTAGGCGAATTTCCCTGGTCAATTGCTTTTTTATACGCCTCGCTGGTGGTGGTAACTGGCCCAACCGTGGTGACACCCTTATTAAAACAGGTTGGTGTAGAGCGCAAGGTATCTACCCTGTTAGAGGGCGAGGGCGTTTTAATCGATCCGGTGGGAGCGATTTTGGCGGTAGTAGTCCTGGATATTATTCTCAACGGTGATACTGATCCCGCCTTTGTATTAGGTGGACTGCTGGCTCGACTCGGTATTGGCGCAGTCATTGGCGGTGGTGGTGGTGCACTGATGGCGCTGTTTCTCAAAAAAGCAGATTTTCTCTCAGAGGAACTGCGTAATTTAGTGGTGCTAGCAGGTATTTGGGGGCTTTACGGGTTAGCGCAAAGTGTGCGAGGTGAGTCTGGCTTAATGGCGGCGGTGGCTGCAGGCATTGTTGTCCGGGCAATTTCTATCCCAGAAGAGCGCTTACTGCGGCGCTTTAAAGGTCAGTTAACGATTTTTTCGGTTTCGGTTTTATTTATTTTATTAGCGGCGGATTTATCCATTGCCAGTGTGTTTGAGCTAGGGCCGGGCTCAGTGCTGACGGTGCTGGTGCTGATGCTGGTGGTGCGTCCGCTGAATATTTTGGCCTGTACTTGGAATAGCGATCTCAACTGGCGACAAAAGGCGTTCATGAGCTGGATATCGCCCCGAGGGATTGTCTCGGCGTCAGTGGCTTCTCTGTTTGCTATTTTGTTGACCGAGCGCGGCATTAATGGTGGTGATTCTATTAAAGCCTTGGTATTTTTGACTATTATTATGACGGTCTTTGCCCAGGGGTTAACTGCGCGTAGTCTAGCGCAGCTTTTGGGGGTGACATCTAGCAGTGCAACCGGTGTTGTGATTGTTGGCTGTAATGCATTGGGCCTAACGATTGGGCGGTTGTTTAAAGATCGCGGCGAATCGGTGGTGGTGATTGACACTGATGAAGCGGCCTGTGAAAAAGCGAAGTCAGAGGGCTTTACCACCTATGTGGGTTCAGCTTTGAACGGAGATATTTTAGAAGATGCAGGCTTGAGTTCTATTGGCACGTTTTTGGCGATTACGAATAATGGCGAAGTCAATTCTGTCATTGCTGAACGGGCTCAGGAAGAGTTTGCTCCGCCTCGGGTGTTTGCGGTGTTGCCCCGCACGGACGCCGGTGAGGCGAATGATAAGACCAGTCGAGCGATTTGCGTACCCCTCGATTGCCGGTGAAACAGTGGAATACTTTTATTGCTGATGATGCTTTCGAAAAAGCCACGTATGCATTCATTCAAAATGACACAGAAGATGATTTGGTCGCTCAGCGGGAACGGGTCAATAAGCTCATTCGCTCAGGTGACATGGTGCCTTTGGTCACTGAAAAAGACGGTAAGTTAGAACTGGCTCTCGGTGAAGCTGAGTGGCAGGCAGATAGTGCGCTAATCTGTTTAATTCATGATCCGACGCCGCAAATGATGAAGCGATTATCTGGGGCGCGTAAGCCGTCGCGGCAGTTAGCAAAACCAGCTAAAACCGAAAAGACAGAACAGGAAAAGATAGAAAAGACAAATAAGGGAAAGACACTGAATCGCTCACCAAAACCTAAAACGCCGTAGCCTTGCTATAGCTTCTGTAGAGTGAGTTAGGACAAATGAGTTAGGCCAATAGTAATCGCTGAAAGCCTCGACGAGCAGCGGTGAGACCCTGCGTCGCTTGGCGGCGCTAAGGAATGCTCACCAAGACAGCGGTGAGACCCTGCGTCGCTTGGCGGCGCTAAGGAATGCCCACCAAGACCTCAGTCAGAATGCGTCCTTACTTTGCTATATGTGCTATTTTCATTCAGTTTTGTAGCACCGATTTTGTAGTACCGATTAATGGCTATACGGACTCAGCCTCAAGCTTTTACGTTAGCCATTGACTCCATTTGGCCACGACGCTATCAGAACCATACCAAAGTTGATCAATGCGGGGTGAATGCATGACTTGATCTAAAACGTGGTTGGCCGCGCCTGCCAAGTGGGCTGCTGAAACCGGTACTACACCATCTCCCCAGGTAAATCCATCGCCACAGGTCAGTTTGTAGCTATTGAAGGTAAACCAGTCGGATCGTTTTCCTTCAACTGCTTTGCCAGCAATGCAAACATAGCTGACATCGTCGTAGAATGCGCCCGGATAGGTTTGATTGACAAAATCTAGATTTTTACGCGTCCAGCGCTCTTGGCTGATGTGGGGAGTTCCTAAGGTGACTAGGGTTTTCACATGGCTTCTAGCGGGTCTAGGAAAGGTGCGATCGCGATCGCTCTGGTGAACGTCATAAGGCATCTCTCCCAAATAGATTCGCGCAATCCACCCGCCTGCTGAATGACCGACCAAATTAATTTGATTACAGCCATAATCGACCATCATCCTTTGAGCTGTTGCATCTAACGCTTGCACAATGTTAATCACCGAGCGACCGCCCACCGTTGGCAGCCAGTCACGCCTTCTGAGGGGCACAATGACAGCCGGAAAACCTTGCTTTGTCAGTGCCGTCGCCATTTCTTCGTAGGGCTGAGCGCTGGCTAGGTATCCCGGTAAAATAACCGTTGGTAGGGGCATGGAGCAATCATCAAGAACACATCAGATGCGCCGCAATATACTGGTTGCGAAACGGTAGGCTAGTTTCAAATAGGCTTGCGTATATTTACGACACCTAACAGTATTAGCCTATTAATTAGGCAATCACAACCCATACTTGGCGCAACTTATCCCTTTTTAGGCCATCTCGCCCGCTCTACTCCTAATTTCTCCTTCCCATCTCGTTTTTTCAGTCCGATGGTCCAATCTGCTTGGGCAATACCTACTTGACTCAACTTTGCCTGTTAATTTCTCGCCTTAATGGCCTGCCCCTGCTGACGCCTCTATGCCCTCTATGCCTATTCCGATAACTGGTTCGCTCTATGGTATCGGCGTTGGCCCTGGTGATCCAGAGCTGATTACGCTCAAGGCCCTCAAACGACTCCAGTCTTCACCTGTAGTGGCCTTTCCCAAAGGTATTCAAGGAAAACCAGGGATTGCCGAAAGCATCATTACACCCTGGCTGACCGATCAGCAGATTCGCCTGCCGCTCACCTTTCCCTACGTTGTTGATGAGCAGATCCTATCAGCCGCTTGGCAACAGGCTGCCGAAATGGTTTGGGCCTATTTACAAACAGGCGATGTGGTCTTTGCTTGCGAAGGTGACGTCAGCTTTTACGGCACCTTTACTTATTTGGCGAAGAGCCTACAGCAACAGCACAGCGGCGTTAAGATAGAAGTCATAGCAGGCGTCTCTTCGCCGATGGCTGCCGCTGCTGCTTTAGGCATCCCGCTCACCTGTCAAGATCAACGCTTAGCCATTTTGCCTGCCTTGTACAGTTTCAACGGCATCCCAGCGTCCTCAACACCAGCGTCCTCAATACCAGCGTCCTCAACGAACGAGTTAGAAGCGGCTTTAGGTTGGGCAGATGTCATCGTCCTGATGAAGGTAAGTCGCGTTTATCGCCAAGTGTGGAAAATTTTGGCACATTACCAGCTCTTGGATTACAGCTACGTGGTCGCAAATGCAACGCAGCCTCATCAAGTCATTTACAGTAACTTGCAGGCGCATCCAGACTTAAAGCTGCCTTATTTTTCGCTGCTGATTGTGGGGACTAAAGCGAACGACTCATCACTCAACTTAAAACATCACTCAACTTAAAAAGCTGACTAAACCTAAAACTGGCATACCTCGGCTTTAGTATTTTCATCAAAATGCCTTACCATAATGACCAGCAAGGGTCAAGCAAGGGTTAAGCCGTACCACCGTACCACCATCGCATCACACGATTCTATTTTCTTCACGAAGCCTCAGTGTCCGAAATCCCATGGCCATTCTTTCTAAATCTAAGTCAGCTATTTATCCTGTCACCAAAGTCATGCTCAAAGCCGGTGCCTTGATGGGGCCAACGGGTGTAGGTGTGTTGCTGTCTATTGGGGCTCATGCTGCTCTTTGGGCCTTTGGCCCGCGCACTAATTTTTCTTTTGCAGCACTTACCCAAGCTGCGCAACAAGCCGGTGCTGAGGAAACGATTGTGCCGCTGGTTCAGCTCACAGCCGCTGAACAAAGTCGCCTTCCTGATTTTGCCCAGCCCGGTCGGTTGCCCCCTGATCCAACCGGATTGGGAAATTTCTCGCTGCCTTCGGGCCTACCTGCAGTACCTAATGCCGCGATCCCAAGAGGCCAGACCAGTCGAACCCTAGCGAGTAGTCAGTTGGGCAGAATGCCGAGTACGACAACTTGGCCGCCCACGCGGACCTTTACTTCAAGAACCAGTCAGCCTTTTAATCTGGGTGTGACTGTGCCGAATGCAAATCTGGGGCGCTCGCCCAGTTTTGCGGGGGTACAAGCAAATCCCAACCCACAGGTGACGGTCGTCCCACCGCCACCATCGACAGCGTCTGAGACGCCCTCAAATCCATCCGCAGCGAGCAGCGCAACGGATAATGATAATTCAGCTAGCGATTTGCTGCCTAATCTGTCATCTCAAGAGACCATTTCCTTTGGGGAGGCGCTTGCAAGGGCAAACTCGGAAAATTCGTCTGAAAACAGTACCAGCAATATCCCTGACATTGGCGATCGCATCCCCGAAACGGCCTCTACCTCAGAAGAGCCCGGAGAGACGCCGACAGACGAGTCCTCCAGCACCATCGCCGCTTCTCCCGCTGAAGAAAACACCTCTCCTCTGACTGCAGGATTTATCTATAACGAGACCGACGTATCGCCAGCAGCGGCCAAAGTCAACACCGATGAATGGCTCATCGCCAGTGCCGAAGGCCGTGAAAATATGGCTACGGCCACCGCAGCCCTGACGCTTGACTATCGATTTAGAGTTTGTAAAGAGATTCAGCCTGCTAGCGGCCTAGTCGGCGTGGTGGTAAATCCAGATGGCACCCAAGATAGTATGACGTTACTGAAAAGTACTGGCTATGACTTTTTAAACGGTCGAGCCCTTGATGCTGTCAAATACAGCGACTTTGGTAAACCAGAAGTACCCACCCAATATCAAGTCCAAATTGATGTCCCCTACAACCCAGAAGACTGTGTCGAGGCATTGCCGGAAACACCTCCTGAATAGAAACAACTTAAAGTAAGGTCTTCGCTATTAAAGGCGACAAAAAGGTCTGCAAAAATTAGGGTCTGCAAAGCTAACGTCTCCCCACAAACGTATAGCGTTACCCGGATGCATTTGCATACCGCGATAGCTCCTATCGAGTGAGTTAGGACAATGGTCTTCTCCTCGAGACCTTGCGTCGTCGTACGGTGATAGCGGTGAGACCCTGCGTCGTCGCACGGCGCTAAGGAATGCTCACCAAGACAAGGAATGCTCACCAAGAATGCATCCTTACTTTGCTATAGATTTTCTGAGAGCGATTTACGCTTCTTTGTATTTTCTCCACAGTTTTCCTCATGAAAATGCTGATGAGAACTCAGCTTGGGATCAAGATCGTGACTGAGGATGCTGACAGTGCGCTTTCAAAGGGCTGATGGCTGGAGAATGAATACAGCCGCATATTTTAAGTATCATTACTTTTGTTTGCCGATTATTTCATAAATGAGTGAGCCTGGGGATCGCTGCATTAGTGTTTATACATAACCTTACTAAGGCTCAATTGCCCTTCAGTATTATGAAAGTTGTCCGTCAAACAGGTTTAGGCCAATCTATTGGGTTAGGGTTGCTGCTCATTGCTGGGTGCATCGGGCTGATTGTGCTGATGTCTTATGCCCCGATGTAGTGGGCGGCCATGTCAAAGGCATATTTTTGCCTTGTTGTTTCTGTCATGACTTGTTCTATGCGAATTCCTAAGCTAAAACCGCCCGGATTTTCCGAGCGGTTTTTTTTATGTGCACTTTTTTATAAGGTTGGCAAATGCTATATCGCTTTGGTATATCGCTTTGGTCGCTGGGCTGAGGTACAGCACGCTGGCTGAAGCCTCTATGTGACAACAGGCCAAGCGACGCGCTTGTATCCGTTGGCGTAGCCTCGCTGTCGGCGTTATGCATCCGGCAACGCTATAGCTAAAGGCGTCTGGTCAGTACTTTGCCGTGGGTGTCCGTGCCACAACTGCTCAGTAGGTTATGCTCACGGGCGATCGCCTGAACCCGCTCCGTTTTACCAGGACTAGGCCGCCAAGTTTTAGGATTATCGTAAGCGTAGTAGGTTTCTACACCGTCGATGCCCAAACGAGCAGCAGCGCGAATTAAGGTGATTTCATCGGTACGATAGCGAACAGGGTGGGCTAATACAGCGATGCCGCCCGCTGCCTGAATCGCCTGAATAACCCGGCTAGCTTGGCGTTCATCGCCTTTGGGAGCACCCCCTTGAAGATAAGGTGCCATACCCTCATCTCCCAGCCTAAAGGCGTAACCCAAAATATGAACATCGGTATCTGCCAAATCAGCAGTAACCTCTACCCCCGTCCATAGCTTCGGCAGGGTCTTTTGTCCTGGTTTGCGTTTGCTGCCCCAGCTAGAAGGATTGTGCCAGCGCCAATCTTCCATCCACTGACGAGCTTGCCGATAACCTGAAACACTGTGATGGTCAGTAATTGCCATGCCATGTAGGCCAATTTCGACAGCCTGAGTCATCAGCTCTGCGGGCGTCAGTTTCCCGTCAGAGCAGAGTGTGTGCATGTGAAAGTTATAGGTTTTCGGGCAGCTTTGCGCGTTAATACTCTGTAATACTTCTCTAAGTAGCAAAGAATCCTGCGTTGCCGTCCGATGGGTCACCCTTTGGGTGGATGCCCTATCAGCAGGATTGGCAGACATAGCTATGGAGCACTGATATCTTACGAATATACCTACTATACCCAAACTCTTGACAGATGGGGAATGATACCGATAGGTATGACCATAAACCTTGACGGGTTGAGCCGCCGCCGCTGTCATCGCAACCGTTGCACAACAAAGCTTTTGCAGCTTGAGTCTTGAGCGGGCACAGCCCCCTATAGCAGGCTAGTCAGTCAGTGCGCGTAGTCAGTGTTCATAGTCAGTCAGTGCTCATAGTCAGTCAGTGTTCATAGTCAGTGGGCATAGTTAAACAGGGTATCTAGGTATACCCGTGAGGGGGTGCGATCGCCCTGGTTATGTCCGTTTTGTAGCAGGAATAGGGATAAAGCTGCCGCGTACAGCCGGTCTTGATCCCAAGCGGGATGGGTTTCTAAAAAGGCTTTGAGAGATTCGTGAAGGTCTTCAGGAATTTCTGCCAGGATACTTACGGATACTTGCATGAGAACCTCTAAGTAGTGACTGCTGCGCTTCCGGCAGGTAGTCGAACTATTTTGCGCTGTGAGGGGTAGGGTTTGTCAATGATAAAAAGTTTTGTATTCAGCAAGATCACGCAATTTTTGACAACGAGAAATCAAGCATTTCAGGCATTTTCTGTTTCATATCTTTACCAAAGGATGATATCTCTCATATTTCTCACGGTATACCTGATGATTTCCACGAAATCCGTGTAATCCCCCAGAATGCGTCAAAACCTGTGGAAAACTCTCTTCACTCTGTGGATAACTTTTGTGGAATTGGTGGATAACCTGTGGAAACGCGCTGCAGTCAATGGCCCAAAGATAAGAAAATGAAAAAATGAAAAAAACTAATTTTGGTTGATTTGAGGGGGTTGCCTTCGATGTCATCTGCCGCTATGAGTGATTGGTGTAGTGCATATCTATCAAGGGGTTTGACATTACGTTTGGGTCAACACCACATGGGCTAGTCCCAAATAGTTAATTTGTTCTGGGTCAATCTGGAAGCGGCAGGGGAGAATGTCGACCCCTGTTTTGATCGCTTTACGCAGCAGTTTTCCATACACAGGGTCAGCCTCGTCCCCTGGGGAAAACTCATCGCAATCGCCCCGATTGATGAAGTACACCATTACGGATCGTGCCTGCGGCAGCAGGTTCGTAAGCTCACGCAGGTGCTTTTGTCCCCGCGTGGTCACCGTATCCGGGAAAATAGCCTGTGATCCCCTGGCCCAGGTAGTATTTTTGACCTCTAGGTAAATCGGGCGATCATCAGGGGTACCTGTGAGTAAAAAGTCTATTCGACTCTTTCGCTCTGCTCCGTAGGGAACCTCTGATTGGATATGGGTGTAGGTGCCTAGGGCTGGAAACAAATGATGCTCTAGGGCTGATTTCATGACTAGGTTTGGTAGGGCGGTATTAACTCCCGTCCAGACGAACTGGCTGGGATCACGCTGCGATGGGACTTCTATCAACTCCCAGGTGTAGCCCAGCTTACGCTTCGGATTGGTGCTGCGAGAAACCATCACCCGGTTGCCGGGGTGACAAACCCCTGTCATCGGGCCGGTGTTGGGGCAATGGGCAGTAATGATTTCGCCTGTTTCTAGGACAATATCGGCCAAAAACCGTTTGTAGCGTTTGAGTAGTTTGCCCGGTAACAGTTCAGGATAGGGATAGAACCAGTTTGCATCCATGATGAATTGCTGTTAACTCTAAAAGTTGATATTCTCAGATTCCATTGGCATTCTCGGTAATTTTTGTCATGCTTCTATCTGAGTTTTGTCGGCGCCGGTCTTTCATTTCTGGGGCGTTGGGGGTGTTGTTGTTGGCTGCCTTGGGCTGTGGGCCTCAGCAGCCTGAAGTGGAGTCAAGCTCTGGTTCCAAAAATGGTGGTGAGACAGAGGAATCGGTTGCCCCCGCGTTGACAGGAAGCGCCGCTGAGCCGCTATTGGTCGGTGCCATTCCTGATCAAGATCCAGAGAAGCTGCAGCGCCTGTACGGCAAACTATCAGATTATTTGAGTGCAGAATTGGGTGTGCCCGTAGAATATAGGCCAGTGACTGACTATGCTGCTGCTGTGACAGCGTTTAGGGTAGGTGATTTGGACTTGGTCTGGTTTGGTGGGCTCACGGGTGTACAAGCGAGATTACAGGTGCCGGATGCAGATGCGATCGCCCAGCGCGACATCGATGCCGAGTTTCACAGTATTTTTATTGCCAATCAATCCAGCGGCCTAACGCCGATTAAGACCGCTGCTGAGCTGACAAGCCTGAAAGGCAAAACGTTTACCTTTGGCTCAGAATCTTCGACCTCTGGCCGTTTGATGCCTCAGTATTTTTGGCGCAGGCAGGTGTTGGGCTCAGTGACTTCAAAGGAGAACCGGGTTTTCCAGCTCTCACGATGCCACCTTAAAGCTGGTTGAAGCGGGCAGCTATGAGGTGGGCGTGCTGAATGAACAGGTATGGAAAGACCGTATCGCCGCAGGTGATGTCGATCAAACCAAGGTGCAGGCTATTTGGCAGACACCGGCTTACTATGACTATCACTGGGTGGTCAATAGCGATAAGCTAAATGAGCAATATGGGGCGGGATTTGTAGATCAGGTGCAGGCGGCTCTGCTAAAGCTCGATGCTACTATTCCCGAACAGGCTGAAATTTTAGATTTATTTGGCGCTGATAAATTTATTCTCACTGAGAATGACAACTATGCCCAAATTGAGGCTGTAGGGCGTGAAATTGGCAAAATTCAGGACTAAAGAGAACGCTAAGGCTTGCCATGAGTAGTGCCGTGTTACGGCTCAAGGATGTGACCTGTCAGTTTGAGCGGGTGGTGGCTTTGCGCGCTTTGAGTTTGAGGGTTGAGCCTGGCGAGCGGGTTGCTTTAGTAGGCCCGAGCGGGGCGGGAAAGACAACGCTTTTGAGCTTGCTCAACGGATCGCTTAGTCCCAGTCAAGGAGATGTGTGGGTGTTGGGGCAATCGCTGCCAACCCTGTCTAATCGGCAGCGCCGCAAAATTCAGCGACAGGTGGGCATGGTGTATCAACAGCATCATTTGGTGGCAAATCTGAGGGTTATTCACAATGTGAATGCAGGTCACTTGGGCCGCTGGCCGTTGTGGCGGGCGCTGTGGTCGTTGGTTTGGCCTCAGCAGGTGATCGTAGCCCAGCAAGCACTGGCACAGTTGGGCCTAGCGGATAAGCTCTATGCCCGGACAGAAAGGCTTTCCGGGGGGCAGCAGCAGCGGGTGGCGTTGGCGCGGGTGCTGGTACAAGACCCGGCGATTGTGTTGGCGGATGAACCGGTGGCCAGTGTTGATCCGGCGCGATCGCACGACATTATGAAGCAGTTGGTTGCCCTCGGTGACAACCGGACATTGGTGGTGAGCTTGCATGATGTGGCGTTGGCGAGGGCCTATTGCGATCGCATCATCGGCTTAAGGCAAGGACGCCTGATTTTTGATTTGCCTAGCGCCAGTGTCAGCGATGCTCAGCTCATACCGCTGTACGATTTATCTGCCGACAGCAGCCATCACGCCGCCTGAGAATGCCGCCTAGGAACCTGCTGCCTAAACTCCCGATAACGCCTGCCCAGAGGGCTGTCCTGTTATGGGTGATGCTGGTGCTATGGTCGGTGTGGCTTTGTGGCCTAGGCCGTCAACCGATTGTCAATTGGGCAGGGCTGCCGCTCATGGGTCAGTTTTGGCTGGCAATGTTTCACCCCCAGCTTGATAGTGCGTTTATCTCTATCATCTTCAGCGCCACAGCAGTCACATTGGCCTTTGCAGTTTGCGGTACAGCCCTTAGTTTGGGGGTTGGCTTCGTCGGCGGCATCTTTTGTTCTAGGGTTTGCTGGCAGGTTTGCTGGCCTGAAGGAGCGGTAGGCGATGGTTTTTGGCTAGCCATGCGGGGGCTTTTGGTAGTACCACGGGCCATCCATGAGCTGATTTGGGGACTGCTGCTGCTGAATATATTGGGTTTAGACCCGATGGTGGGCGTATTGGCGATCGCCATTCCTTTCGGTGCGATTACCGCCAAAGTCTTTGCTGAAATACTGGATGAAACGCCGACTGCACCTTTGCAGGCATTGATTCGTAGCGGTGTGTATCCACCGGTTGCACTGTTGTACGGACTGTTGCCCCAAGCCTTGCCAAACCTCATTTCTTATGGATTTTATCGGTTTGAATGCTCGCTGCGCTCGGCGGCGGTGCTCGGTATCATTGGCGCAGGTGGCTTAGGCTATCAAATTTTTCTCAGTTTGCAGTCTTTACGATACGAGCAGCTATGGACAGGGTTTTATGCGCTGATTTTACTCAATGGGGGGGTAGATGCTTGGAGTGGTTGGCTACGGCGGCAAATGGGGTTTGTCAGTCGGATGGATCTAGGCAATCAGCCAGTCGCACAGCAGCCACGCGCAAAATCGCCACCCCAACAGCCCAAAGGTTTGCTCTGGGGGGTATTCATCTGGCTTTCTTGGAGTGCGATCGCTCATCGGTCCCTTTATGTTTGGCCTACCTCAAGATTGATTGGATAGATTGGATTGATGGGAGTCGTTGGGAACAGGCAAGGATGCTCCTGTTGGATATTGCCGTCCAAGTTAGCCCCGCCGAAGTCCTGCCTGAATTTTCCTGGACGCTGTTCCCTATCGCCTTACAAACCGTCGCTATGTCTGTTTTGGCCATTACCTTAGCGGGTTTAGGCGGTGTAGCCTTCTCGTTTCCCGCTGCTCAAAACTTTTTTTTGCCGGGTGGGCTGCTGCGCTCAGTCGGCGAAAAAAAAGGATGGGTCATAGGTCACGGGGCAATGATGCTCGCTCGCTTGGTTTTGCTCGGTGCTAGAGCGATTCCAGCACCAATTTTGGCTCTGGTGATTCTATACGGAATGTTTCCAGGCATTTTACCTGGCGCTTTAGCCCTTGCAATTCATAACTTCGGCATTTTGGGGCGGCTGATGGCCGAGGTCAATGAAAACTTACCAGATGGGCCTGTGCGCGCTTTGCGAGCGCTAGGTGCTGCTAGCGGCAGCCTAATTTTCTATGGCATTTTACCGGCCAACCGCTCACGGTTTTTGGCCTATGTGTTCTATCGCTGGGAAGTGTGCCTTAGAGAAACGGTGATTGTTGGCCTAGTCGGCGCAGGGGGGCTAGGCCGATTAATCACTGAGCAGCTCAGCAGCTTTGACTACAGCGCCCTAGCTGCGAGCTTGGCGGTGTTTATCGTGTTGACCATGGGGGTGGACTTTGCCAGTCATTGGCTGCGTACGGCTGTTCGTTGAATATCTGCATTACGACCATAACGGTCATAACGGGTGACAAAATGAGTGCTTAAATGGGAAATTGGTTATCGGAGATACACTTTTGGGTAAGCGATCGCTAGCAGGAATTGCCGGTATTGTGGCAGCGGCCACCTTGCTGAGTAAGGTATTTGGGCTATTGAGAGAAACGGCGATCGCAGCCGCCTTTGGCACGGGCCCTGTCACCGATGCCTATGGCATTTCCTACGTCATTCCAGGTTTTTTGCTGGTGCTCCTTGGTGGGATCAACGGCCCCTTTCACAGTGCGATTGTCAGCGCTGTTTCCAAGCGCCAGAAAGCAGATATTGCGCCCATTGTCGAAACGGTAACGACGGTTGTGGGGCTTGGGCTCGTGGTCATCAGCATTGGCATGTTCATTTTCGCTGAGCCGATTATTGATCTTCTCGGACGAGGATTTTTGGCCACCGATATCGGTGAAGTCAGTCGGCAAATTGCCATTATGCAACTGCGAATTATGGCACCGATTACGGTTTTCGCCTGCTTCATAGGCATTGGTTTTGGCACCCTCAATGCAGATGATCAGTACTGGCTGCCTTCTATTAGTCCGCTACTATCTAGCGCGGCGGTGATTGCGGGGCTTGGGATCTTTTGGGCACTAACCGATGGCGATATCAGCAGTGCTAACAACGTTATGCTGGGCGGCATGGTGCTGGCCTTCGGCTCGTTGGCAGGGGCAATTTTGCAGTGGCTTGTGCAGGTGCCCGCTTTGTGGAAGTCAGGTTTGGGTCGCCTGCGTCTGCGGTTCAATCTTCAAGATCCGGGTGTAGGCGATGTGCTGAAGGTCTTAGCGCCCGCAACCTTGTCATCTGGCACGATGCAAATCAACGTGTACACTGATTTATTTTTGCGGCGTTTGTTCCGGGCACTTTAGCGGCTTTGGGCTTTGCCAATTTACTCGTGCAAACGCCGCTGGGAATTGTGTCCAATATTATTTTGGTGCCGTTTTTTCCTATCTTTTCTCGGCTAACAGATCCTTCACAGTGGCCTGAACTCAAACAGCGCATTCGCCAAAGCTTGGTGCTGGTGGCGCTCACCATGCTGCCGATGAGTGCGTTGATTATTACCCTGGCCCAGCCGATTGTCACAGTGGTATATAAGCGCGGCAATTTTGACGAAGACGCCGTACGGCTAGTGACCATGATTTTAATTGCTTACGGGGTGGGCATGTTTGTTTACCTCGCTCGCGATGTCATGGTGCGGGTGTTTTATGCCCTAGGCGATGGCCAAACGCCTTTTAAGATCAGCTTGGTGAATATTGCGATCAATGCTGTTTTGGACTATTTCTTGTTCAATTGGATGGGGCCTGCAGGCTTAGTGGTCGCCACCATTGGCGTCAATGTGGTGTCTTTGGTGGCCATGACGGTATTGCTCGATCGCAAAATTGGCGGCTTGCCGATGGCAGATTGGGCCCGCAGTATTTTTAGCCTGACGGCGGCGAGTGCACTGAGTGGTGTTTCTTGTTGGCTGACGTTGGGCGGTTTGACAAGCTTGATGGGGGCTGATGGGTTTTGGGTGAATTTGATTTTGATGAGTTTGGCAGGGGCTATGGGGATAGCGACATTTGCCTTGCTGACAGTGGTTTTAGGGATTCCTGAGGCCGGTATGCTGGCAGATCGTATGCGTCAGAAGTTTTTGAGAAGATAGGTCGCTAGGGTTTGCTAGTGGGGCACATATGAGCATTGCTGGGCGTGAGCACCGCTAGATCTGCTCATTGACTAGACCTGCGCATCTCAAAGCTGCTCATCTCAGAGCTGCGCGTCAATGAGCTGGGCCATTTTCGCGGCACTGTCGCTGGTCGATAGGCGGCGGGCAGCGGCGGCCATTTGGCTGAGATGTTCAGGCGATCGCAACAGTGCCAACACGATCGATTCCATTTGCTCAGCCGATAGATCTGCCTGTTGATAGAGCTGCGCTGCACCTGCATCACGAAAGGCTAACGCATTGTAGGTTTGATGATCTTCGGCAGCAAAAGGATAGGGAATTAAAATCGACGGGGTTCCTGTAATCGCAAGTTCAATTAATGTCCCGGCCCCAGCGCGACTCACCGCCAAATCAGCGCGATGAAACAGCGCCGCCATATTGTCGTAAAAGGGGCGGTGCAGGTAGTGGGGATGGCTGAAGCTGTCGGCCTCGGGATCGTTTGTGCCTGTGATGTGAACGATCCATGCCCCAGAATCTAGCCATGCCGTTGCCGCTTTGCGCACCATTTGGTTTACCGCCACTGCACCTTGGGAGCCGCCAACGACCACAATTAGCGGTACATCTACCGGAATATCAAAGTCGCTCAGGCCGCTTTGGCAATCTATGAGAAATTGCGATCGCACCGGTGTGCCCACAATCTCCGTCTTCGCCTGGGGCAAATATTGGGCCGCTTCTGCAAACCCTAACGCCACAGTTGTACAGCGCGGACTCAGCCAGCGGGTGACCTTGCCGGGCAACGCATTCGACTCATGTAAAATAGCCGGTAAGCCTAGAGATCGCGCCGCCACAATCGCAGGCGCGGCGATATATCCACCGGTTGTAAACACACCTTGAAAATTTCCTCGTTTGAGCAACCGACGCACTTGCCATGTCGATTTGGCAAAGCGGGCCAACAGCTTAAGAGACCCTAGCTTAACAACACCTAATCCAAAACTACCCTGAGCACCGCCCATACTGACCGTATGCAGAGGATAATACTCAGGCACGAGCTGAATCTCCAATCTATCAGGAACGCCGAGCCATTCAATGGTGTAGTCAGCGCTGGCACACTCAGTAAGCTGTTGTGCTGTAGCGATCGCAGGGAAAAGATGTCCGCCTGTGCCGCTTGCAGCAATCAGCAGCTTTTTGGCGCTTTTGGTAAACTGACCTTGAGTAGCGTGTTCTTGACCAGCCTGTTTCTGAGGTACTGCTAACGGCATATCTGCACCCACCACACCCATAATGCAAAGCCCCCTTAAAATCGATCGAAAATTCATTGGCCCTATCAGCCGCCAAGCCAGCCATTGGCCCAGTCCGAATTTCAGGTTACCTTGATTTAAGATACTATCGGCGCACCAATGGACTTGATTTTGCAACTGTCATCAAATTTATTCAAGTATTCAAGGAATGAGAAACTCATGATCCATCGCCAACTATGGCCCCAAAAATGGCCCCAAGCACGGCCTCAGAAGTGGCCCCATAAACGGCAAACTGCTGCTTTCATTTTTGGGTTGGCGTTAACTTGGTACGGCGGGGGTGGACGTCAACTGCAGGCCGCTTCACCAGAGAGTGCACCGGCTGAGTTAACCGCCATTATTGAACAAGTTGAAACGGCAGCTACCGCTGGCGATGTTGCTGGCGTGATGACCAGCTATAGTCCTGAGTTTACCAATGAAGATGGATTCACCTACGACACCCTATCTGCCGCTCTAGAGACGCTTTGGTCTCGCTACAGCAATTTGACCTATCGCGTAGAGTTACAGTCCTGGGAACCTGCTGAAGGCGGCTACAGCGCCGAAACCGTCACTTACATTGACGGCACCCAAATGATTGACGGTCAATCTACCAAGCTAGAGGCTGTGATTCGCTCTCAGCAAACCTATCAAGACGGCAAAATCGTCTCCCAAACCACCCTTTCCGAACGCAATCAAGTGATGGCTGGCGATCACCCCCCTACTGTCTCTGTGATTTTGCCAGAGCAGGTGACTTCGGGAGAAACCTACGAATTTGATGCGATTGTTACTGAACCCTTGGGCAATCGCTACTTGCTAGGAGCCGCAATTGAAGAAGGGGCAACGGCCACTGATTTCTTCACAGGCCGCCCCATAGAGCTAGAGCTACTAGCAGCCGGTGGTTTGTTTAAAATTGGAGCCGCACCGCCGACGCCAGATAACCGCTGGGTGTCGGCTCTGCTCGTCAGAGATGACGGCTTGACAGTCGTAACACGTCGATTGCGGGTGAATTAGGGGTGCTAGCATCTTGCCGGTTATGGAGCCATTGCCGGTTATGGGGGCATTGCCGGTTATGGAGGCATTGCCGGTGATGCCTAGCCCCTATCTAGCTGCCTAAAAGTTGGGCTTTTACCATCGCCTGCACCTTAGCGCCATCGGCTTGGCCCTTGAGCTTTTGCATGACTGGCCCCATCACTTTGCCCATATCGCGAGGGCCGCTAGCGCCCACTTGTTCAATCACTGCCACGATAGCGGCCTCTACGTCCGCATCAGAGAGTTGCGCAGGCAAATATTCTGACAAAATTTCTAGCTCTTGCGCTTCTTTGTCCGCTAGCTCCTCGCGGCCAGCGTCGGTAAATTGCTGAATCGAATCACGGCGCTGCTTGGCAAGCTGCATGACAATAGCTAACTCTTCTTCTTGATTGAGCGCTTCGCGGCCTGTTGCCCGCAATTCACTCTCTTTTTCTAAAATGACTTTTTTAATGCCGCGCACGGTTTCTAATCGCAGCTTATCTTTAGCTTTCATCGCGGCTTTGATTTCGTCGGAAATGCGATCTTTTAAGCTCATGGTGCAGCGTCGAGTAAGTTCGAGTAAGTTCGAGGCAGATTTCAGGTACAGATTTCAGGTACAGATTAATACTCAGGCACAGAGGGATCGATTTCTCGGCTCCAGGCTTGAATGCCGCCTTTGACATTGGTGCCCTCAATTCCCGCTTCTTGAAGAATGGCAAGCGCTTTGGCCGAGCGGCCACCCATTTTGCAATGGGCTACTAATTTATGGTTGTTGAGCATAGCTTTGAGCTTGAGTACGCCATCCCCATTTTCAATTTCACCCAGTGGGATCAAAGTAGAGCCAGGAATTTTAGCAATTTCGTACTCGTTCGGATTACGAACATCGAGCAAGAAGTAGTCCTGGTTGCCGCTGTCTATTAGCGCTTTGAGATCGCTGACGGTCATTTCAGCTAGACTAGCTTGCTTTTTCGCTTCTGCTTCAGCCGCTTGCGGAATACCGCAGAACTGTTCGTAGTCAATCAGTTCCTTGATGACAGCGCGATGCTCTGCAGGAGGTGTGCGTAGCTTAAGTTCTCTAAAGCTCATGTCCAAGGAGTTGTACACCAGCAGCCGACCGCTAAGGGTGTTGCCTTTACCCAGAATAATTTTGATAGTTTCGGTAGCCTGAATGACGCCGATCATACCGGGAAGAATGCCTAGCACGCCGCCTTCTGCGCAGGAGGGGACTAGTCCCGGCGGTGGAGGCTCGGGGTAGAGATCGCGGTAGTTTGGCCCACCTTCGTAATTGAAGACAGTGGCTTGCCCTTCAAAACGAAAGATAGAACCGTAGACGTTGGGTTTATCTAGTAAGACGCAGGCATCATTGACCAGATAGCGGGTGGGGAAATTATCTGTGCCATCGACCACGATATCGTAGGGCTCGAAGATTTCTAGGGCATTGTCTGAGGAGAGCCGAACTTCATGCAGATCTATCTGACAGTAGGGATTGATTTCGAGAATGCGGTTTTTGGCCGATTCAATTTTGGGTTTGCCGACCCATGAGGTGCCGTGAATGACTTGGCGCTGGAGATTGGAGTGATCGACCACGTCAAAATCGACAATGCCGATGCGGCCAATGCCAGCGGCAGCTAAATACAGCAGTAAAGGTGAGCCCAAACCCCCGGTGCCGACGCAACACACGCTAGCAGCTTTGAGCTTTTTTTGACCGTCGAGACCGACCTCCGGGAGAATCAGATGGCGAGAGTAGCGTTCGTACTCTTGTTTATTGAGTTGGATGTCATCCAAGTTGGGGTTCAGCATGGTAATTGGCAGCGTGAAGACAAATGATGGGGCGATGGGGTTGAGTGAGTTGAGATTGAGCTGATGGGATTGAGCCGAATGAGATTGAGCCGGATGGGATTAAACAAACTTTAAGCTGAAATCGGCATTCGAATCGGCATTCGAATCGGCATTCA
>JAAUPS010000061.1 GCA_012033015.1 Phormidesmis sp. RL_2_1
CCGATCCGTAGCTCGCCCCCTTTTGAGTACCTACGGGCTCGATTCAGTGCTCGCCATTGGCATTGCTAGTGCGGCAAACAGGCGTTCGGCGTTGAAGTTACGCCGCTGATGCTCGTGCACCATCCCACCATCGATCGATTATCCAAGCACCTAGCCGCGTCCTTTGAAACCGCTGGCACCGAAGTCTTCGAAATTTGATCTCCCTTTTCCCCTTTTCCCTTTTCCTTTCTCCCCTTTCTCCCCCCAAACCCAACCATGAACGTATCCACCTTAATGGAACAGCTTGCAGACCAAGGCATCAAAGTTTGGGCCGACGATGGCAAGCTCAAAATCAACTCGCCCAAAGGACTGATGACCGCTCAGCTACAGTCGGAACTCGCCAGTAATAAAGCTGAAATTCTAGAGTTTTGCAGCAAGATTTGTTGCAGCCGTCGGCTGCTCAGGCCGCAGCAGGCTGCATGGCTTCTTTCCAAGGACTCAGCTTACAAACCATTGGCCGACTGATTGGGGGCTATGGCAAAGCCGAATCCTTCAATCCACCTGTGATTGACCCGAAACTGATGGCTCAAAAGCTCAAAGTGACGTTTCGGCCCCTGCCCGCAAACTACCAAAACAGCGTTGTCAGTGCCTTTAGAGAACAGCTCAAAGCCAAGCTAGAAAGCGATGGTGTAGAAATTGTGCCTTGGGAAGCTGCCACCCGTGAAAGCCAATACGACATTGACCTGCCATTGATTCAGCGCAAACGAACAATCTACTCTCAGGCCGTCAAGGCGGATATTAACGCCATGATTGACGTGGAGCGTCGCCCTTCTGCCATGGGCAAGCTCAAGGTCTGCATTGCCGAAAATCTTTATCAGCTTTACACGCGCTTTTGGCTCAAAGACCGCAAGCTGTCGGTTTCAAAAATTGCTCAGTTTATTAGCTGGGCCGAAGAAAACATCCATGATTTAGAAGATCCGACTAACACTCAGGTGATTGTTTTAACCGATTTGGACACCGAGTTTATCAGTCCCCATTTGAACTACGAGAAAAAGATTCCGATTGGTGTCAGCACGCTGGTCAGAACTTTCTCTGAGATTGTGATTGGGGTCTCTGAAAAACAGCTTTCGATTTTGAATATGAATCTGTCTGATTCTGTTTTTCCGGCAATTAATATTGACGAATTTGTGGCCAAGTCTTTGATTCCTAAAGTCTATGTGCCGATTATGCCGCTCTCTTTGAGTCGCTTTGCCATTGACAACTACGCACCGACTGACTCTGCCTACGCCCAAAAGCTTGTGCAGTTAGGCAACGCTCTCGAACCCACTGGTCTGCTGCCCGATGGCTTCAAAATTGACGATGTGGTGAAGCGTAAATCTCATCGCGACATTGTGGACTGGATGGCAAAAGGTAGAACAGGTGTGTCCTATGGTTTTGTGGCCTATGCGGAACCGCCGCAGTATGTAGGGGATGTAGAGATTTCTGAGCAAGCATGGCAGAGTCTATCGCCTGTGGCTGGCTATAGCTCTGACGAACTGCGCCAAAGTGATATGGGCAGATGGTATCTCACCTTTGTCGCCCATGGTGAACAGCGTTTTCGCCAAGTGCCTGATATGTGGCTAGTCAGCTCTCGCTCGGGAGCGAACAAAACCCACCTCAGCCTAGAGCAAGATGTGGTTAGAGTAGGGCTAAAAGGCGGCTGTTTGCACTTGCAGTTGCCTACGGGCACTGATCCTAACACCAGCGATGTCAAGCCCTCTTACGATCTTTACGTCATGATTGGGCTGGCCTTGGGGGCATCGCTGTTTGCCCCATCGCTGATTGAACAAGGGATGCCTATGGTGCATTTTCACGGCTATCCGCTCGATCAGTGGTTTGCCTCAGACAAAGAGTACTGCACAGGGGTTGAAAATCCTTCGGTGCCCTGTGGCACCTATGAGTCAGGTGTGTTCAACTTTTTGGGTTTGCAGCGATTGGTTGAGCAGCATGGTACTGATATTTTGCTGGCGGGCTTGGTCGAGCCAGATCATGGCACCAATATTGTGGCGAAAGATCTCGATTATTTGTTGTCTCGACTGCAAACGGGTGTTTCGGAACAGTCTATTTCGCTAGGCGGTAAGAACTTTGCATCACTTGAAAAGATGTCAGCACTGGCATAGCCTCTTTGAGGAGAATGACGATTGTCCTAACTCACTCGACAGACGCTATAAAGTGCCGTTTTGGTAGGGCTTGAAATGAGGCTATGAGATTTTAAGAGATGGAAAATCAGGACGTCATGAGGATATTGAGATGACAGCGCTGGATGGAAAAACAGTTTTACTGACGGGGGCATCGCGGGGCATTGGTGCGGTGATAGCGCGATCGCTCTTTCAATCTGGTGCTACTGTCGTGGGGGTCGCGCGCGATCGCGCCAAGCTAGCTCACGTTTGTCAAGAGATCGGTTCATCTGGTGCCCCATCTGGTGCCTCATCTGGTACCTCATCTGGCCCGATGGCCAGCACTGTAGCCGCCAAATGCTACAGCATCGCCTGGGATTTGAGCCGCAGCGAGTCACTGAGCGATCTGATTCAAACCGTCGAGCAAACAGCAGGCCCAGTGGATATTTTGATTAACAATGCTGGCATCGAGCGCTATCGAGCCTTCCAAGACTATACTCTGCAAGACTTGCAGGCCGTCATCGGGGTGAATTTACTAGCGGCTATGGAACTTTCTCGACTGCTGCTGCCCAGCATGGTGCAACGCGGCAGTGGTCATATTGTCAACATGGCCTCTACCGCCGCAAAAAAAGGTCATCCCTTTGACAGTGCTTATTCGGCCAGTAAAGCTGGTCTCCTGATGTGGAGCGATGCCCTGCGCCAAGAGCTAGTCGGCACTGAGGTAGAAATATCGACCATTTGCCCCGGCTATGTAGACAGTAGCGGCATGATGGCCGATACCGGTATACCCGCGCCGCAGCTTGCTGGCAGTATTTCGCCTGCGAGGGTGGCAGCGGCAGTGATCAAAGCGATTGAACAAAACCAGGCGGAGGTGGTGGTCAGCAAAGATGTGATCGCCTCTACCATCAGCAAATTGCTGTTTGCCACGTGGCAGTTCTTTCCTCGCTTTGGCGATGCGACTTACCGGGCCATCGGTGTACCGCAGCTCAACCAACAGCGGATCAAACCGGCTGCTGTCGAGTTAGCCGGTAGCACGCGCATGTCTTCAAGACCTTGAGCCTTATGTTTGGTTTATTTCTGTTGGTTTATTTCTGTTTGTCTATCTACTGAACTGTTTGTCTATCTACTGAACTGTTGGTTTATCTACTGAACTGTTTGTCTATAGCATGTGCTGGATGCATAACGCCGACGGCGAGGCTACGCCAACGGGTACATGCGCGTCGTTTGGCCCGTTGTCACGTAATGGTTTTAGCCTACATGCTGTACTTCAGCCAAGCGACCAAAGCTATATTGCATCTGTCGAGTTACTTAAAACAGTCTGATCGGCTCAAGCCGTTATTAGGACAACAGGCCCCTCGACACGCAAAGTTAAGAATGCCACCCGACTTTGCTGATCTACTCGATGTTTTGTTTGAATTGAGCCCCCCTTATCACCTATGACTGCTTCTCAACAGCGCCCCGCCAAAGTGCAACATCCCCTCTCGGGCAGTACCTTGCGTAATTGGCTATCTCTGTCTATCAAAAATGGCGGCATTAGCTCACCTTATTTTTCTAAAGCTTTAGGCGTGACTGGCATGAGCCTCCTGAACGCACCGATTCGCTTGGCTGAAAACCTACGCTATGGCAAAGCGATTCAGCACACCCAAATTGACCAGCCGCCTATTTTTATTTTGGGCCATTGGCGCAGCGGCACGACCTATTTGCACCGCTTGATGGTGCAAGATCCGCAGTGGGGTTACGTCTCTAGCCTACAGGCATTTTTGCCAGAGACATTTTTGACCATGCAAAATCTGCTGGCTGCCAACTTACAAAAGTACTGGCCAGAAGTCAGACTCATGGACAATGTTTCCTATTCACCCAGCGTGCCCGAAGAAGAAGACTATTCACTTGCCAATGTATCTGAGTTTTCTTTTTATTGCGGCTGGTACTTCCCGCAGCGAATGGGAGAGATTTTTCGCCAATCTGTGCTCCTGCAAAATTTATCCGAATCAGACAGGCAGCGCTGGCAACGGCAGTACCTCAAAATTTTAAAAAAGGCGACGCTCCACGCCGGTGGCAAACCGCTGGTGGTAAAAAATCCTTCTAACACTGCTCGGATTGCCGAATTGCTAAAGCTTTTTCCCACGGCCAAATTCGTTCACCTATACCGCAATCCCTATGACGTTTACACCTCTACGATGCGGTTTTATAAAAAAATGCTGCCCCACTACGCGCTGCAAACCATCAATGAAGCGGAGCTAGAAGACAATATCTTTCGCTTTTACAAAGAACTGATGGATGTATTTTTCAACACGGTCGATTTAATTCCACCTGAGAATTTCGTCGAAATTTGCTACGAGGATCTCGAAGAGGGCGAAATGGCCTGCCTGGAGAACATCTATCAGTCACTGAATCTACCTGGCTTTGAGCAGGCCAAAGAGAAGTTTGAGGTCTATATTGCCGCTCAGGCAACCTATCAAAAAAATCAGTACAGCTTAGACGAGGTGACCAAAGAGCGCGTTTATCGTCACTGGGAGGATGCGATTGTTCGCTGGGCGACCTGCCAGAAGTTACATGCTACTTAGGAATTCTTTTTCATGGCTCCCATGTCCTTCTATCCCAAAAACGATCGCCTGCCAGTGGTATGGCCAGCCTACGCCATCGGTTTTTTTGGCTTATTTTTAATTAAAAGTGCCTTAATGTCGGTCATTCTTTATCGCTATGATCCAGGGCCAAATGCCGTTCAGCTACCTATTCTTGTATCTGCTGCAGTAGTGGGAATAGTCGCTTTTATCAGCCGGATAGTGGGTGCTATTTTACAGCCGGTAGCAGGCTATTGCTCAGATCGTACCCAGGGCGTATGGGGTAAACGGCGACCTTTTTTGGCCGGTAGTACGCTGCCGATGGCGATTAGCTTTGTTTTGCTTTTTAAGCCCGTTATCACGCCTGAAACAACGGGTAACAGCCTCTATTTGTTAGCGCTGTTGTGCGTATTTCACTTGGCCTTTTCGCTTTATCAGGTGCCCTATCTGGCTTGGCTGCCAGAGCTGGCTACCCAAAACCAACAGCGGGTGATGCTGGCCAAATGGCTGGCGATTACCAGTTTGTTGGGTACAGCAGCGGGAGGCGCAGGTGCGCCTTGGCTGATTGAGCAATATGATTTTGGCGGGATGACGGCCATTGTCGCGTTAGTCAGTGTGGTGACGCTGTTGCTGCCGCTGATGGCCCCGGAGCATGTTGCGCCAATGTCTCACCCGCCAGCGCTACTGGTTTCTCTGCAAAAAAGCTGGCAGAATGTTGCTTTTCGACCTTATGTATTGAGTGTTTCAGCCGCCTGGATTGCCACCACCATTCTGGGGATTTGTCCGCCTTTTTTCGCGATCGCCCTGCTTCGTCAAAACATTGGTTTCAGTGCTTGGCTCAACCTGCTGGTACTTGCTGGAGCCGCTGCTGGCATGATCGGCATCAAGCCCTTGGTGAAGCGATTTGGCAAAAGGAAGGTTTTGCAGATTTCAATGGTGTGGTCGGGCGTGGGGTTGTTGTTGCTGACTCTCGCCTCCTGGTGGATTGGCGACTCTGTGGCGCTATGGATGGTGTTATTACCGGTGGGAAGCGTGGGGCTAGCAGGCTTTTTTGTGCTACCCAATGCCATGATGCCTGACGTCGTTGAGTACGACCTAGATTTGGGCAAGTCGGCTCAGGCGGTTTACTTCGGTAGTCGTGGTTTGTTTGTAGAAGTGAGTGTTGGCTTAGGGGCGTTGATTGTGGGTCTGCTGCTGAGCCTGGGTAGAACTGTCGATCAGCCCTTGGGCGTGCAGTTATCGCTCGCCGCTGCTGGCGTATTTTCGCTGGTTTCAGCGGGTTTGTTGTCAGCCTATCCGATGGATAAATAAAGATAAATTACAACAGTTAAGTCAATCAGATGAAAAGTCTATTACGCCTTATTGCCCTAATCGTTGATTTGTTGAGCTGGTTCTATCCGCTGCTGCTCTCGGTGATTGCTAGCAGTCTCTTAGCTATCGTCGTTTATCCTCTTTTGGCATCGGCTAGCTTAGCGGTTGTGCTGGTGGCCTTACCCCTGCTATATCTGCTCTGGCTGTTTTTGTTTGTAGGTGCAGGGGCGATCGTCACTGCTCTGATGTTCCTAGGGTTTCAAAAGCCAACGTCTTTAAAAGTTGATCTCAGCTTTAGCTCGCCTCAAGATCTGATGATGTTTATCTCAGCAGCGAGAGTGCTCGCGCTGTATCGGATGGGGCTATTGATGCAAAGGCTGCCCGCCTTGAACTACTCGGTGATGCCGCCGCTGATTTTTGCCTGGATGAACCGGCTGGTGCTCAGAGCGTACGCCCCGTCGGTGCATATAGGTCAAGGCTCGCTGGTGATTTCTCGCTCTCAGGATCCTGATCTGACCTATATAGGCAATCGTGTGGTAATTGGCTCAAACTGCCAGTTGGTATGCCATGCGCTCAATACCTCTGGTGGCTATCTCAAATATGCTTGTGCGCCTATCACAATTGGTGATGAAGTGACGATTGGCGGTAATGCTTATCTGGGCATGGGGATTGAAATTGGTCGGGGTGCAGTTGTGGAAATGGGCAGTAACCTGTTGCCCTACACGCGCATTGCGCCCTATGAGGTATGGGGCGGCAATCCGGCTAAGCTATTGCGCACTAAGGCGGCTCAAGAGACCACCACCTACAAGGTTGCTCAAGTCCAAGACTTAGCCGCACAATCGGATGAATCTGATGCGGTTTCCCAGGCTATCGATAGTATGTTAGCTGAGGTGCTGCGGCTGCCGATTGAACAAATAACTGCAGATCTTGACAGCAGTCGCTGTAGTGACTGGGATTCTTTGGCAAAAATGGCGATCGCAGCTGCCCTGTTTGACCACTTTGGTCTACGCCTTTCGCCCGCTGACATGGTTCAGCTCAACTCGCGAAGGGCTGTCCAGGCGATCGTTCAGTCGGCTTCACCAGCGGCCTATAAAGCGGCCGATGAAAATGTGGTTTCATCTGGAACAGGTGCTGCTTCACGAGCTGCAGAGGTTCTGGTTGGGGGCAATTCAGTATCCCTCCCCGATGATCCTGAACTGCTGCCTTTGGGCGATTTTCAGGCAACGACGCGGCTCTTGGCGCAGCGCTATCATTCGTCTGCCAAGGCTGGCTACAGCTCAGACCAAACACCGGAAAAAATAGTTCGTGTAGCAGCTACTTTTACAGCCCAGCCTTTAGTGTCGTCCCTTGTGCTTTGGTGTCGTGCCTTCGGTATCCATGTCTCGGTGGATTTTCTCACGTTTAACCAGGTGGAGCCAACCCTGCTCGATGCCAACAGCCCTTTTTATGATCAGGCCGGGATTAATGTTGTGCTTGTTCGACCTGAAGATCTGCTTGGCCCAGTTGAGATAGACGGTTTGAGCCGCGCTCAGCAGATAATGGCGGCGATTCGCCACTACGCTCAGCAACGTCCTGGTCTGATAGTCTCTAATCTGCCACCGACGACCTCGATTTTTCCGATACGGCTTCTCTGAATCCTGTTGCTGCTGCAGATAGCAAGGTGCAAGGATTGGCGCTTCGCAGTTGGTGGAGTACTGAATTGGCGGCAATGGCCAATGTTCGTCGGCTAGATTTTGCAGGTGTTATTGAAGAGATTGGTTTGTCTCAAGCGCGTGATGGCGGGCTTGATATGGTGGCCCGTGCCCCTTATTCTCAATTGGTCTACCAGCGGCTAGGGATTGAAATCGCTCGGGTGATCCGGCAAACCTATCTGCCGCCCAAAAAGGTCATTGCTCTAGACTGTGACAATACGCTTTGGGGCGGTGTCATTGGGGAAGATCATCTGAGTGGTATTGCTCTTGGTGACGATTATCCGGGCAGAAGCTTTCGTCTTTTTCAAAGTGCTTTGCTGGCGCTTAGGCAACGGGGGATTTTGCTGGTGCTCACCAGTAAAAATGAAGCTGCTGATGTCTGGCAGGTGTGCGATCACCATCCGGCTATGCTAATCCAGCGAGGTGATATTGCTGCCCACCGGATTGACTGGCAAGCAAAATCAGCCAACTTGCGATCGCTAGCCAGTGAACTCAATTTAGGTCTTGATAGCTTTGTTTTCATTGATGACTCCCCTACCGAAAGACTTGAAGTGCTCACCAATGCGCCTGCTGTCACCGTTCTCCCCTTGCCCAAAGACCCTGCTCAATACGTCGAAGTCCTGTTACAACTGTGGTGCTTCGATGCTGCCAACATCACTGCCGAAGACCAACAGCGCACGCAATATATGCGTCAAGAGCAACAGCGCCAGCAGCTCCAAGCAGGGGATGTAAGCCTAGGCGACTATCTGGCAGCCCTACAGCTAAAGGTCAATATTCGCCCTGTCGTCATGCTCTCCGAACTACGGCCTGAAGCCAGCTCTGACCTAGGCGGTATAACCACAACAGCAGAGGGGATGACAGCGTCTGTAACGGGGGCTGAACTGGCCCGTATTGCTCAGCTCACCCAAAAACCAATCAGTTCAATCTCTCTTTGATTCGTCGCTCTTTGATCGACATTCAAGCCTTGCCATCAGATTATTCCATCTGGGCACTCAGCGTCACAGACCGATTCGGTGACTATGGTCTAGTCGGGGCTGCCATAGTCAGGCCCACCACGGACGGGCCTGCAGGCGGTCAACTTTGGCTAGATACCTTTTTAATGAGCTGTCGGGCTTTGGGCCGTGGCATAGAAACGGCATTTATGGCTAAGCTCGCTGATTTCGCTCGCCAGCAGGGACTCTCTCAGGTGGTGGCTCCTTACATGAGCGGGCCGCGTAATGCTCAAGTCAAAGCGTTTTTACAAGAGATAGGGTTTCGCGCTGCCCCGGAGCTTGCTGTTGATCATGCCCTTGGTTCAGAAACGTTTGTCGCTGCTGTGACAGCCTTACCAAGCTATCCATCACACATGACTCTGTCTTCATCAGCCTCAGCCCCCCAAGACATGGAGAAAGAGGCCATGTCCTGTTAGCTAAGGCCATGGCCTGTTAGCTAATACTGAGCCACAGCGGTAAAATTTGTTCCGAAACTGGAAAGTGACTGATAGCTTGTGTCAGTATTCTTGGGAAGGAAAGTTAATCCTTAAAGCAAAGCTAATGCGCTGGATGTGCTGGGTTAGGGATTTGTTGTGAGTATGGAACATCAAAAACTCATGGACTTTGGAGCACTTATGAACTTTGGAGCACTCATGGACTTTGGGGCACTGAGAGATTGGTTTGAGTCCTTCTTTGCAACTCTAAAGAGCCAATCTGTAGATAGAATTAATCATTTAAGCTATGAAGATAGATTCGCAAGCCGCTTTGAAGATAGATTTGAAGGCCGCTTAGATGACCCTCAAGTCAGCGTTGAAAATGGGTCGAATAGTAGCGGTATCGGCAGCGATGAGTGGTTGGGTCGGCCATACAATGTTCTCTTTGGCGATGGGGATGGCATTGATATGCTGATAGGCGGTGGTAGTAGAGATCTGTTTATTTTGGGTGTAGCCGACAAAATGGCTTACGATGACGGTGATGCAGCGAGCGAAGGGCTCAGTGACTATGCCATGCTGCAAAACTTTGAAGCTGATGGGACGGATCTCATTCGGCTATCGGGCAGCCGGAATGATTATGTGCTAGATGTCATCGATACAGGGGATGGCACTTTACCGTCAGGGGTGGGCATTTATGCGATCGCAGAGCCTTTTCAGCCGATTGAACCCATACTTTCTATGGAGCAAGGTTTAGAGCCCATTGCCAACCCTTTTTTAGTAGGTGCTAGCGGTGGCTCAAACATCGCTTTGAGAGAGTTGGTTGGCATTGTCGAAAATGCCGAGCTATCCATGCTGTCATTAGATAATGATGGGCAGTTTCGCTTCGTCAATGGAGATCTGTAGTGGAGATCCTTGTGAGCGAGAGATAGCAAAGCCTGGATGTCACTCTCGTGCTTGTGGAGTGGTGTCTGTGGTGTCTGTGGTGTCTATGGAGCCACCGGCCGGATTCGAACCATGCCCGTTGGGCTGCCAAAGATGATGCTGCGATCATCGTTAAGGGCATGACTGTTGCCCTGATCGAGATAGTCTCGCGATCTGCCTAGGGGTAGAGCAAAAGCGCTCTGACCACTGTCTAAGTCGAGTCCTTGATAGATATATTCGCAGCGCCCACCGCGTCCGACGCCATACAGCAAGTTCGATGGTAGGCTAATGGTCATAATGTTGTTGAACTGTACCTCAGGGTTAGTCCACAGCAGAGAAAGACGGTTTTGTTCGGGATGCCATCTGGCCATTTGAACGCCCTTAGGCACTTCGCATCTGGGTGTAAAGCCAGCATATTGCGCGACGGCGATGTCGTAGCCCGCAACTGCCGGAGAATTCTCAGCAGTAAAACCAGCGCCTTCCCAAGTGGAGTAGGGCAACTGGAGCACGCCAGCCACTCTGCGATCGCGCCCTGGTAATCCTGGCCAATCTGCTGGAATATCATCACGCCAGAAGGCAACCAAGTTGTTCTTTTCATGGCTATCTACGGCGTATACCAGCTTGTCCATATTGCCTCTTCCCATCAGCGTTGGCGTAGTGCCGCTGCCGGTGCACGATTGACCGGTAAAGACTCGGGCAATCTCGCGCCAGACATTGCTAGAAGGCGGCGGACAGCCGGGGCCTCGAAAATTGTAAGGGGTATTCCAAACCAGCTCGAAGCCATTGCCCGTCCAGCGAACTTTGCTCATCCCATTGGCAGAGACCAGGTAAATGCCACCATTTTCATCCACCGGGAAAGAGTTGTGAATCGTTCGATCTTGAATCGCCTCGCCCAGATCAAACGCTCGATACTCTGAAAAATCGGTGCGCACTGCGCCTATCCAAGCTTCAGTGGTCATAAACACCAGCCAACCGTCAAAGGTCAAATTAATGACAACGGCTTTGCCCTTCACCTCATTGGGTAAAACAAAGGTGTCTTCCAACACAATTTCCGACATCGGATTGCTCGGATCGCGATCGCCAAAACGTAAAATCGCCCGGTTTTTAGGATCGGGAACAAATGCTTTGTTGCCTGCGCCGAGCTGCATATTCCAATGCACGCTGCCTTCTAAAATTCTTTCGTCCATTTTGTAGCCGCCAGCGAAGACAAACTCATCGCCTTGTACCTTAGCTTTGACAATACTAGTCAGCGTCGTACTCCAAGCCGTTCGCGAACCATCGGGATAACGCTCAGAAAGGTGCATTTGAGTTGGTGTGCCGCCCCAGCCTCTTAACGAAATGTGCTGTACGTCTAGCGTGTCGCCCGCTTCTGGGCCGCGCCATGAACTAGCCGCCTGGGCGTAGCTATCACCGTGAAAAGGCCCCCAGGGAGACTGCGCCGCATAAGGATTGGCTGGCGCTTTCCCGTTCAAATCGAGTTCGGCCTGAGCCATAGCTGGGACAACAGCCAATAACCCGATTGGTGAAGCGATCAGGCCCATCGTCGAAAGCGCGGCTATAACACAAGCAAATCGCTTCATAATCAAAAGTTTGCAAAGAAGGTTTTCACAGAAATCCTAATTTAAAGATGCTATTTAAAATGCTCGCGATTTCTGTCGTACCTATGCACCGTCAATGGACGGTTTTTGAACTGGCGCTAAGGTTTGAGCGCTGGGGTTTGAGTGCTGAGGTTTGAAGCTAGGATGTTTGAATCTAGGATGTTTGAATCTAGAGTCAATGGCTAATTGTACATCTTTTTTGGGGCTTTGATCGGTCTTCTCCGGACAGAATCTCTACTCATAAACAGAATCTTTACGAGAGAAATACGCCGCTAGGTGATTTTGTAATTTTGCCATGCTAATGATTTGCGAATACTTTAGACGCCTTTACGATCACTTGACCGAAAAAGAAAGGGATTTGACCTACATTGCTCTCAGTCAAGGGTGTGTAGAGCGACTTAACTCACTCGCTCAATCTAACAAAACCTTCTAACAAAACCTAATGGGTAACAAAATCTCACGCGTAACAAACCCTAACGGGTAACAAACCCTAACCAGATTAAGTCCTAGATTTCGATGATTAATCTTCCATGATTAATCTTCCATGATTAATCTTCCATGATTAATCTTCCATGATTAATCTTCCATGATTAATCTTCCATGATTAATCTTCCATGATTAATCTTTCATGATTAATCTTCCATTAACGTAGTGATGAGTCATCGAGCTAATGGTGAGTCATTGAGCTAATGGATCGGGCTCATGGTAAGGCATCAGGTTGATTGAGCTGCTTTAACTGCAGATTTTTGAGATGGGTTTTTAAGCCAAAAGTCGCGCATCTATCAATTTTTGGGCATCTATTGAGTTCTAGATATCTCTGATTTTTCTGTTGATCTAATTTGTCTGGCAAGTTGTATAGAAATTTGTTTTGTACAGAAATTTGTTGCTATAGAAATCTTTGAAAAATTGCTGCAACAACCTTTCGAGGTTAGCTGTTGTGATGTTGCCAAATGCTCTGCTATAGCGAAACTTGTCAGAACGTTAGTGTGATTTCGCTGGTAGGTCAGATCTGCAAGATTGCGCTGAACTCATTGCGCTGAACTCATTGCGCTGAACTCATGGCGCTGAACTAATTGCGCTGAACTTATTGCGCTGAACTATCAGTCAATCGAGCGAATCAAGCGAACCAAGTGCTGTGCCATCAGGTCTGCAGCGAGGTTTTGGGTGCTTCATAAACCGTAAATTTCTATTCTTCAGAGCGCTGCTGTTAGCGTCTCTATTGCTTTGCTGCGCCTCGAAACTGTCTTTAAGCAAACCTAAAAAATATGGCCAACAATTCTAACAACACACCAGAGCAAAATACGTTAAGCCTGACACCGGGTACGGACTTTTTTTTCGGGTTTCGCAACGATCAAAATAGTTGGGCGCGCCACGGTAATGACACCATATTGGCCTTTGACCCTGCTGCCCCGATTCCGATTCCTCCTCTGCTAACAGAGTTAGAAGGCTCAGCCGATAGATTCAACTGGGATATTTTGCTGGGCGATTTTTTGGACGAAGCGCTTGCGCCTGAGCTTTTTGCTAGACCCGAACTAACCGGTAAACTGGGCCGCGATCGCTTCCTTTTGGGTGACTGGCGCACGCCTTACTATCTGGATAATTTTGTGTTGGGTTTGCAACAGCAAGCCATCATCGCCGATTTCCAGCCTGAGTTAGATACCATCGTGCTCCATGGCTCGCGGGAAGATTACACGGTGATTCCCTTTGCACTGTTTGGCGACAACCCGACCACAGGCGAGCTAGATGTGGTCAATGGCAAAGCACTGGTTTGGCGAGGTCTCAACCCGGATACTCAAAGACCTGACTCTGACATTTTGGCCTTTTTCCCAGATGTGCCCCCCGGCCCCGGCTTACCTGCCGGTGGTTTGCCCCTGCCCGTCATTGATCTGGACAGTGAGTCGTTTGAATATGTCGGCAATACGCCTCCTCCTGGCCCTGCTGTAGCTGCAATCACCCAGATTGGTACCCTTGGGATTGATGCGGCGTTTGGCGTTTCGACTGATCTCTTGGGCAATGTTTATGTCATTGGTACCACCACCGGTACGCTGGGTGCGTCAAACCTAGGGTCTTGGGATACGTGGATTGCCAAGTATGACAGCCGAGGCCAGCAAGTTTGGCTAACCCAGCTCGGCACGACTCATTCAGATATTGGCTGGGATATTGAAGCTTTTGTTACCGCTGATAATCAGGTCAATTTGTATGTTACGGGGGCAACCACGGGTGATTTGGCTGGCCCCGAAGCCAATGAAGGCTATCAGGATATTTGGATTGCCAGATTAGATGGGGATGGCAACGTGATTGCCATTCGTCAAAATCCTCAGCCGTTGCCTGGCCCCGAAATTGACAACTCGCTGCAAATAGACGTTGACAGTCAAGGCAATCTTTATCAAAGTGGCATTACTGTTGAGCAAGTCGATTCTCCCCTTGCGTCAGTTCAAGATTTTGCTTGGGTCGCGTCCTACGACCAAGATCTCGATTTGCGCTGGTTTAACGGTGATACGCTGGAATCTACCGATATAGTTGGGTTTGATGAAACCTACGGGGTGGCAGTGTCGGCGGATGGCTCAGTCTATGCCACAGGGTTTACGCAAAACAACTTGGGCGGGCCACGTATCGGTGTTTATGACGTGTGGCTTGCAAAGTTCGATGCCAATGGTGAAGAGCGCTGGGTCAATAAGTTAGGGACATTCAACTACGAATTTGCTTGGGGTGTTGATACCGATAGCCAAAATAACGCCTATATTGCTGGGTGGACTAGGGGCGATCTAGGCGGTGTCAATGCCAGTTTTAATGAAAACGATGCTTTCCTGGCCAAATATGATGAGGACGGTAATCAGGAATGGATCACACAGTTTGGCACAGCCGGTGATGATGGGCTATTTTTAGGCGATGTTGTGGTCGATTTTGCCGACAATATCTATGTCACAGGGTTTACTAATTCCAACTTGGGCGGGGTTAACCAAGGCAGTTACGATACCTGGGTAGCGCAGTATAACAGCTTGGGTGAGCGGCAGTGGATAACTCAGTTTGGCTCTGCCAATTTGGATATGCCGACGGCGATTACAGCGGATAGGCAAGGATCGTTGTTTGTCACGGGCTTTACCGAAGGTTCTTTGGGTGGGCTGGCGGCAGGGGCGACAGATGCTTGGATTGCCAAGCTAGATGCAGCGACCGGATCGCTGCAACCTTTCCGCCAAAATCCTAGTATCAGCATTGAAAAGAAGATTAACGGCGAAGAGGCTGATACCCCTGCTACTGCAGTTTCGGTTAAGCCCAAGAAAACAATCACTTGGACTTATGAGGTGAGCAATACTGGCAATGTTGCTTTTGACTTGGCGGATATTTCAGTGATTGATGATCGCGCTCAGCTTGAGCCTACGTTTGTGCGTAAAAGTGATGTCGGTCGCGATCGCATTCTTTCTCCGGGTGAAACCTGGCTTTATCGGGCTCGCAGTAAGGCGGAAGATCTCACCACTACGATTGATTTTGAAACAGACGGGACTGGTCAAGCGCTGTCTGCAGGTACGAGCATAGACGATGAATATGCGGCTTTAGGGTTGACGATTTCAACCCCTAGAAATGCATTCGGGGCCATGATTTTTGACAGTAGTAACCCCACTGGCGGCGATTTTGATCTGGGCACCCCCAACCAGAAGTTTGGCGGCCCCGGCGTGGGTGATGGGGTGGTAATCGCAAGCAAAGAAAAGGTCAGATAGGGGCTAATCGGCACCCGTTGGAAAATATTTTGATCCTATCGGAAGACGGCGATGCTACCGATCCTGATGATGATGCCAAAGGTGGTATTTTCAGCTTTGACTGGGAAGAGCCGGTGATTATTCATTCAATTGGCGTGTTAGATGTCAACGATCTACCGGGTGGGATTGACAGTGGTCGGATTAGTACCTTTGATGCTGCCGGTGAGCTGATTGACGCCGATCCGATTCTGGGTTTTGGTGAGAATAACTTCCAAGAGATTGCCATCAACGATGATATGGTGCGATCGCTGCAAATCGAGCTGGCCGGTAGTGGTGCGATTACCGAGGTGAAGTTTGAACGCTTTTACAAAAATACCGCTACCGTCAGCGTTAACGGGTATAGCGGCGTGACGGCCTCTGATGTAGCTTACTATCGCAACTCGACCCCTAACCTGCAACTGCAACCTACCTTACCAGGGCAGTTTGAGCTTGCCAGTGGGCAGTTGAGCGAACTGATGGCCAGCACTCAGTCGGTGATTTAGCCGGGTTGTTCTCTAGTGTGCTATGGCTTTTGCTATAGCACGCTAGAGGGGGCCAATAGGTTAGCGGTCATCGCCTCAAATTCTGAGTTCAAAACATTTGCCCAAGCGTCTGTCGTGGTATCTGCCGTGGCGAAGGCTGTCATCCTAGGCTCCGACCGATCTGCTATCCCCTGCTGAAGCGACGCTTGATGGGGCAAGACTTCAAACTTACTGACAACCCGAGGTTGACGACGTAACACATCATCGGTATTTTCCAACAGTTCAGCTTCACTGTAGGGCTCAATCCCGTAAGTTGTCACGGTCAGCTTCTGGCTCAAAGGATCGATATCAAACTGCGTCCAGCCATAGGTATGGGCGGCAAAATAGTCGCCCCGCAACAGCTTAGCGTTGATCAAGCCGTCGGCTGCTGGCAAATTGTCTTTTAATCCAACCGGATCAAGCCCATTGGGCTCTAAAATCAGCCGGTTAAAGATTTGCTTGAGCACATCATCTTTGTCATTGGGAAAGTCCCCCCGATCAGGCGCAATGGGCAAATTCTCGTAAAATTCGGCAAACTTGGGCAGTAGTGTGGTCAGTGGCCCAGCCACTGTCTGCCCCAGCGGTTTGTCGTAGGCTACCGATCCGGTGGTGATTTCAAAGGCGCTGGTGGCGATTTGTTCTCCTTCTGGTTCTGTCTGGTAGGTGAGATTATTGACGACTGTGCCATGGATATCAGCCGCGATAAATACCACATTGTCAATGTGATGGTGATCGATAAAGCTGAGCAAATCTGTTCTCTCTTTGGCATAGCCTTCAAAGCGATCCTGGGGAATAATCGGCCCCAAGTTTTGGATCGGTTCTGGCACCATCACAAACTTCCAGGTAATATTGTTTGCTTGTGCCTCAGCCAAATCATTTTTTAGATCGGCTAGCTGAGCTTGCCCGAGCAGGGTGCGATCTTGGGTCAAAGAATCTTCTGCAAAAGTGCGTGAAAATGGTCTCAAGGGCTGATCTCGAAAAGAGCGAGCATCTAACAAAAAGACTGCTGCATCGCTGCCGTAGGTGTTAGCCCGATACAGCTTGCGTTCTCCAGCAGTCCTCGGATCGCCGGTTGCACCATAGAAGTCATCTCTCAGCGGATTGTAGTCTTGAAAAGCCTGTAAGCCATTTTCAAACAGGGGACTGTCGTTAATGAGGGTATAGTCAGCCCTATGGCCCAATGTTCGAAACCGGCGGTCACTCGATATTTTGGCCCCGCCTGAAAAGTCGTTGGTCACCTCGTGATCGTCAATCGTCGCCAAAATAGGCGTAGACTGTCGGATTTTAGCCCAGACATTCTGATCAAAGCGATTGCCGTACACCTCATCATGTTTTGTCCAAAAGTCTTCTAGGGTCGTCGCTTGCCCCTTACGGCTGCCGTCAGGATTTGTCAGTGCAGGAGAGGCCACATCTGCATAAATCGTATCGCCATGGCCAACAAAAAAGTCTAATCTTGCATTGGCCACATTCCGAATGGAAGAGTAGGGGGCTAGCTCCCCGCGCCAGTCGCCTGCGACTCCAAAATTGAGACCTCGCTGTACGGAAAGATCCGCCGCTGTGGCGAACTTGCCGACTAAAGCCGCACCTGTTGGATCACTCACGCGGTAGTAGTACTGTGTGTCAGGATCGAGCGATGCGAGGGCAACTTTGACCGGTAGCTGCGGCTGCGTTACCGTGCGGGTGATGGTTCCTGCTATGTTTTGGAAGGTGCGATCGCTCGAATAGTCAAATACCACCTCACCAGGCAGCACACTGCGAGCCCACAATACTGCGGTGGTTTGAGTCACATCGCCGCTGGCAATGCCATTAACCAAAGCGTTAGACGTGCTATCGGTAGACTTAAACACAGTTTGCCACCTTGCTGTAGTAGTTTTTTTGCCTTTGATTGAAGGCACACAGTTATCTTTGAACAATACCTAGATCAAGAGAACATTAAGAAAGAAACACTTGTTTACCAGCTATTTTATCCATCAAGCCGCATAATAAAGGCAGTCAGCCCAAGCCTTGAACAAGGATCGAAGGACTCCATAGGGCTGCAATCTGGCGCGTAAGGTATTAAGCTCAATGATAGTAAAGATGATAGTAAAGTGTAACGTTGTGGTTAACCTCTAGCGCTCCCTGCCTATTCCGCAGACTTTTGCCCTGTCCTGAGCATTGCCTACAACGGTAGTGATAGTCTTTTTCTCTATCAGGAATTTCTATCAGGAATTTCTATCAGGAGTTTCTATCAGGAGTTTCTATCAGGAGTTAAGTATAAGGAGTTAAGTATAAGGAGTTAAGTCAGTATCATGAATCTGTCTGCCAATACCCCAACGCAGCTTCAAAAAGCCAACAATGACAACAACTTTTTGCAAGCACGAGATGATTGGGAAACATTAGCGAATTTACCCCCCCATGCAGACTTTTTAACCGCCTCAACGGCAGCTTTGATGATGCTATGCCGCGTTTTAAGTCGTAAGGCCAGTCTATTGGCGTCACAAGAAGCAACGCTTATCCATCCTCGGCTAGAGCGCATCAGCCAAGCCTCTGCTGCACAGATAGATTATCAAAAGCCCTTTCAGATTCCTCGCATTAGCGCAGCAGATGCCTCTCCTGAAAAATCATGCAGATGCTGAGGCAGTTCCCCTTGCCCATCGTGATTGAGGGCCTTGCCAAAGACTGTGCTGCGACTGAACTATGGTCACCCGATTTGTTCAAAGAAAAATACGGGGATTTTGAAGTCTGTGTCGATAATACCTATGCCTTAGGCTCAAGCAATAGCCGTGCTACCTTGGCAGAAATTGTCGATGAAATTCAATTAGGCACAACCGGCGGTCGATATGTACAAAATATATCCAATCTATTTCTGGAATATCCAGAACTAGAGCAACAACTACCCCTAACCAAAATTAAAGCATGTCTTCCAGATACGTCTAGACTCTTTGGTATCCAGCTTTTTTTAGGGGGCTCTGACACAGGCTCCCACTATCACTGTGCCAAGGGCGTTAACTTTTTTGTCAACGTATTCGGTGAGAAAGAATGGACTTTTGTAAGCCCACATCATTCAGTTTGGATGTATCCTAAAATGCACGTTACTGGCATCCATTTTATGTCAGCCGTGGACTATAGAAAAACGCCTGCTGAGCAACAGGAGACATTTCCCCTCTATTCTCAAGTCCCGATCTTCAAAGCACACCTGCGTGCAGGCGACGTCCTCATCAATGTGCCCTGGTGGTGGCACGCGATCAAAAATCTAACCCCTATTACCATCGCCTGTTCTACACGCTGGGGCGTTCCGAATGTAAAACGGACAAATCCGCTTTACGCTACCTGTGGTAATCTTTCTCCCCATATTTTGACCAAGGTATCGAAAGAATTTTTATTGAATCCCAATGCTCGGATGCGAGATGAAATGTTTAGAGATGTCTATCACAAGGATTACGAGAATTACCATCGTTTTCGGCATGAGCAGAAGGTCAAACGTTAAAAATACCATCCGATCTATTCCGATCTATAGGATTCGTCACGCGGCTATTTTATATTTTCTTTGAGCTGGTAAGTCACTGCCCTAAGGTGAAGGGTTAGGCTTCCATAATCTGGAAAAAGTTTCAATTGCTCATAGGAAATAGAAGAACCAATCTGAAAGTTGACAGAGCTGCCTATTTTACTCAATTGCTCCCTGAAAAAAAACAATCCCATGATAGACGTAGCATTCCAACGGCTGATCATATTAAATAATCTGCTGTTCTGACCTGCGAAATAAATGGGTACAACAGTTGCTTGACATTCCTTAATGACTTTGGCCGCGAAAAGCTTCCACTCTCGATCTTCCACCTTTCCGCCCAAAAGATTGTCAGAGACAGAGATGAACCCTGCTGGGAATATGATTAATGCACCACCTTGCTTCACATGTGATATAGCTAAATTCATGGATTTAACATCTTTTTCGGTTAAATCACCCGTCAGAATACTCTGGAAATCCAAGGGCAACATGTGCTCAGCCCTTTCTGGAAATCTGTTGATATCTCCAAAAGAGGCTGAAAAATTCTTCAAATCTGGTCGCCTTAGGGAAACCAAATATCTAACAATGGCAGTTTCAATCAGGCCAAATGGATGATTGGCAATAATAACAGCAGGGCCCGTGCTTGGGATATTGTTAATCCCACTCTGATTAAAATTAAGCTTTAGCTTAAGACGTCGCAGACAAGCGTGATGAATGGTTTCATCTGGATTTCGGTTGGTGCAATAGTCATAGATCATATTCTCCACCGATGCGATCCCCGTAGCGCGGCGAATCGCTTGTTTTAGAAGTCTTTCAAAGAAGTTAAGCTGATCATCATGGCTTAAATAAACCAGATTTCTAAGTTTGATAATCAGTGCGTGCTGCGCTTTTCGAGAACTTTTAGAGACGCTTTCAGCCCTAGGATTTGAACGATGAGCGACATGGCTAGTAGCTTGATAGTCAGAATTCTCAGGTGCTGCTCCTGATATGGCCCGCGATACTAGCTGAGCTAACTCCATCATGCAAATACCGCCATGCAACTGGTCAATAGGTGGTTCTATTTGAAATTCTTCCCAGAGCCAATTGCGAAGTTCTACTCTTCTCAAAGAGTCCAGCCCATACCTTTCTAGCGGGCAATCGGGATCGACTGCTGTTCCACCTAGCTGCAACATTTTGCCGATGGTCTCAGTGAGCTGCTCCTCAATATATTTATCTTGCTGATCATCTGGGATTGAGGTTAACACTTGACGTAACCTTGAGTGCGCGGGCCGCGCCTGGATGGCGTTTTGAGGAGCACTTTTTAGGCTTAAAGGCACTGAGAGATCAACCGCTTGAACGTTCAGAGCGGCGGCCATGAGATGGCGCTTATATTTGCCCGTTTTGGATTTGGGCCATTTTGAGTGGTCTACCAGTAATATCTGGCGAGGCACCTTGTAGTCGTCTAGTCGTTTTCTCGCTTCCTGAATAATCTGGTCAACATTTGTGTTTTCTGCTCCACTTTTGAGGACGACGGCACAGGCTACTTCTTCACCCCAAAAATCGTTAGGAACCCCGAAAGACAAACAAATATCTACGCCATGACAGTTTCGAATCGCTTCATCTACTTCATGAAGCGAGATTTGTTTGCCCCCGCGTTTTAATACTTCTTTTTTGCGTCCTTTATGAAACACAAATCCAGAGGTGGCCATCGTTCCTAAATCACCTGTCCTCAACCATCCATCGATAAAAGTATCTTTGTTCTCATCACTAGGGCTGTTATCAGCTTCTTCATACCCTGGCGTTACCCCTGGCCCTTTCACAAAAATTTCGCCAATTTCACCGTAGGGGATGGGATGACCTTGATGGTCTGCAATCTTGATTGAGGCACTGATGGCAGGCCCTACGGTATTCTGAACTTCTAATTGCCAGGGCAGGGATGGTGAGCAAATAGGTGAACATTCCGTCAGTCCAAAGGTTGATAGAATTGTGCATCCGAATGTTTTCTGCAGCGCTAGGGCGTCCAAATGAGGTAAATGTCCACCGGCACTCCGAATCAGTCGAAGCTTTGTCCGGATGGGCGTAGCATTGGGGCGTTGTAAGTAAAGCAAAAGCGCTTTGTGAATGGTTGGAACACCGTAGTACCATGTTGGGTACGGTTCACTTGCGAGCATTCTCGTAAACTCACTGGGGTCAAACGAGGGTAAGCAAATGACTGAAGACCCTGAGGTTAGGGTAGCGAGTAAGGAGGAGATGATTCCGCCAATATGAAAAAGCGGCATCGCATTGAGACAAATATCAGCGCGCTTAAGGTCTATGGATTTTGCAATGGCCCGAGCATTATAAAGTAAGTTTTTCCAGTCAAGGGAACAACTTTGGGTTGTGAGGTTGTTCCCGACGTTCGCAACAGTAGAAATGGCCTGTCTGCTGCTAACGTTTCGAGCGTTGCTGCTGTGCTGTGCTGATTCTCGGTACCGCTTTCAACTGGGAGCCAGTCGAATTGTCCTGCTACTTCGTTACTGGCGAGGATAGGGTAAATTTGCTGCAAACCCCCATGTTCTGGAGTTTGGACTTAAAGGCTTGGCTAACAAGGGCTACAGTACAGTTTAATTGCAGTAACGCCGCGTGGAGTTCGCTATCACTCAAGGTTGGATCTAGTGGGCAAGCTGTTCCACCGTGATACATGACAGTGAGCAGAGCTGTTGCTAGGGTGGCGGGGTCTTGCCGTGACGTGAGAATGGCTACGCGTTTTCTGGCTAAAGCAGGTGCTTGCTTGATCTGAGACTGGAGAGCACAGTAGGTTAAGGGTGCTCTGCTGTCAACACTCATAATCGCGGTCTTTTGATCTTTTGGGAACCAATCGTTTACAGCTATAGATAGATCATTTAGCTCAGCCTCAGAAGGATAGAAAAGGGCCTGTTGTTTATCTGGATCAAGATCCAACATGGGGTTGGTGATTAGGTTGTGAGTTCGTGGCTTTTTGCAGTCATGAATTGCTCCATACCCATCGCGACAATTGGCTTATCGATGGAGACTGTCCCTTGTGCTCTGAGCATATTTTGTGCCGAGCAGAGTATGCCTTCAAGTAATATGTAACCTCTTTAGGAAGCAAGTCTTCCGATTTTGGAAAGAAACTGGTTTTGTTAGGCACTTGCCATCTAAATCAGCGGCTATAGCGTTTCTTACTTGGCTAGACTACAGATATTTCGGTAGATATTTTGGTGAAACCTTTACAGAACAACAGGCCAAGTGACCAAAGCTAGAGTACCGCTATACTTTTACCCTTTACGCCTTGCCCCATGGCTCAGCCTAGGATGTTATTGCGGTGCAAGTCCCTTAGCCCTTAGTTTCGACCAAGTGGTTTCGACCAAGTAGAATGTGTCGTCAGGCGATTTGAGCAATGTTTCCGCTTCTGGAAAGCGCTCGAACAACTCGTGTGAAACAATTTTTAAAGGCAATGCGTTCTGTGATGGTTTTTGTATCTGTAATAGTTTTTTGGAACAGGTTTTTAGAATAGGTTTTTAGAACAGGTTTTTAGAACAGTGCGTAGGAAGCCATGCGCAGAGCCAGAACGAGTGTGCAGCAATAAAGCATTAACAGGCATCAGCAGGAAAAAGCGTCACATGATTAACCGATTGCCATCCTGTCTATCGTTAAGCCTTTGCCGGTTGTCAATGATTGGCCAGTCAATGGGGTATCACCTATGACCAAAGCTTCTGATGCCAAATATGATGCTAAATCTGGTTTGCCGGTCT
>JAAUPS010000005.1 GCA_012033015.1 Phormidesmis sp. RL_2_1
GGGAAAACAACCGTCGGCGACGTTGTAGCAGGCTCCTTTGGCTGAGGCAAACTTGAGTGGGCAAAGTGCTGATTGGGAGTATTAAGCGCCAGCGATTGGGACGTTGTAGAGTTGGACGTTGTAGAGTTGGGTATTCGAGAGTTCGGTGTTCGAGAGTTCGGTGTTCGAGAGTTCGGTGTTCGAGAGTTGGGCGTTAGAGAATTGGGTTTAAGCGATGAAGAGAACTGGGTTGGCTGCCGCCAGGGAAGAGAAGGTTGATCGCCAACAGCATGGGAAATGACTGGCGAAGGGGGAAATGCATCGACATCAAGCTGAGGGGTAAAGGCTTTGGCGATCGCCAAAGCCTCGCTGGGTAAGTGATAGATGACGAGATCGGTTTTGGCGATACTTTTGGTAATACTGGTGGCGATCCAGTGGTGGTTTTGCGCAGGCGAGATTGCGCGATCGCACCTTCTCTCATCCTCCCTCTCGTTCCCCGTCTCATTCCCCGTCTCATTCCCCGTCTCATCCGGATGACCCCAACTATCGCCAATGGCAAGCGGCGAACATGGCGCATCTTCCTCTGCTCCCACAAACTCTATCAGCCCAGAGCGTAGCCAGTAGCGTCCGCCACTGGCTTGGGCGATTTCAGCGAGCGGTGTTCCCGCCGGAATTAACAGCTCTTTGAGATAGGGTATCCACTGCCTAAGCTGATGACTCGGCTGACGGCGCAACCTTGTCAAAACTCTAAAAAATATCAGTCGCTCTCGAATTTGCGCCTGCTCCAACCAATAACAACGCAGCTTTGGATTGCTCTCAAACACTGGCTCCATAACAGATAGCGGGATTTGCGCCACTCGAACTGTCGAACTCGAAGCGACTGCCCGATAGGCAAAAGGCTGCGCGATCAAGGCATGATCTCCACCAAAGCAGTGATCAATTTCTACCAGCTCAGCCGTAATCTCTTTATCACCAATATCTGTCAGCAAACGTATTCGCCCCTGACAAACGATAGTCACAAGCGTAGGGACATGGCCATCTTGACTGGCTATATCGACAGGAATCTCCTCTCCAAGCGAATAATGAGAGAAAGATAGCGATCGCACAATATCTTTAAGCATCCACTCGTCATTGAGTGAGAGGAGTTCGGCTACCCGAGGGGCAACTGCAACCATACATCTGACGCCAAAGAACCTTGCGTCAGCGAACTGACAGCAGAATGGAGATGAACCATGGAACCCGTCTGATAAACGACGAAAGCAAATGTTAACTTTGCAAAAAAGAGTGATTAAGAAAGATTTCTGAAGCTAGCAATGACCCTCAGAAATATGGTGGGCTTCCTAGGGTTTGCCAGCGTCAAAATGCCTCTGAAACGAATCAAATAGAAGCACTTTGAGCGATCCGGACAAAAATTTTCGTTTTTTCGATTTCATATAAAGGGTATATCGGCTGTCTTGTTTTTCAACAGTTTGAGCAAGAGATTTGGCGCTCAAACTTTCTTATCTTTGTAGCCTGCGTTGCTTTGTAGTCTTCACATCTTTGTAGCCTGCGTTGCTTTGTAGTCTTCATATCTTTGTAGCCTGCGTTGCTTTTGTAATCTGCCGGTATCTTTCGTAGCTTGTACACCTTGGCCCATCAGATATTGAAAAAAGAAAAGTGACACTGAGGCAGCAGGAACAAGAGAGCGACAAGATATCGAGAGGTATCTTGATATCGCTTGGATATCGAAAGAGACTTGAGCGCAAATGTTCAGACACTGACGCTAGAGGATAGGGGCCAAGGCTCACGTGAGTTCAGGTATAAAGGTCAAACATGAGGAAAATGTGAGGAATACGTAGAAATAGGCGTTATTTTTAGTATTTTCGAGCTTCACATTTATGTAAATTTACGGTAAAGGCGTAGCGCTCTTGGCCGTGAGACAGCAAATCCCCCGTACATTTACCAGTAACTTGCCAGCTATTCAATAACTATTGACCAGCTATTGAAAGGGTGCTTGTAACAGAACATATTAAGTAATTCTGATGAAGCAAGGCTACTTATCAGTGGACTACTTATCAGTGAGCTACTCATCCGTGGGCGACTGAATTAAGTGAGCTACTCATCAGTGGGCTACTCATCAGCGGGCGACTCATCCGTGACAAGTACAAGCGTCATGGATGACACTTGCCACCTTGAATGAGATCTCAATTGCCCGTGGTTCACCCTCAAAATTTTTCTGATGATGAGATTTCCCAGACGGCTCAGCGGCAAAATCTTAGCGGCTACCTCTCTATCGATAGCATCCTTTTTTTCAATCCAATCTGTCCAAGCCGCTAGTCTAGCCAAGTCCTCAGGCGAGTTTGCCTTTAGTCGCTTTAGCAGCACGCCCCTATTTACAGATGCAGATAGCCAGACTTTGACCCTGACCACTGGTGATGACAGTGAGGCAGAAGCAAATGCCGATGCCCTATTCGAAGTGTTTCCGACGATTAATGCTGCAAACGTTATCTCTAATTTTGCTTTTAGCTCAGAGGTTGCGAGCAGCGCTTCATCACAGAGCACGGCCACCGTCATTGGCAGCTTTTTCGTTGAGGATGACGAAACTTTCAGCTTTGACTTTACCGGCCTGATTCACTTAGCGACTGCGGTAGATAGTCTGAGGGACACGGCTGAAGCTGCTTTAGCCACTCAATATTCTCTCTTCGGTCAGAGCGATGCTGCAGCAACGCCCGTTGAAATAGACTTTTTTGCGATGTTTGGTCAGCTCAGTACACCGAGTGACATGGATAGCTTTGGCTTGGATAACAGCGATGCGGTGATGTTCGAGTCGCTAGAGGTGACGGATATGTTTGGCCCTGTAGCCACGAAGGAGAATCTCTCTATTGAGGTTTCGGGCCGCTACGAGCGTCTCTTTAAAGCAGCGACTACCCTCACTTTAATTGAAACCAAGCAAGGACGTGCCTTTGCCCAAAGTAAAAGCGCTACTGATATTCCAGAGCATTCTAGTCCGTGGGTTTGGCTATTGGGCACTGCTGGTGTGCTGGCACTGAGCCGCCAGCAGAAAATCAGAGCATTACGGATGCTTGAAGAGCAACCGGCAGACACCAAGCAAACGGGCACTCGATACATTGCATAAATACATTGTGTAAGTACATTGCATAAATACATTGTGTAAGTACATTGTGTAAATGCATTGCATAAACAGATATACCGCTTCATATGCTATACGAATTACTTATAGTGTCATTTTAGAATTGACATTTTACATTTCATAACAATCACGCCAACATAAGGACATACATCAGCGCACGATAGCCTCGTTGCACAGGAGAAGTCCTATGGTTGCTTTGATCGATTCGCCCCGTAACTTGCACGCTCAGGGGCGCTTAACCTTACAAACCGCTGAAATTGCCGCTGAGACCACAGCCTTCAGGTGTCTCGATTGGGATCGCGATCGCTTTGATATTGAATTTGATCTTAAAAACGGCACGACCTATAACTCTTTTCTCATTCGTGGTGACAAAACAGCGCTCATCGATACGACACATGCCAAGTTTCGCGAACAGTACTTAGCGTATGCCACCGAGAATATTAATCCATTTGAACTGGATTATCTGATTGTGAACCATACTGAGCCTGACCACAGCGGCCTGATTAAAGAGATTTTGGCCTGGGCACCTCATGTGGTGGTAGTGGGCTCTAAAGTGGCCATTCAGTTTCTTGAAAACATGATTCATCAGCCCTTTGAGACGATGGTGGTTAAAAGTGGTCATGAATTGGATTTGGGCCAGGGCCACAAGCTGTCGTTTGTCTCTGCACCTAACCTGCACTGGCCCGATACGATCTTTACCTATGATGCTGGCACGCGCGTACTTTACACCTGTGATGTGTTTGGGATGCACTATTGCGACGACTTTCTTTTTGATGAAACACCCCATTTACTCGAAGCTGATTTTCGCTATTACTATGACTGCCTCATGGGCCCCAATGCCCGCTCTGTATTGATGGCACTCAAGCGCATTGACAACTTTGAGGTAGACTTGGTTGCCACTGGGCATGGGCCATTACTGCGCTACCATCGCCAAAGCTGGATGGAGAAGTATCGCCAGTGGAGCCAAAATCAGGTACAGACCGAAACGTTTGTAGCGCTCTTTTATGTAGAAGAGTATGGCTACAGCGATCGCATTGTCAAAGCTATTGCCGAGGGCATCAGCAAAACCGGGGTCGCCGTTGAGCTAGTGGACATGTCGGTTGCCGATTCCCATGAGGTGCGAGAGTTAGCCCATAGTGCTGCAGGGATTGTGGTCGGGATGCCGCCTCAGCTCGATCAAAACGCCGCGATGCATCCGGCCTTGAGTACGCTGCTGACCAGCGTGAATAGCAAACAGAGCATGGGACTGTTTGAAACCGGCGGCGGTCACGATGAGCCGATTTATCCTGTGCGCAACCGCTTGCAGGCCATTGGCCTGAAAGAAGTGTTTCCACCGATTGCGATTAAAGACACACCTAGCCAATCAACCGATCAGCTTTGCTATGAAGCAGGAATTGATTTGGGCCAGTGGCTGACTAGAGATAAATCGGTTCAACAAAGCAAACAAATAGATGCCCACTTAGATCGAGCCCTAGGGCGAATCAGCAATGGGCTGTATATTGTAACGGCCAAAAAAGGTGACTTATCGAGCGCGATGATTGCCTCCTGGGTGATGCAAGCCAGCCTTGAGCCATTGGGTGTTGCAATTTCTGTCGCCAAAGATCGCGCGATTGAAATGTTGTTACACGGTGGCGATCGCTTTGTGCTCAACGTTTTAGAAGAGGCCAACTATCAACCGCTGATGAAACACTTTCTCAAGCGGTTTCCACCAGGGGCAGATCGCTTTGCCGGAATTGACACCTATCCGGCTAACAACGGTTCTCCCATTTTGGCAAAAGCCTTGGCTTACATAGAATGCGAGGTCAGCAATCGATACGAATGTAGTGACCATATGATTGTGTATGCCACGGTGAAAACCGGTCGAGTAGCCAAACGAGATGGGCTGACAGCCGTGCACCACCGCAAGGCCAGCAACCATTACTAAATCCTCACGATTCAACAGCCATAATTCAACCACCATAATTTAACAGCCATAATTCAACAGCCATAATTCAACAGCCATAATTCAACCACCATAATTCAACAGCCATAATCCAACAACCATAATTCAACAGCCTAACAACTCATCTATAAATCTCACAACCTTTACGGAAAGCATTATGGTTTACTCTCTTTCCGATCCGCTAACAGCAGATCTTTCAAACTCATCTATATCCACTGCTGAAACGCCTGAAACCTCCTCTACAAAAATCTTGTCAGGACGCTCTGCAGAAATCTCTACAACAACACCTTTAGACATGGCCCCAATCACTCGTGATCGCGATGTGCAGATAGCCCTGATCGGAGAACACACCTTGGCGATGCGATCGCGCACTTGGGATCGGCTCAAATTTGAAATAGAGTACAACCGTCGCCAAGGCACCACCGCAAATGCTTATCTGATTCGCAGTGATCGCACCGCCTTGATCGATCCTCCCGGTGAATCTTTCACTCAAATTTATCTCAACGCCCTGAAGCCGTACCTACAGGAAACACCACTCGACTACGTGATTGTCAGTCATGTCAATCCTAACCGCATGGTCACCTTGGCCGCCTTAATGGCACAAGCGCCCAAGGCTGTCATTATCTGTTCTCGACCAGCAGCACAAGCGCTGAAAGCAGCCTTTCCCGAATGGCCAGAGGAGCGCATTCAGGCCATTCGACCACCCCAAGCCAGCTTAGACTTGGGCCAAGGGCACTGCCTGCAGCTCCTCACTGTGCCGACCCCCCGCTGGCCCGACGGTCTGTGGACGTATGATTTGGCCACTCAAATTCTCTTCAGTGACAAATTTTTTGGCACCCATGTCTGCGGCGATACTGTATTTGATGAAAATTGGCGGCAGTTAGAAAGTGACCGGCGTTACTACTTTGATTGCCTGCACGCGGCCCAAACGAAGCAGGTAGAAGCTGCGCTCGATCAAATAGAAAAACTATCGCTGAGAAGCTTGGCACCAGGTCATGGCCCCATCGTATGCTACAGTTTGAGCCGCCTGCGAGATGACTACCGGCAATGGTGCCAACAGCAGCAACAGCAAAGCCTACAGGTGACGCTGTTGTATGCCTCCGCCTATGGCAATACCGCTGTTTTAGCCAATGCGATCGCCCAAGGGCTGATCGAATCCGGCATTGCCGTTACATCGGTAAACTGTGAAACCAGCGATCCGGCGAAATTAACCCAAATCATTGAGGCGAGTGACGGTTTCATCATCGGTTCACCGACTTTGGCCGGTCACGCCCCCGTACAGGTACAAACGGCCTTGGGTATTGTCCTCTCATCGGCAGTGAAAACTAAGCTAGCAGGAGTTTTTGGCTCCTATGGCTGGAGCGGCGAAGCCATAGATTTAATTGAACAAAAACTGAAAGATAACAACTATCACCTTGGTTTTGAAACCTTGAGAGTGCGCTTTAGTCCGGATGAAAACGCGCTAGCAGCCTGTCATCAGGCGGGCACTGAGTTTGCACAGCAGCTCAGAAAGCACAAGAAACGGCAAACACCTCGTCAGTCTGTCACTGAAGTGCAAGCAGGCCGCACCGAACAAGCAGTGGGCCGAATTATCGGCTCACTCAGTGTGCTGACGACACATCGAGAGGCTAGCGAAACCTCCTCACAAGAGAATCGCCACAGCGGTATGCTGACCACTTGGGTTTCTCAAGCGACGTTTAATCCGCCCGGTCTCATGATGGCCGTCCCCTTAAATCAAACCACCCAAAACTTATTTCGGCCTGCGGCCCCGTTTGTGCTTAACCTATTGAAAGAAGGCCGTACGGTGCGGCGGCACTTTCAGCCAACTGCTGCTGACAATACCGATCCATTTTCCCAAGTTGCGCATCGACCTGCTAACAACGGCTGTTTGATTTTAGAAGATGCACTAGCCTATGTAGAGTGCACCGTGGAGCATTGGATGGACTGCGGCGATCACCGGCTGATTTACGCGCGGGTAGACTCGGGCGATGTCTTAGAAGCCACTGGTGTGACTGCAATTGAGCACCGCAAGTCGGGAAGTCAATACTAGCGGGCCAATCTAGCGGGCCAATCTAGCGGGCTAAAACTTGGCAGGTCATGACTAGCAGCAGTGCCGGTACAATTGCGTTGGCCCCAACCAACAGTCAAGCCAATGTCAGCGCCTTCTTCTTTTTTTGCGAATCGAGTTGCGGTGATTGCTACCATGCACCACAAAGAGCAGGCTATAGCGCCGCTAGTAGAATCTGCTTTAGGTGTTAAAACGCTTGTGCCCACTGACTTTAACACTGATGCATTTGGCACCTTTACCCGCGAAACTAAGCGCCCTGCCGATCAGCTTATGACCGCCCGGTTAAAGGCAGAAGCTGCGATGAAGCTGACCGGGACAACTTTAGCGATCGCCAGTGAAGGCAGCTTTGGGCCTCACCCCCAAATTCCCTTTGTCGCCTGCAACCGTGAACTAGTTGTCTTGTGCGATCATCAGCATCAGTTAGAAATCGTCGGTGAGGTGCTCTCTAACGAAACTAATTTTCAAAGTCAAACTGTTCGCAGCGCCCAAGAAGCATTGGCATTTGCCCAATCGATTGGCTTTCCTGAACATGGTGTTGTGGTGATGCAAGCCTCTCAAGCAGAACCCCAAACGGCTATTGCCAAAGGCATCACCACAGAGGCTGATTTAGTTCAAGCAGTGAACCTAGCCCTAGATCAATCTTTAGCGCTAGAGCCAGCGCTCCAAGGCAAAGTGCATCTCGAAACCGATATGAGAGCGCTTTATAATCCCACTCGGATGAATGCGATCGCCCAAGCCACTCAAGATTTACTGGCCAAAATTTCGCAGCCTTGCCCTCACTGTCACTATCCTGGGTTTACCATCGTCCAACGCCGTCCCGGCCTGCCTTGCAACCTTTGCGGTGCGGCCACCCTGCTGACACTATCTGTTCTCTATCGCTGCCAACACTGCCAATTTCAACAAGAGCAGCCCTTTCCAGATTCAGTTCAATTTGCCGACCCGGCACGTTGTTTTTACTGCAACCCTTAAAGTAACAAAGACTATGATATAGGTGAAGCCCAAACCGATCCAAACTGATCCAAACTGATCCAAACTCATAGAGACTTTTACAAGGAAGATTCTGTCATGAAATCTGAAGATAACAGCTCAAATCGCCAGACTTGGAGAAACATCGCTAATCAATTTGGCTTAGGTGCCTTAGTCGGGCTGATGCTAGCGTGGATTCCGCTAGCCATATCTATGCCTGATTGGGCCGCTTGGAATATCACAGCTTCAGTCGCCCTCGTTTTGCTATGCGGAACCTTATCGGCTCTCTTTGGCAAAAGATTTTTAGCTGCCCTGATGAGCTTGCTAGAATCGTTTCCACCCATTGCCTAATGGCTCATCAGCCCACCTTACACCCACCTTCGGCAGCTCTTTCAGCTTTCACCGCTAATGGTTTTATCCCCTTTTCCATCAGACACATTATTCGTAGTCATATTATCTACAAACGCAGAAGGAGAAGAACTACCATGGAATGGTATGTTGATGCGCTCAATAAATTCTGTGATTTTAGCGGACGCTCCCGCAGAACAGCCTTTTGGATGTTTACTCTAATCAACACACTCATCACACTTGCGATTCTGCTGCTAGAAGCCTTTCTCTCGACACCAGCTAGAGTCTCTTCTATCTACACCATTGTCATGTTCATCCCTTGGATAGCCGTAGCTATTCGCAGGTACCACGATACTGGCCATAGCGGTTGGTGGATATTTTTACCTTTGGCAAATCTCATTCTTTTGGTCATCAATAGTCAGCCAGGAAGGAACAGATATGGAGAGAATCCCAAAGGCCGCTAAACAAGGCCGCTAAACAAGGCCGCTAAACTTTGGATGAGCAAAAATCTCTTCGTCCTAAGCCTCTTCGTCCTAAACCTCTTCGTCCTAGGGCAGTAGGTCTACTTGGGTCGCGTATACCTTGCCTTCGATGTACTGCACTGACGCTGAAACCCTAGAGCCGCGCTCTAATTTGTCAAAAATATCAGCGTTGATATACTTCTGGTGAAACAAAATATCTTTACTGCCATCGTCAGGCGCAATATAGCCATGAAAGTTTCCCGGCTTTAAGGTAAACAAAAGCTTGACGACGCCTCGCTTAATCAGTGATTCATCCAAGCTGTGTGTAGCCGGTAGCTGTTCTGATAAAGGTGTTTCTTCTGTTGGGATGTCTTCTGTTGGGATGTCTTCTGTTGGGATGTCTTCTGTTGGGATGTCTTCTGTTGGGACAGTCTCGATCTGATTGTCTATGGTCAAAGCATCTTCAGTCCAAGAATCTTCGGTCAAAGAATCTTCAGTCGGAGCATCGGGCTCCTCTTCTTGCAAACCTGCGTTAGCGGAGGCAATAGACCAAGGGTAAGGAAGCGCCTCTGCTTTATCTGCAACTGAAGTTTTGCTATCCTCTTGAACCGGCTCAGCCGTCAAAGGTATGGTGGCAAAAGGGATCTCTGCAGGCTCGGATATTGCTGTAAAACTAGGCTGTTGTTCTACAGATTGTTCATCAATCTCAGGATCTGGTGCGATCGCATCTGTAGACGCACTAAACGCACTAACCTCCGTCGTCGCTGGTGATTTTGCAGTCTCTTCTGGCGATGCTATAGCCGCTGCTAAGGGCTCTGAGACCTCTTCTGAAACTGGAATGGTCTCTTGTGTAGAAAGAGATAACTGAGTATCAGCGAGCAGTGGCGCTTCTGGCACATCTGAGGCTGCGCTGGCTGCGGTTTCCTTCTCTAAGTCGGCGCGCGTGGGGATTTCGCTCTCAATAATATCAAAGCTAAAAAGTACCACTTGTTCTACGGTCTGCTCTGATTCTACGGTCTGCTCTGATTCTACGGTCTGAGCTGATTCTACGGTCTGAGCTGATTCTACGGCCTGCTCTGATTCTACGGCCTGCTCTGAGAAATCTTCAGATACTGAAACGGCATTTAGCGTTTGCGGCGCTGGAGAAACTGGCTCAGGCTCAATTGCTGGCAAAAGATCATGAATGTTGGGGAGCTGATCGTCTGGCTGTAACTGATAACGACCTGAATCATCTAGCGCTGATTCGCCTTGAACTAAGCCCTCTAGGACTGAATCATCTAAGACTGAATCATCTAAGACTGATTTTGATCCATCGGTCGCTGCTTGCTGGGTTGATGGCGATAAAAGTGTTGAAACCTCTTTTGGAAAGCTGGGCGCAACGGGCTTATCACCAGACACTGCAGCAGTCGCAGCATTTACACGTCTGTGAGTATCGACGGTATCAGGAGCCGAGGTCTGCTCACTTGTTGGGGATATGGCACTACCGTCTGCGGCTAGGCTGCTTTGAGCTGGATGATCTGGCGCTAGATTATCCACTTTTAAAGAGATGGTGCCTCTCGAAGAGATAGGGGCTTTGGTCGTCGCATTCACTCTCTCTGCATCACGGCCTGCGGCAAGTCGAGCGGTGAATTTATTGAGCGGCTGCTGGATCGGTGCTTCTAGTTCATCGACAGATGGTAACTGAGCGGAGCGGGCACTATGGCTACGCTGCCCGCTCAAAGCACGCAGCACCTTCTGCAATCGATGTAGTAGCCAATTCATAAACCGTTTCAGCATTGCGGCTGGCCCCTAATAAGCTTTCACATAAACTTTAGCCATGATGAATAGCGTGAGAAAAATCGTCAAAGCAAAAAGTCGTCAAAGCTATATTACCAGTCGTTAGGGTACGTAAGGTTTACGTCTAAAGCTCACCATGTATAGCAAAGTAAGGGTATAGCAAAGTAAGGATGCATTCTTACTTTGCGCTAGTTGAGTTAGCCGCTGCTCGTCAAGGCTTATAGCGTTGGCGTAGCCTCTCCGAGGAGAATTACCATTGTCCTACCTAGCTCGACAGAAGCTCTAGGCCGCAGGAATACAGTAAAGGGCCAGTAGGGTTGCACCGCCTAGTTCGTCTGCGATCGCAATCGCTAAAGGCGGCCAAAACCCGGTACTGTCGAGCATCAGCGACACAAAGCCCATACATTAGGCAATCATTAGACAAATCATTAGGCAATCATGAATAGCCAGCCCCTTCCCCCTAGGAGGCTGGCCCTGCGGGCATGAGGCCACTGTCTAAAAAGGTGAGCAAAGCTTGCTGATGGGGCTTGCCGAGCGATCGCACCTGGGCCAACTTCTCTGAATACTTCTGGCCTGCGACAATCTCATCAACTGAAAACAACGCCAAATCTTGACCTTCATTCAGCACGAGTTCTGTAGTCGGTACCGTTAGCTCACCGTAATAGTAGTAGCGATGAATTTTACTATCGGCAGCCTCTCGAAACAGCGTGAGCTGAGGGGGCACATAGGCAATCTCTTCCATCAGCTCGCGCCGCAAACCCATCGCCGTATCCTCCCCTGGTTCTATATGCCCGCCAAAAAAACCCCAAACACCAGGATGAACAATATGCGGCACATCATCCCGCAACTGCATGAGAAACTGACCTTCTCGATACAAAATGGCCAAAGTCACTTTTACCAATGGTTCACTCATGCTGAAAATTCCTAAAACAGATTCAGTCAGTTAGGTTCGGTTAAGTTCAGTTAGGTTCAGCTAGGGTCAGCTAGGGTCAGTTAGTCAGGACACAGGAAATCAGCACCTTCATTCACCTGCACCACACCACAACCGGCATAGTCCCCTGCAGGGGTAAGACCAGGGCGAAACAGCAACACCGATTCAGCCCCTGACGCCGTCCCCTGACGCACAAACAAAACGCCATCCCAGTAGTTCATAGCTTGAATACTCGCAAACCCATAGCTAGCGAATTCAGTAGGCGGCGGCGTCACTGACACAGCCGCTAGGTCACTTCTACCAGGAAGCTGAGTGCGATACAGCCCATAGCTACCGCTCTCACTGGGAGAGATCACAAACACCGCTGATTGATCGACATCTGCGCAAGAATCTAACAGCACAGGTATGGCCACATTTCCGGTCGTCTCATCCACTGCTGGCTCACCGACCACCCGCTGCGCGGTCATTGTCTTTTGACCAACCAAGCTAAAACTTTCACAGTCAAATGCATTGACAATATCAATCGTCCAAGCGCTACCGGCAACGGCAACGACATTAGAAGCCCCACTAGGCCAATCTAAGCGAATGGCTTCGCCATTGTTGATGGTGGTTGCAGTGGGAATGCTCGCGGCAACCGTTGAATCAGCCTCTGGTGCGGGCGGCGAAGGGGTTGCACTCGGTGGGACAACGGGAGCGGCTGGCGGCGGGGAAGCCTGGGCAGTTGTCGAAGCTGGGTCAGTGGAAAACGCTCGCGGCGCTGTGGGCCTAGAACCATCGGCAATATCAAAACAGTTGGCCCCTGAACCTTCAGCGATGCGGCCATTATTAGGGCCTAGGGCAACGCCGAGTTGATACAAATAATACTCTCGATAGGGCCACTGCTGCGTTTGATCGCAGGTATCATCCAAGCACACACACACATACACCGGCACATCGGCATAATAGCCACGCCACTCAGCAATGATTTCATCAAGGCCAACGGCTTCGTCTTGAGCGTAGCGGGCAGTAGGTGCTATAGGCGTAGCGGTAGATTGAGCAGATTGGGCCTGGGCAGATTGAGCCTGGGCAGACCTTGGCGAAAGGGCCTGGGGTAATACAGCTAAAGCGGTAGCTAACGAGGTGCCAACCAAAAGCCTGCGAATGACGCTGTATGCCTGAATGCTTTGGGCGGTTTTTTGAATTTTAAAAAGCTGGATTTTATGAAGTGCCTGAACAGAAAACAACTTTAAAAAACTATCTGAGAAAAAACCATCTGAGAAAAAACCATCTGAAAAAAAACTATCTAAAACAGGATGCCATATCATTGGTAAGACGCGATCATGACGATCTTCAAGCGGGTTGAACACACGGAAATTTGGAGGGCAAGATTGTCGGAAAAACGGCAGAGAAAACGGTTTAGCAAATTTAAAAGAAGAAGAGATATAGATCAAAAATATAGAAATCAGAGACAGAAATCAGATCCAAAATCAGAAAATATAGATCCAAAAAAGCAGAAACTTTTAGAAACTTTTAGAAACTTTTAAGGAGAGTCACCTGCTTCGATATCAAAACAGTTAAAGCCGTTGCTTTCACTAACGGCTGCATTGTTAGGGCCAAGGGCAACCGCTAACTGGTACTGCGTGAAGGATCGAAAGGGCCAAATAGAATCATCTCCACAAGTGAGGGCAGTGCAGGTGCAGGCAAAGACTGGAATATCAGGATAGCGATCGCGCCACTCATCAATAATCAACGCCAAATCAACATCTTCACCCCGCGCGTAGCGAACCGTCGGCACCTGATTAGGATTTCTCACCGCAGCAGCGCTATCCGACTGCGCCTGAGCCGCTAGCACCCAGCCTAAAGCCCAGCCCCCCAGACCGCAGCCTGCTAACACCGAGAGCCAACGCACTGCTCTATTGACCGCTCTATTGACCGTGACCATGACCATGACCCCAATGATTTTTGCCCGCATTTTTACCCATAAGATTCAGATTACTGAGTTTCTGAACCCTTGCGCAAGTTCACCGGCCCCTTGACTTGCTCGAATGTCAGGCAATGGTTCGTAACGTAGCAATTTTTTTCAATATATGGGCACATTAACGCCAACGAAGTCGAACACTGTTTCGAGCCTTGGATAGCCCTTGTCCAACTGAGTAACGATCTAAGTGATTGGAACGTTGCTTGAACAGTCGCTTTTTCTACAAAATGAGATAGCTCCTCAACCGGTATTTGAAGCGCTCGGCCAACGCTACCATAAAGTGCTCATCGTGAATCAGCAGTGAGATAGCCAACAAGCAGCCCCTAGATGAAGCATAGGGGCTGTTTTTTTTGGGCTAACCGACGACGGATATATGACGAGTCTAGGACTAGGACAAAATTTGATCATCTAGGGAAAAATCAACCGCTGCTTGCTTGAGCCCGTTGACGAGGTAGTCGTTTTCAAATGAGTCTCTAAGGCCGTCGATCAGGCTAAATTGAGGCTGCCAATTCAATTCAGCTTTAGCTTTACTGATATCGGTGAAAAAGTGTTGCACCCGCATGGGGAAGGCTTTGCGCTTGCCAAAGTCATATTGATCGGCGTCGTAGTGAACGATATTGATAGCGCTGGGATCTTTGCCAGCAGCTTGAGCACAAGCACGGGCAAGACCGTCAAAGGTAACGGCCTTGGGGCCGGAGATGTTGTAAATTTGGCCGATGGCGTTGGGATTGTTGAGGATGCTGACCATCGCTGAGGCGAGGTCTTGGCAGTGACCGAGGTGAGTGAGTGCCATGCCGCTGCCGGGGATAGGAATGGGCCGATCGCTGACGAGGCGATCAAAGAACCATTGCTCTAGGGGGTTGTAGTTTTGGGGGCCATATATATAGACGGGACGCACAGATGTGAAAGGAACGCCTTGGGCTTGGAGATAGTCTTCGGTGTGAAATTTGCCTTTGTGGCGGCTGTTAGGATCGATGGGATCGCCCTCAAAATGAGGCATTTGGTCGCTTTTAGCATAGACGCCTGCTGAGCTGACGTAGATAAAGTGTTGGAGTTTGTCTCGGTAAAGCTCGACTAGCGGCTGCGTGTGAACGAGTTCGCGGCCGTTGTTGTCGAAGATGGCATCAAAAGATTGGTTGGCCAAAGCGGATTTTAGGGCTTCTGGTTGTGTGCGATCGCACACAATCGTCTCCACACCCATCACAGGAGACGGATGATTGCCTCGGTTGAGCAACACAACCTCATGGCCTTGAGCGACCAACTGCTGCGTCAGATAGACCCCGACAAATCGAGTACCACCGATAACTAAAATACGCATGACTTCTGCTTCCTCGCGAACCGCTTACTCACTATCTGCTTACTCACTATCTGCTTGCTCACTATCTATAGCTTCTATCGAGTGAGTTAGGACAATAGGCTCACCATGTATCGCAAAGCAAGGATGCATTCTTACTTTGCAATATGACCTGCGCTCTGATTATCTGCTTTATTTGCCTTATCTGCTGAATCTGCGCTGATGAGGATAACCTGTCACTTGTCGGCGACCTCACCCAACACTCTGGCCTGATGCCCGACACTCTATGACCTAAAGCGCCAAGACCTAAAGCGCCAAGACCTAAAGCGCCAACCTGTAAAGCCGCGCATTATAAAACGATCTCAAAAAAGTTGCACAGGTGAATGGAGTCACTCTCAAAAGCACAGCTCGACCTTGAGAGCCGTTGAAAACCTTTGACAACCGCTTAATACTTTTAAGTTGTGCAAACAAAACCTTGAGAAGACACTCAGCAGAATCAAAACATTTGTTTACAAAGAGATCAAGAAAATATGTCAATTTGTGTCACATGAGGCTGAAAAGCCTTGTTATGACTGGCTTTTCTGGTAAAACTTTACTTAGGTTTAGATTATGTTTGAAAGCCAAATTGTGTATGACAAAAAATGTCTATACTTCAATCCAATCGTTTTGTAAACAATTGTTTCGTTTTTTCGAGACGGGTTTCTCACGAGAAGCAGGATTTTGCCAGCTCTAAAAGCACCAGCTCTAAAAGCAATATAGAAGCAATATAGACATCTCACTGTAGGAGTTCATCGCGCATGTTCACTCAAGTTCGGCCCACTGTCAGGCACATCGTTCCCCAGGATTTGGGCGATCGCGCCTTGGTTAAGGTGGTGTACGTCGTCCTAGAGCCCCAGTATCAAAGCTCTTTGTCGGCTGCCGTACGTTCTATCAATGACCACAATTCTCAGCTCGCTGTGGAAATTAGCGGCTACCTCATCGAGGAACTGCGCAGCGAGGAGAACTACGAGGCGTTTAAGCAGGATATTGCTGAGGCCAATATCTTTATCGGCTCATTGATTTTTGTCGAAGAGCTTGCCGAAAAAGTAGAAGCGGCAGTCAAGCCCCATCGCGATCGCCTAGATGCAGCCGTGGTTTTTCCCTCCATGCCTCAAGTCATGCGCCTCAATAAGCTCGGCAGCTTTAATATGGCCCAGTTAGGCCAGTCCAAAAGCGTGATTGGCGACTTTATGAAAAAGCGCCGCAAAAAGCAAGGCAGCGGCTTTGAAGATGCCATGCTGAAACTACTGCGCACCCTGCCCAAAGTGCTGAAGTACTTACCGGTCGAAAAAGCGCAGGATGCCCGCAACTTTATGCTGAGTTTCCAGTATTGGCTCGGTGGATCGGCTGAGAATTTAGAAAACTTCCTGCTGATGCTCTCCGATAAATACGTCCTCCCCGAAAACTATGAAGGAACATCTGCAGCGGCATCGCTGAGCTATGAGCAGCCCGTCACCTTTCCAGACATTGGCATCTGGCATCCGCTAGCGCCCGTGATGTTTGAAGATCTTAAGGAATACCTCAACTGGTACGATTCTCGCAGCGATATTCCTGCGATCGCCCGCAATCCTAAAGCCCCCTGCGTGGGTATCGTACTGCAGCGCACACACCTGGTCACCGGCGATGATGCCCACTACGTTTCGATTGTGCAAGAACTAGAGTACAAAGGTGCCAGAGTCATCCCCGTATTTGCAGGCGGGTTGGACTTTTCTAAACCGGTCGATGCCTATTTCTTTGATCCTTTAAACCCGGCAGAAGCCATTGTCGATTCTGTCGTTTCGCTCACGGGCTTTGCCTTGGTGGGCGGGCCTGCTCGCCAAGATCATCCCAAAGCCATTGAGGCACTGCAGCGGCTCAACCGCCCTTATATGGTGTCTTTGCCCCTAGTCTTTCAAACCACAGAAGAGTGGCAAGCCAGTGACCTTGGCCTGCACCCGATTCAAGTGGCCTTGCAAATGGCCATTCCAGAACTAGATGGTGCCATTGAGCCGATTATTATGTCCGGTCGTGACGGGTCAACCGGTCGAGCCATCACCCTGCAAGATCGGGTCGAAGCCATTTCAACGCGATCGCTCAAATGGGCTCGCCTGCGCAAGCTGCCTCGCGTCGATAAAAAGCTAGCCATTACCGTCTTCAGCTTCCCACCGGACAAAGGCAACGTGGGGACAGCCGCCTACCTCAACGTATTTGGCTCCATTTTCCGAGTGATGCAAGAGATGAAAGCGCAGGGCTACACCGTTGAAGAACTGCCTGAAACCCCTGAAGCACTCATGCAATGGTGATTCACGATGCCCAAGCGCAGTACAACAGCCCCAACTTAAACATTGCCCACAAAATGTCGGTCGCCGAGTACGAAGCCCTCACCCCTTATTCTGTTCGATTAGAAGAAAACTGGGGGCCACCTCCAGGCCAGCTCAATACCGATGGTCAAAATTTGTTGGTGTACGGCAAAACCTTCGGCAATGTGTTTATCGGCGTACAGCCTACCTTTGGCTACGAAGGCGATCCGATGCGGCTGCTATTTTCTCGTTCGGCTAGCCCCCACCATGGCTTTGCAGCTTACTACACCTACCTAGAGAAAATCTGGAAAGCAGATGCGGTGTTGCACTTCGGCACCCATGGCTCTCTCGAATTTATGCCCGGTAAGCAAATGGGGATGAGTGACAAGTGCTACCCCGACAACCTGATTGGCAACACCCCAAATTTGTATTACTACGCGGCTAATAATCCTTCTGAGGCGACGATTGCCAAACGGCGCGGCTACGCAGAGATTATCAGCTACCTCACCCCACCAGCAGAAAATGCTGGGCTGTATAAGGGGCTCAAAGAACTCAGCGAGCTCATTGCCTCCTATCAGACCTTAAAAGACGGTGGTCGAGGCATTCCGATTGTGAATGCGGCGATTGAAAAAGCGCGGCAGGTCAATCTTGATAAAGACATTGCGCTGCCGGAAGCGTGCGGTGAACTCACCCTAGAGGAGCGCGATACGTTAATCGGCAAGCTCTACATTAAGCTGATGGAGATTGAATCTCGCTTGCTGCCTTGCGGATTGCATGTGGTGGGTGAACCACCAACGGCTGAAGAGGCGATCGCAACGTTAGTGAACATCGCCAGTCTTGACCGGGTAGAAGAAGGTCAAAAAAGCATTCAACGCATCATTGCCGAGAGCATGGGCCGCGATATTAACGAGATTTATCGCAACAGTGATGTCGGTCAGCTCGAAGATGTTCAAACCCTGTTCGAGATTACTGAAGCGACGCGCGCAGCCGTGCGAGCCATGGTAGAAGAACAGATTAATGACGATGGCCGAGTATCTGCAAAGTCGATTCTCTCGACGTTTAACTTTGGTGGCAGCAAAGCCGTGTGGACGAAAGCCCTACATGAGCTAGGCTACGACAAAGTTGAAGACGAATCCCTGACTTCCCTGTTTGAATATTTGCAATTCTGCCTGAAGCAAGTTGTGGCCGATAACGAGCTAGCGGGTTTGCTCAGCGCCTTAGATGGCGAATATGTCCTTCCTGGCCCCGGTGGGGATCCCATTCGCAACCCGGATGTATTACCAACAGGGAAGAATATTCATGCCCTCGATCCGCAATCGATTCCGACCTCTGCAGCGGTCGATTCTGCCAAGATCGTAGTGGATCGCTTGATCGCACGGCAAAGAGCTGAAAACGACGGGGCCTACCCTGAGACCATTGCCACCGTGCTGTGGGGCACCGATAACATTAAAACCTATGGTGAGTCGTTGGCTCAAATGATGTGGTTTGTAGGCGTCAAACCTGTGCCTGACTCCCTAGGCCGGATGAACAAGCTTGAGCTGATTGCACTTGAAGATCTCGGTCGTCCTCGCATCGACGTTGTCATCAACTGCTCAGGGGTATTTCGTGATTTGTTTGTCAATCAAATGGCGCTGTTAGATCGGGCTGTCAAAATGGCGGCTGAAGCAGATGAGCCACTAGAGATGAACTTTGTTCGCAAACACGCCATGGCCCAAGCTGAAGAGTTTGGCATCACATTGCGCAATGCGGCAACTCGGATTTTCTCGAATGCATCGGGCTCTTACGCAGCCAATGTCAACTTGGCTGTAGAAAACAGCAGTTGGGAAGAAGAACAAGAACTACGCGATATGTATTTGGCTAGAAAGTCTTTTTCTTTCAACTGCGATAATCCTGGTGTGATGGATGAGTCTCGTGGTTTGTTAGAGGCCTCTCTCAAAACAGCCGATGTGACCTTCCAAAACTTAGACTCTTCTGAGATTTCGCTGACAGATGTATCCCATTACTTTGACTCTGATCCGACCAAAGTCGTTGCGAGTTTGCGAGATGATGGCAAAAAGCCAGCCTCGTTTATTGCCGATACCACCACGGCCAATGCACAGGTGCGATCGCTCTCTGAAACCGTCCGCCTCGACGCCCGCACCAAAATGCTCAATCCCAAGTGGTACGAAGGAATGCTCGCCAACGGCTACGAAGGTGTGCGCGAAATCTCCAATCGCCTGGTTAACACCATGGGCTGGTCAGCTACAGCAGATGCTGTCGATAACTGGGTGTACGAAGATACCAACGACACCTTCATCAACGATCCTGACATGTGCAAGCGACTGATGGATTTAAACCCCAACTCCTTCCGCCGGATGGTGACCACATTGCTAGAAGTGAACGGTCGCGGCTACTGGGAAACCAGCGATGAGAACATCGAGCGCCTGCAGGAGCTGTACGAAGAAGTCGAGAACCGCATCGAGGGCATTGAATAGGCACCAGAGAATAGGTACCAGAGCTGAGATTAGCCACCCGTAAGCTATCAACGACCTCGTGAACTGAGCCTGATTCAGTTCACGAGGTGATTGCTGTTGATGGGCAGCAGCTAGGGACGAGCAAAGCAGGGACTTAGGCCATAGGCGTGAGACACAGGACTTAGGCACAGGACTTAGACACAGGACTTAGGCACAGAACTTAGGCACAGGACTTAGACACATCGGTATAGACTCAACCCATGTATAGACGAAATTTTTTAGGCCACGCTCTAACGCTATGGGGCCTTGCGCCCATTGTGGCAGCACCATCCTATCTGTATCGAAATAGTCAAGCTGAAGTAGTTGGGAGTCAGGCGGTGCTAGAAGCATTTAAAAACCGACAGTCAAATGTGATCGTCGAAAATGTCGCCGGAGCAGTGGAAGCGGTGCTACCGGATGATGTAGAAGGTTCACGGCATCAGCGGTTCATTGTTCGCATTGGGCGTGAACAAACGCTGCTGATAGTGCACAACATTGATATCGCACCAAGGCTCAGCGGTTTGCAAAAAGGCGATCGCGTCATCGTCAAAGGCGAATACGAATGGAACGATCGCGGCGGGCTCATTCACTGGACACATAAAGATCCGCTAAGCACCCACGAAGACGGCTGGATTGACTACAGAAACGTACGCTATGAATAAATCATGGTGACTCATCGGTTAGTGAATCGAATGGCAGATCTTTAAAATTGCAGATCTTTACCTCAGCGACCAGAGGTAAAGACCATGGTCTACTATGGAAAATTGATCCATATAACTTCTATCGGTTTGACGACCCCTGCGCAATAGCTATGAGCAAAGGCACCCTTTTTGACAAAGTTTGGGACGCACACACCGTCGGCACATTGCCCTCGGGCCAAACCCAGCTCTTTATTGGGCTGCACCTGATTCATGAGGTGACTAGCCCCCAAGCTTTTGCCATGCTAAACGAACGTAAGCTGAAGGTGATGTATCCACAGCGCACCATCGCCACCGTCGATCACATCGTCCCGACAGAAGATCAGTCCCGGCCCTTTGCCGATCCGATGGCAGAAAAAATGATGGCGGCATTGGAGGCCAACACCAAAGCCCACGGTATTCGCTTTTTCAATGTGGGCTCTGGCAAGCAAGGCATTGTGCATGTGATTGCCCCTGAACAAGGGCTGACACAGCCTGGAATGACGATTGCTTGCGGCGATAGTCATACCTCTACCCATGGGGCTTTTGGCGCGATCGCATTCGGCATTGGCACCAGCCAAGTACGCGATGTGCTAGCTTCTCAAACCTTAGCCCTGGCCAAACTCAAAGTACGCCGAATCGAAGTCAACGGAGAGCTGCCCACTGGCGTCTACGCCAAAGACGTAATTTTGCATATCATTCGTAAGCTCGGAGTCAAAGGGGGCGTGGGTTACGCCTACGAATTTGCTGGCAGTGCGATTGAGAGCCTCTCCATGGAAGGCCGCATGACCTTGTGCAACATGTCGATTGAAGGGGGTGCCCGCTGCGGCTACGTCAATCCCGACCAGGTCACCTACGACTATATCAAAGGCCGTCATTTTGCCCCCAAGACCATGCTTGGGAACAGGCCATCACCTGGTGGGACAGCCTACGCAGTGACGCCGATGCTGACTACGACGACATAGTCAAATTCGCTGCCGCCGATATTTCCCCCACGGTGACTTGGGGCATTACACCAGGACAAGGCATTGGGGTCAATGAAACAATTCCCACCCCAGAGACCATGCCCGAAGACGAAAGACCGATTGCCGAAGAAGCCTACCGCTACATGCAGCTCTCACCTGGGGCCCAAATCGCAGGCACCAAAATCGACGTGTGCTTCATTGGTAGCTGCACTAATGGACGCATTAGCGATCTGCGTGAAGCGGCCACCATCGCTCAAGGGCGTCAGGTGGCAGCAGGGGTCAAAGCATTTGTTGTCCCCGGTTCTGAACAGGTCAAAGCGCAAGCCGAAGCAGAAGGACTCGATCAAATCTTCATTGCGGCTGGCTTTGAATGGCGTGAACCCGGCTGCTCGATGTGCTTAGCCATGAATCCCGATAAGCTACAGGGCAGCCAGATCAGCGCCTCATCCTCTAACCGCAACTTTAAAGGCAGGCAGGGTTCTGCTTCAGGCCGAACCCTGCTCATGAGTCCGGCCATGGTGGTTTCTGCAGCGGTCACAGGCCAAGTCACCGATGTGCGTCAGCTTGCACCCGTTTAAAACGCTCTCCATAGCCCTTGCAGAAAAGTTCTAAAGATTTCCTTTCCCTTAACCTTCTCTTCCCTTTTGGTTAACAACTAAATTCAATGATTGCCATACAGTCAATGAGTGCTTAGGCGTGAGTGTCTCGTTACGCTATCAAGTTCAGTGACAGCCCGTATGTTGGCCAGCGCACATTTCACTCAAGTGCCCGAGCGATAGGTTCAGGCGATCTAAGCAAAGACTAATCCATTCACTGCAAATGGGGTAACTTCGTTTTGTCTCTGGTCACTTCTGCGCCCGTTTCCAACGCTCAGTTTGTCTCACTACTTGAACAGCTTTACCAAGAGCGATCGCTCATTACCTACAGCGCCAGTCAAAACATTCCTTCCCAGCGCCAATGTCTCTACATCATTTGCCGAGGCATTGTTCAACTCCATACCATCCATGCCGATGGGAGTGAAACCATCGTCGGCCTCTGCGGGCCTTCCATGGCCTTTGGCAAATATCTCAGTACGGTCGAGCCGACTTGGGCTACAGCCCTCGTTGAGACCGACCTGCTGCCCCTCAGCATTAGTGAAATTGAGGCTTCTCCAGCACTGATGGCAGGCCTTTTCCCTCAAATCGTCCGGCGATTGCAGCAGTCAGAAGCATGGCTAGCGATTTCGGGTAAGCGCCTAGTCGCCGATCGACTGCGTGGACTGCTGATTCAAATTGCTCAAGACTTTGGCCATGTCGAGCCGAGTGGTGTGCGCATCAAGCTACGCCTTACTCACCATCAACTTGCGACCATCATTGGCACAACTCGGGTGACAGTCACACGGTTACTGCGTGACTTTAGAGCAGAAGGCTGGTTAGATATCCGTCATCGGCAGATGATGTTGAGTCCTCAAGTCGTTGGCCTCACCCATCACGACAGTTCTACCAGTAAGTTGAAAACGACCCCAGCTAAGACCGCTTAAACCCAGCAGCATCTTAGGCGACAGCTCAGAACAAGCGTTGACACGCTAGGGTCGCTTTGGGGCGATTTACCCTCTTACTCGCCCTCTTACTCACCCTCTGAAGATTGAGCCGCGTCGATAATTGTCGTTACCAGTTGAAAGGCCCAGCCGCACAAAGCGACGAGCAACAGGAGTGTTAGCGGAGCCAATCCGGCAAACGGAAAGGCAATGACCAGCAGAATACATAGCAAAATAACAACTCGCACCAGATCGTTATTCATAAGTCAGCTTGGGGTTTTATCTGTGACAGAAGCTATAGGTCATTTTAACTTGTAGGACATTTTAGCTTGTCCTTTGAGGAGCCGCCGTTTGATAGCTGTGGCCATATGGCCAAGCTCAGGATGCTTGCTTAGCTTGGCCATAAATTAGCTTGGCCGTAAAACAGTGGCCTAATCTGTGGCAATTGACCACCTATTTCACCACAGTATCAGCGCGCTCAATCACGGTATCCGGCAAGGTGATGCCCATCTCTGCTGCTGCCGGGAGATTGATAAATAGCTTGATGCCCTTGGCCAGTTCCACAGGTAAGTCACTTGCTTTATCCCCTCGAAGTACCTTGAGTACCATCTCACCTGTTTGGCGACCCATGGCGTAATAGTCGAGACTGATACCAGTAATCGCACCGCTTTTTACCCCCTCAATACCACCAGCAAACACAGGCACATCATTGTCTCGCCCGACCTGAGCCACCGCTGACACTAGGGCCAAACCTACGACCGAATTGCTCTGGCCATTTCTCTGGCTATTACTCTGGCTATTACTCTGGCCATTATTCTGGCCATTATTCTGGCTCTGGAGAACATAAATCGCATCCACCGAACCTATCATGCTGCGCGCCAACTCAATAGCCTGCTGGTCGGCACCCACTATGACCTCTTTAACCGTGATAAAGCCCTGTTCAGGGGCCTGCGCTCTAATCAAGTTTAATAGGTTCACCGCATTACCTTCTGTAGCGCTATAAACCACGCCAAGTGTCTTTGCTTCAGGCAAAACCTCGCGAATCAGAGCAATAGACTGCTCGACAGGAAAAGCATTACTAACGCCGCTGATATTGCGATTAGGTTTCTCTGGCGCTTCTATCAGGTTTGCGCTGACTGGATCGCTAACAGCCGAGAAAATAACGGGTATGTTTCCGGCAGCATTGACAGCAGCTTGGGCCATCGGGGTTGCAATAGCAACTATTACATCTGGCTTGGCGGCTGCATACTTGCTGGCAATTTGCGCGGCGGCAATTGGATTGCCCTGACTACTGAGCCACTCCCAGCGCAATGTACTATCTGCTGTATATCCTGCTTCTGCTAGGGCATCTTCTAAGCCATCGCGGATTTGATTGAGCGTAGGCTGGTTTATAAGCTGCATCACCGCAACAAACGGCAGCCTATCAGCACCGCCAACCGTCTGCGCCGAATTGCTGCAGCTTATCAAAATTGCCCCTAAGGCGCTTACCCAAATGATTAGGGCAAAACTAAATAACTGAATACAGTTCCTAGGCAACATAGCAAGATCTAAGCGTTCGCTGCTCTAGCAGGTTGATCACCTAACAGGTTGATCGTCACAAAAATGCGCCATGACGCAATGGGACGAGCGATTGAAAAGATAACAATATTTCTTGCAGGGTAGCCTAATACTACAACGTTCATTCTTAAAGACATGAGGATGACGAGACTTAATTAATATTGCTTGATTTCGGTACTTATCATGTTCTTTCGCTCTGCTGTCGATCCTTGGTTTTATGGGCTGGTTACTGCGCTGCAACTGGTTTTACTGCGGGCCATTATTCCAGCGCTCATGGGCACTAATTCTACAGTTGTAGTCCTGACAATAGCGGCGATCGCAGCCATCGTTATCATTCCGACTTGGCTGCTGGTGGCCACTTACTATCGCGTAGATTCTGCCATCCTCAGAATTCAGGCAGGCCCATTTTTCTGGTCGGTGCCGCTCGATCAAATTCGCTCGGTCACTCCTACCCGTTCTTGGCTTGGCTCACCCTTGTTTTCAGCGGCCCTATCGGTTAATCGCCTCAAGATTGACTATGGGAGAGAGCGCTTCGTTTTTGTTTCACCCAAAAACAGAGCTGCTTTTATGGAAGCTATCGGCCACCAGCCGGTCAATATTGGCCATCGTAAAGTGCCGAATCCTTTTTCCCTCGGTGAGCATTAGATGGCATGAGCATTAGATGGCATGAACATTAGAGCTAATGGGTAATGCGACCGGCACAGGCCCTTAGCAACCCGTGTTTCTCTGCACCATCAGTCTCCTCCATACTGAGCTTTTAGCTCAGCTACCCGCTCATCGTCAATTTTTTGGATCAGTACTGGTGGCACGTCAAAGGCACGTCCCGCCTGGAGAATTGTTAAATCAGCGGCCTCTGCCATGTTGCTCGATCGCTCTTGGTCTGTGAGCTGCAGCGCATCACAGATATGCTGAGCAGTGTTGGGAATAAAGGGGGCTGAAACCACAGCGTACAGACGAATGAGGTTAATGCAGGTGCGGATCACAACAGCCGCTTCGTCTTTGTCTTGCTTAAAAAGTGTCCATGGCGCACGCACGTCAATGTATTGATTACCTGCCGACCATAGGGCATTGAGAGTTTCGGTGGCTTTCCGAAATTCCATGTTGTGCAGGTGCGATCGCAATTCCGCCACCAGCCCCTTGCACTTAGCCTCCAGCTCAGCTTCTACCACGGTAGGCTCTCCGCCTGCTGGCAATGCATGACCAAAGCGCGACGCCGTAAATTTCAAAATCCGGTTGATAAAATTGCCAAAATTATCTGCTAGATCCTTATTGACCTTGGTTTGAAACTGCTCCCAAGTGAACGCCGAATCAGCAGACTCTGGTGCCGACGCCATCAGCATATAGCGCCAATAGTCCGCTGGTGCTATTTCCAGAGCCTGATCGAGAAACACCCCGCGCTTAGAACTGGTGGAAAACTTCCCACCGTAGTAGTTCAGCCAGTTAAACCCCTTAATGTAGTCCGCCATTTTCCACGGCTCCCTGGTTCCCAAAATGGTCGCAGGCCACATGATGGTATGAAACGGCAAATTATCCTTCGCCATAAACTGCGTGTAGCGCACATCGTCAGCGTTATACCACCAGCTTTTCCAGTCTTGGCCCGTTTGCTCTCCCCAGCTTTTGGTCGCCGACACATAGCCAATTGGCGCATCAAACCATACATAGAAAACCTTATCTTCAAAACCTGCCTTAGGTACCGGCACCCCCCACTTGAGATCACGGGTAATCCCTCGACTTTGCAAACCCTCATCGAGCCATTTCTTGGCAATCGACTTCGTCAGGTTTGGCCAGTCCGTTTGCCCTTCGACCCAGGTGCGCACCTCATCACTGAGTTTGTCGAGCCGTAAAAACAGGTGCCGACTCGTACGCACTTCCACCGCAGTACTGCCTGACACTGCCGATCGCGGCTCAAGCAAATCAGTCGGGTTTAGCATTTTAGTGCAATTCTCACACTGATCGCCCCGTGCCCTGTCATAGCCACAGTTAGGGCAAGTTCCTTCCACATAGCGATCCGGCAAAAAGCGCTCATCTGTAATCGAATAAACCTGACTAATTTCGCGCTCTTCAATAAATCCGTGCTGATCCAAACTACGGTAAAAATCCTGCGTCAGTTGCCGCTGTGCCAACGACGAGGTACGCCCAAAATAATCAAACGACAGCCCAAACTTTTCATACACCTCCGCCTGCCGCTGATACTGCCGCGTGCAAAAGTCAGCCACATCGAGACCTTCTTCTAGTGCCGCAATTTCAGCCGGTGTCCCATGCTCATCTGTGCCACAGATATAAAGAACCTCCTCTCCTTCCTGCCGCAAAAAACGAGCATATACATCTGCAGGGAGCATCGAACCGACCAAGTTGCCCAGGTGTTTAATCCCGTTGATGTAAGGCAGAGCGCTGGTGATGAGATATCGCATATATAGGGAGATATTGAGCGTCAGTAGTGAGCGAGAGCGAAATGCTGATTTTAACCTGTTTAAGACTATTCGTGATTAGACTCATTGGACGAGTTGACGACATTTGGCATGATTGGGCCAACGGCCTACACAGCGGCTTGAAGCAGCCCTCGCTAAGCTGATACATTACCTGCACCGACCGCCGTGCATCGCCATCTCTATCGCTTTTTTCCCGCTTGATTCTCGCTGGCCATCTCTTCTAAAAAATAACCCATGGCAGACAATCCATACCCTGAGCAAATTGATGCATTAGATCTAGGCTCGGAGCAAAAGCATTATTTAACAGAGCGCTGGCTCGATCAGTATGCTTGGTTTGAAAAGCGAGCGGGCACTATGCAAAAGTGGTATCGCCGCCTGCGGCTGATTGTAGTCGTTGGTGGTGTGCTGATTCCTGGCCTAATAGCTTTTAGGTTTCCGGAGAATGAAGGCACCCAAGCGCTGCTAGAACCTGAACCCAATGGCACGGAAATGGCAATGGTGCAGTTGGTGGCGACTAGCCCATGGAGTTGGCTGAGCGATCCTGATGAGGTGAAAAACTTTTTTGTTTTTATCATCAGTTTAGTCGTGGCCGTAGCCGCTGCGATTGAAGAATTTTTTAACTTTGGTGAAAAGCATCGTAACTATCGCAAAGCGGCCGAACAGATGAAAGGAGAGTACTGGAAATTTACGCAGCTTTCCGGCCCCTACAGCAAATATCAAACAGACACAGCAGACTATCCTACCGCTTTGAAGTCAGCCTACCTATCTTTTGTACAGCGAATAGAACAAATCATAGAAGATGACGTGAGCAGCTTTATCACGCTAGCAGATGAGCAGCTCGCTGAAGACAATCGCCAAATTCAAAAGACCCTGCAAGAGACGCAGCAGGCCGTAGATAAGCTGAATCACGAGCTGAATCGGGTGACGCTGCAGATGCAGGCGATCGCACCACCGCTGGAACCCGAGACAGAGGCACAGCCTATCTCTGAGGAGACTTCTGGCATAATCGCCGCCCCTCCAAACCCATAGCTTTGATCGCTTGGCTGAGGTACAGCATGTTGGCTGAAACCATGACGTGACAACGGGCCAAGCAATGCGCGTATGCCGGATGCATCCTTACGTTGTCTAGGTGAGCATTCCTTCTTGTTTCCTTACGCCCTCGGTTACATCGAGCGTTCTTGAGATTCAGCCCATGTCAACTGTTTTTTCCATGCCGGCAGATTGTCCTTCGCCTGTTGATACTTTTTTCTGTCACTGCCCTCAATTTCTGCAGGAATGTTGTCAGGGGCATTTTCCAGCAGCGCAATGCCCCTGCGCCATGAGGTAGCCGATTGCTTCCAATCAGCCGGATTGTTACTTTGAGCTGCTGTCTTGGCAAATTCTGTGGCACACACTGCTTTTTGGATGGCATAGTACCAAGGACTATGGCGATGATATTTTGTTGCCCAATAGAGCGCTGTTTCGTAGTTTTGCTGATTGGCCAGCACTTGATCGTGAAAGCTAACCGTTGGCTCAACTGCGTTGAGGCGATCGAGCGATCGCTGACGCATCTCTAAAATATGCTTCCATTCTGCTGGTGTATCGGCAAACGTCGCCTCTGGATTGCATTGTTTTTGTTTGCCTGCAGGCGTTTTTGGATTGGGCTGCTGATCTAAGAAAAAGCTTTTCTGTAGTCATACATCGCAGAGGTAAAGACTTGACGATTCGTATATTCAAGGTGTCGGTTTTGCACTCGGAGGCGCAGGGGGAGATAATCGCGGTTGTTGTCGAGCATCACCTTGAGGGGAGCGGCAGCATTTTCCCAAAGTTCTTCAATGCGCCGCCACTGCCGATCAGATTTAACGCTATCCCAAGGTTGGGCATTGGCTTGCACGGTGAGTTCTAATGCCTCAACTTCAATGTCTTCGGCTGTAGATAATGCTGCCTGCACGTCTTCGCGTTGGAGTACCTGTGGTGGCGGCGGCTGAGGCGGTACGCATCCTCGCAAAGATGCGATCGCTAGAGCCACAGCAACCGCCCCTAAGCCAACAAAAGCAAGGCTTCTTCTGCGCTTTTCAGCCAAGCCTCGATCTGGTATGCGGCCTGGGCCGCCGCTTGCTCTACTCGCTGTACTTGCCTTTTCAGGTGCGATCGCAGGATCCCTAGCAGGACTACCTTTAACACCCAAATTCTTCAGCAGTAACGGAAAACCCGCCTCGAAGTCCGCCGACAAATCAACATATTGCAGCCTTCTGAGGCGAAACGGAATCTCACATTTGCCACACAAGACCGGAATCACCTGCTTCGATTCGTCCAGCGCATAGGACACCTCATCCATCACATTGTCAGAGTCAACGGAGGTTTTCGATAGCAGTACCATCAACCCTTGGGATGATTTCAAAGCAGCCTGAACGGCTTTATCCCAGCGATCGCCAGCCGGAATATCGAGCTGATCTATCCATAGGTTCACCCCTTCAGCGCGTAACCGCTCCGCTAGCTTTAGGGCAAATGCCTCATCCGCCCGAGAATAGCTTACAAAGTAGGTCAGCGGTGCCGATGCCATTGCTCTAAGATTGATAATCCAACTGATGGTTCAACTGGTAGTTCAACTGATCTTCAAGGACACCCAACCATTCAGCCCAGCCATTTGGCCCAGCCATTTGGCCCAATCATTCGGCCCAACCATTCGGCTATAAGGCCCAGACAGAGCGGCTCAATTCCACCTAGGCCCCAATATCCAATATCTAGGGCAATTTTACGCTAGATCGGTGTAAGCTATGGGCACTTCAGCCCTCACTGTTTGATCTCTTTACCTCTGGTTGATGTTTGAGCGCTATGAATGAGCTTCTCCTCGCCGTTTATATTTTGGTTGTGCTCTATGTCTTGTATCAAATGGCACTGTCTTTAGAAAAGCAACAAGAAGCCAAGGTCATTATTGGTTTAGACGAAGCATTTTTAGAAGAGCAAACAGTTCGTCAGCTTTCTATGCAACCCGGCGCTAGAAACATTCGTGCCAAAGTGGAGAAGGTGGGATTTGGGAAAAACAAATTCTCGGTGCTGGCCTTTACCTTTGAGCAAGCCCCGCCCATTCCCATCCCCCCTAAAGATTTGGAAAAATGGGAAAAAGATGGCATGACGCCGCAGCAGGTGAGCCAGAGAAATCAAGAATGGAGTAAAGAAAGAATTTCAATTCAGGTACTCCCCGTTGGCGAAAAAAAAGCTGTCCTGATTCCTTTTTTGTCAATTGATGTGAAAAACAAAACGCGCGATCTTCAAATTCATCTCGATTGGGACTACAGCTCAATCGAGATGTTCGGGCAGGGCAATCGAGTCATTCGCTCAACTTCAAATACCTTTAGAGATTTATCCCAGCCTCAAATCTTTGGTACCGTCAACCCCAATAGAGTAGTGCGCTTCGATGTCAATATTGAAAGAAACTATACCCGCGATCCACAAACGAACCAGCTTAAGCAACCCATGCCCTTGGCTAACTTGGAGCAAAGGCTAGCATCAGCCAAGCTCACCGACCCCACCTCTACCGAAAAAAATATCGAACCCCTGTATGGCCTAGATCTGATGGTGAGAATCAAAGGCACCGCTGAGCCCGACAACAAAATGATCAATTTGCTTGTGCCCTTTGCCTTCAACTTAGAAATTAAGGTCGATCCACCGGCTTTTCCGCCGTTACGTTGGTTCCTACGAGTCTTTGGGGCCAATCGGGAAAAGGGCAGTTGGCTGTGGGGAACGACCAAAGAAGGCGCGCAGTAAAGCCTTCACCACCAAAGCCGCAAAAGGGTCTACATATCTCATACACTACAGATATAGAGCTGGCTCAGTGGTTGCGGAAATAAAAAGAGGTGAGTCGCCCTTTTTATTTTTGAGGAAAGTCCGGGCTCCCTAAAAGCCAAACTTGCTGGGTAACGCCCAGTGCGGGTGACCGTGAGGAGAGTGCCACAGAAACATACCGCCGATGGAAAGTCTGACTTTCACAGGCAAGGGTGCAAGGGTGCGGTAAGAGCGCACCGGCAGCATCGAGAGGTGCTGGCCAGGTAAACCCCGGTTGGGTGCAAGGCCAAAGGAGCGACGGTTGGCTTTTTACCAGCTCCGCAAAAGCGCGCCGCTTGAGGCGTCTGGTAACAGGCGTCCCAGATAGATAACCACCTTATGCTGACAGCGTAAGCTAGAGGCATGGGAACAGAACCCGGCTTAGGTCCAGCTCTACCTCATTTTTTGGCAGCGTTTTACAGTCTGCGTTTTACGGCGTACGTTATTACGGCGCGTTTTACGGTGTACGTTTTATTGGTTCTGTTTTACTGGTTCTGTTTTACGGTTTGCATTGGTTGAGCTGTCCATGGTCGATACGTATCACGCTTTAGACAAACTCGATAAGCTGCTTTTGCAGTTTGATATTCCAGCAGGTCAGGTCAAGGGCAATTTGCTGAGGCTGGCGCTGATAGATATTTCTTGCTCAGCAACAGAAAATAACGAAAAGCTGGAGTTTTTGGGAGATGCGGCGCTGCGCTTGGCGGCGGCTGAGTTTTTAATGGAGCACTACCCTGAGATGCCGTTGGGGGAAATGTCAGCGATTAGATCGCATGTGGTGAGCGATCGCATCCTAGCAACGATTGCCAAGCATTACCATTTAGGCGATTACCTTCAGCTTTCTAAAAGCGCCCAAGGTGACAAAGCAGGCACCGATTCCCGCTTAGCTGACACCTTAGAAGCTGTTTTGGGGGCTTTGTATTTGAGTGCAGGCAACCTCAGCCTCATTCGCCCTTGGCTTGATACGCACTTAGAGCGGCTGACCAACGAGCTCAAAACTGACCCGGCCAAGCAAAACTACAAAGCTGCGCTGCAAGAGCTTACCCAGTTACATTGCAAAGCCTTGCCGACTTACAAAGTGGTAGAAATCAGTCAGGTACACGGCGATGAAGAGCGCTTCTTAGCCCAAGTTTGGTTTCAAAATAAATCATGGGGGCAAGGCAAGGGACGCTCCCGCAAAATGGCTGAACAGGCAGCCGCCCAAGTGGCCTTTGATGATTTGCGGCAAGCACTGAGCCAACCTGTAGCGCCACCGCCCACTGCACCGCCCACTGCACCACCGACTGCACCGCCCACTGCACCGCCCACTACAAAACCCACTGCAACCGAGGCATACCAGTGAGTCAACCAGTCGATTCACAGCAGCTTCAGCCGATTGATTTGGCGTTGTTCGGGGTGGGGCGTTGGGGTACTCATTTGCTGCGCAACTTTTTGGTGCATCCGGCGATTCGGCTGAGGGCTGTGGTCGAAGCTTCTGCTGAACGACTAGAGGCGATCGCGCCTGATTTAGATGACACGATCGCGCTGTTTACCGATTGGCAAGCAGCCATGCAGCTAGAGGGACTGATGGCGGCGGCGATCGCCACCCCTGCTGCCACCCACTACGAACTGATTAAAACCGCTTTGCACCGAGGGCTCCACGTTCTGGCGGAGAAACCCCTCACTTTAGATACCGCTAGCGCTCAAGCCCTGTGTGATTTGGCCAAACAGCAGCAGCGACAGCTTGTCGTTGACCATACTTACCTCTTTCACAGTGCGGTGGCTGCAGGCAAAGTTGCGATCGCAGACATCGGCACCCCCCGCTACGGCTATGCCACCCGCACCCACCTCGGCCCTGTTCGCCGCGATGTCGATGCCCTGTGGGACTTAGCCATTCACGACATTTCCATCTTCAACCACTGGCTAGGCGAAAGCCCAGTGCAGGTACAGGCCCAGGGCAGTTGCTGGCTACAGCCCCAAGTCAAAACCGCGCTTTCTCCCCATGGCCTAGCTGATGTGGTGTGGTGTCGGTTGCAATATCCCAGTGGATTTCAAGCCACCATTCATCTATGCTGGGCCAACCCCGATAAGCAAAGGCGGCTTTGCGTTGTCGGCTCCAGCGCCACCTTGATTTTCGACGAAATGAACCCAACCCAGCCCTTGATTCAACAACGGGGAGATTTTGCTGAATCTGATGGCTGGTTTACACCGCAAAATGTGGCCACAACCCCTCTCGATGTCCCATCTTCTGAGCCTTTACGCAACCTCTGCGATCACTTTGTACAGTGCATCCATAGGGCGCAGTACTCAGCACGTTCCTCAGGCCAAATCGGCAGCGATTTGGTGTCTATCCTAGTGGCGCTCTCAGCCTCACTCAACCGTGAAGGCCAATGGATATCCTTACAACCTACGCACTGTGATTAAAGTGCCTGTATTACGGTGCCAGTATTGAGGTGCCAGGATTACGGTGCCAGATGATAGGAGTACTAGATGATGGGATTGCTATATGAAGTAGGAGATAGACGATCACGATGCAGCCACAGGTACTGACGCCAGAGATGAGTCAAGCAGCGCTTTCTGATGTGCGCTTAGTCGCAACGGATATGGATGGGACGCTAACGACGGGCGGTGAGTTTGCGCCGGGGCTACTGCAAGCTTTTGCACGGCTGCAAGCACACGACATTGAGGTGATGATTGTCACAGGGCGCTCGACTGGATGGGTGAGTGGCTTAGTTAATTATTTGCCTGTCGTGGGTGCGATCGCCGAAAACGGCGGTGTATACATCAGCAAAGCTAATCTTGAGCCGTTGATTTTGCCAGATATTCCCCGTATGGGCAGTCATCGCGATCGCCTATCAATGATATTTGAGCGGCTCAAAACGCGCTATCCCCAGCTCCAGCCATCGGCAGACAATCCCTATCGGATCACCGACTGGACGTTTGACATTGGCGAACTCAGCGCAACCGACATCGATTGGATTCGCCAGACCTGCACCGACATGACCATGGGCTTTACCTACAGCACCGTGCAGTGCCACCTCAAAATTGACCGGCAAAACAAAGCCGCAGGACTAATCAAAGTTCTACAGCAGCAGTTTCCCAAGCTATCGGCCACAGAAATTATCACCGTCGGCGATAGCCCCAACGACGAAAGCCTGTTTAATCCCGACTCGTTTCCCCATTCGGTTGGGGTAGCCAATGTCGCTCACTATTTACCGGCGCTCGCCTACGCACCGACCTACCTTACAACGGCAGCCGAGGGAGAAGGCTTTATCGAACTCGTAAACCGGTTGGTAGAAAAAGCCCGATAACGCGCCTTATGGCTGGTGCCGGATGGATATAGCTGCTGTCGAGTAAGTGAGGACAATAGTCATTCTCCTCGGAGAGGCTACGCCAACGCTAGAAGCCTTGAGTAGCAGCGGTGAGACCCTGCGTCGCTTCGCGGCGCTAAGGAATGCTCACCAAGACGAAGTCAGAATGCATCCTTACTTTGCTATACCTGTAGTCAGTAGCAGACTGCCGAAATCAAGCGGCATCGGTAGCAGACTGTAGCATTAGCAAACTGTAGCATTAGCAGACTGTGGGCTAGTATTTTAGCTACGTCTGTCGGTAAACTTTATCCTAATCTTGAACTGCCCAACCTACACCTGAACTTTAACCATGGCTTCAGTTTCACCCTCTTCCTTTGTCGGCAAAGATATTAAATTTGGGACGGATGGCTGGCGAGGTATTATCGCGGCTGATTTTACCTTTGAGCGTGTAGGCAAGGTAGCAGCTTTGGCAGCGCAGGTGTTGGAGGAAACCTACGGCAGCAATCGTGGTAAAACGGTGATTGTCGGCTACGATCGGCGGTTTTTGTCGGCTGATTTTGCCCGGTATGCAGCAGAGGCGATCGCCGCTGCCGGATATGAGGTGAAGCTATCTGAATGCTTTGCGCCGACGCCTGCTTTTAGCTGGGCAGCATTCGACCAAAAGGCATTAGGCGCTATCGTGATTACAGCGAGCCATAACCCTGCTGCCTACAACGGACTCAAGATCAAAAGTGCTTTGGGAGGCTCAGTCCCCCCTGAGGTCACTGAAAAGGTAGAAGCAAAGCTAGATCAGCCCCGGCCCCAAGCGGATACCCCTGGTAGTATTACCCTGTTTGACCCTTGGCCGAGCTATTGCACGGCGTTGCAGTCCATGGTGGATATTGAAGCGATTCGCTCAGCCGTGAGTGATGGCAAGCTGACGGTGTTTGCCGAGGTGATGCATGGCGCGGCAGCGACGGGGTTACGCAGGCTGCTAGAGCAAGAAATTTATGAAATCAATGGGGAGGCCGATCCACTGTTTGAAGGGGGCGCACCTGAGCCATTGCCAAACTATATTCCCAAGCTGTTTGAGGCGATCAAAAATAAGACAAATAGTGGCCTGACGGTAGGGCTCATCTTTGATGGCGATTGCGATCGCATTGCCGGGATGATGGTAGGGCTAATTTCCTCAGCTCCCAAGTGCTCATTCCCATTTTGATGGAGCATTTGACTCAGCGCCGGGGGATGAGTGGGGAAGTGGTCAAAACCATTAGCGGCTCCAACCTATTTCCGGCCCTAGCAAAACTGTACGGCCTACCTCTCTACGAAACGCCAATTGGCTATAAATATATCGCCGATCGCATGTTGGAAACTCAGGTGCTGATTGGCGGTGAAGAGTCGGGTGGCATTGGCTATGGCCACCATATTCCTGAGCGAGATGCGCTGCTATCGGCGCTGTACTTATTAGAAGCTGTGGTGAAAAGCGGTCAGGACTTTGGCGAACTCAATGACTCGCTGCGATCACAAACGGGCTTTAGCTCCGCCTATGACCGGATTGATTTGCCGTTGGCCAGCATGGACGTGCGCGCCAAGCTATTAGACGCGCTGCAATCGAGTACGCCGCATGACGTCGCGGGTAAACCGGTCACCAACTGTCTCACCATTGACGGCTATAAATTCAATTTAGCGGACGATAGCTGGCTCCTGATTCGCTTTAGCGGAACAGAGCCCGTGCTGCGGCTATATTCTGAAGCAGCAACCATAGAGCAGGTACATGAGATTTTAGCTTGGGCCAAAGACTGGGCGACCTCGGTAGGCTAGCTGCTGGCTGCTGCTTGGCTGTCGCCTGGTAGCGGGTTATCTGGTGGCGTAATCTAGCAGGAGCTTACTGATTAAGGTAGTGGTGACGGCAATAAAAATGGGCTTGATGACCTTGGCCCCTTTTTGGGTGGCAAACGTTGCGCCTAAAAATGAGCCGATGCCCACGCCAAAGGCTCCGGCCAAACCCTTGGGATAGTCAATCATGCCGGTGGTGGCAAAGGTGGCTAACGCGATCGCATTGGTCAGCAGGTTTAAGACCTTAGCGGTGCCGGTAGCACGCAAAAAGTCGAGCGGCCAAAGAGAAAGCAGCACAAAGACTAAAAAGACACCCGTACCGGGGCCAAAGAAGCCATCGTGAAAGCCGATAAGACAGCCAAAGAGAATGCTGAGAACAATACGTTTAGCACGCTGTTGATTGGCAGGTTGTTGATTGGCAGGTTGTTGATTGGCACGCTGTTGATTGGCACGCTGTTGATTGGCAGGTTGTTGATTGACAGGTTGTTGATTGGCAGGTTGTTGGTTGATATATGGCGAATTGGCAGGTTGTTGTTGTTGCTGGTGAGCTGCTAAATTTTGCGGTGGGTCACTTTGAGCTATCCCACGTTTGGTCATACCAAAACCAGGATTGAAAATCACAAACAGGGTAATTGCCACCATCAGTACAATCACGAGAGGTTCTGCCCAAGTGTTGGGCAATAGGCCGATACTACGGCTACCAGCATAGCCCCCCAGCAAAACCGGAATGCCCATGACTGCACAGGCACGAGCGTCAATTTGTTGAGATTGGGCAAATTTGAGTGAGCTGGTGAGTGCGCCAAAGGTGCCACACAGCTTATTGGTGGCGATCGCACTGCTCACCGGCAGCCCTGTAAATAACAATCCTGGCAGCATAATCAGACCACCTCCGCCTGCGATCGCATCGACAAATCCAGCAGCGAGGCCGATAGCGAAAATCAGGATCAAGAGCAAATCAAGTACCTAAAATGGGTATCAACTTAAAGCGGGACAGAAGGGTCTGGCAAAGAGGTATCAATAAGCACATCAAATAAAAAGCGCTGCGGCCAAGCCCAGAGCCGTGTATCGTCACCCTAACAAGTTTCAAACAAGGGTACGATGACACTCAGTATAAGAGCCCGCAGCCAAAAAGTCGCCTAAGATGCTAGCCCACGTCGGTGAGTTGCCTATGCCTTGGCAGTCATCTAAACTCCAGCGACCAAAACCTCTATACGCAGACGTTTTCCTGCCTTAAGTTGATACCCAGTGAGGTTAGTAACGGCCCACTCGAAGGTTTGAACAACAAATTGAAGAAGCTAAAACGGCAGATGTACGGTAGAGCTAGCTTGGAGCTACTCGCCAAGCGATTCATCATGGCTGCATAGCCCGCAGGGAAAGCATTTTCTCGGATCACCAAAAGCTTGGAAGAGCCCTTTGCTATTGACATCTGATAAACCCCCATGGTGAAAAATCTCAACTCACGGCCAGACGTAGCCGCTACTGTAGATGACAACGAACGCTAGCGAGTAGCTGACTAAAGCGAAAAGGCTTGGTGATGTAGTCCGATGCGCCTAAGTTCAAACTCTGGCGATGTTCTGCAGTGCCATCGAGAGCGGTGACGACAATAATCGGCGTTTTACTGAATTGGCTACGCATCTTGACGAGTATGGCCCATCCGTCAACCTCTGGCAGATTTATATCTAGCAGAATCAGGTCAAACTGCCCAGATAGTGCCATTTCTATCGCTGAGCGCCCATTGGTTGCAACCTGAGTTTGGTAACCTGCTTGTTTCAAGCCCTTGCTAACAAATGAGGCAATTCGGACTTCGTCTTCTGCAATTAGGATATTAGCCACAGGGGAGATTCATTGGTAATTGTTTAACTGAAAAGGCAAGTTCAATGGTCTCAGCCTGAACCGACTTTTCTTTACCTTGGTCTCTCTATCTAAGAGCAGTGTGAAGAGTCCATGAGAAAGTTCTCATGAGGGCATCCGATACCCCATGCCTCGAACGGTCTCAATGAGGTGAGCGCCTAGCTTCTTACGCAGGTAGCCCACGTAGACATCGACTACGTTAGAGCCAGGTGCATAATCATAGCCCCAGACATGGTCTAGTAGCTGTTCGCGGCTCATTACTTGATTAGAATGACGGATAAACGTCTCTACTAGCGTGAATTCACGGGATGAAAGTTCAACAGGCCGATCGCTGATGGTGGCCAGACGGGTTCGAAGATCTAACACTAGCTCGCCGCAACTGAGCACACAATCTTGACTATCGGACTGAAGCGGGCGGTAAGTTCGGATGCGCGTGCGAACACGGGCTAGCAGCTCCTCAAACCGAAAAGGCTTAGTGACGTAGTCGTCAGCACCTAGCTCAAAACCATTGACTTTGTCCTGCACATCGTCGCGGGCAGTCAAAATAATGATAGGCGTGCTGCAACCCTGACCGCGTAACTCTTCTATAACTAATAGTCCGTCCTTACCAGGCAAACCTAAATCAAGCAAAATGAGATCAAAGGTATCATCTAGGGCGAGGAGGATGGCTTCATGGCCCGTAGGTACGATCGCCGTCGTAAACCCATTCGCCTTAAGCCCTTTCTCCACAAAGGTCGCCACCCGCAGTTCATCTTCAGCAATTAGAATACGACTCATACGCCAGCAGTCTCCTGCACCTGAGACAAAAGCGTTTTTGCTGTCGCCAGCCGTTTTGAAACAGATTGGCGTGGCAATGACAGCGTGAATGTAGTTCCTTCACCCAAACGACTTTCTAAGGTGATACCTCCTCCATGTGCCTGTGCGATCGCTTGCACAATCGATAGTCCCAACCCCGAGCCTTCCGAACGGCGCTGAGCGTACTGTACTCGTGCAAAGCGCTCAAAAATCCGGGTTCGATCTGCCTCCGGAATGCCCTCGCCCGTGTCTTGTACCCAAAACTCTACTCGCTCACCTTGGTCGCGGCAGCCCAAGGTAATCTGGTCGGTGGTGCCAGTATGCTGCGCCGCATTATCCAGTAAGTTCAGCAGTGCGCCTGTCAGCCGCTGATAGTCGGCGACCACCTGCCCCTGTGTTTCAATTTGCAGTCGCCAATCACGCTCAGCCAGGGTGCGGGCCTTATTATACAGCGCCTGAGTAAAAGCCGGAATGCTAATGACTTCTGGCTGCAAAAAGTCCGCTCGCTCTGCCTTCATCAGCAACACTAAGTCATTCACTAAGCGACCCATACGGTCCAGCTCGTTCATAACGATATCAAGCGCTTCTGCTTGCTCTTCGGGATCGTCGCCCATCAGCTCTAGATGACCTTGAATGATGGTAATAGGGGTTCGTAGCTCGTGTCCGGCATCGTTGATAAAGCTGCGCTGGCTATCGAAGGCAGTTTGAATGCGGTTCATCATGGCGTTAAAGACGTTCGACAGTTCTGCTAGTTCGCCCGTACCCTGCACCTCGATGCGTTGGGTTAGATCCGTTTCGGTGATGCTGCGAGCCGCTGCTGCGAGCTCTTTGACTGGGCGTAGCAGCCACCCCGTACACAACCAAGCTAGTAGGAAGGCCGTAGCAATCAGGCCAGCAGCCACCTTGCCAAAGATAAAGACACCTGCCATCGCTTCCTGCCGCTCTCCGGCAGATGTATGGGCAATGACAAACTGGCCGCGCAACTCGCCATCTACCTGCAGCGGCTGCACCACGTAGAGCACTTCGCCCGCTGCTGGATCTCCAGAAGGGCGACTGCTGAATGTGTAATCTTTAGTCTCTAACCAATCTGCTAACACAGGAGAGTCAAAACCAATGGCAGCCGGAAGCGCAGGTGGGTTAGTACGCTGAATCTGGCTGTCCAGAATAAAAATGAAGTAGTTATCGTCTTCGGGATTGTACTCGGATACAAAAGTATCAACCACCCCACTCAAGCTTTCCAGGGTAGGAACAGGTGACTGTTCCCAGTCAGCGTAAATCTCTTGAAAGTTTTCTATCTCTTCGGTAAGATCTTCCTCGACCCGGATATTGACTTCGCTAAACATCAGCGCTCGGAAAATAGGAATCGAAAACCCCACCGCCGTCAGCATCAACGCCGCATAGAGCAGCAGAATGTGGGTACGAGCTTCGTTTAGCAAACGACTGATGCTTATTCGTCTCACGCGAGTCCTCGTCAAACAACACTGGCCGCGATGCAATAGTATCTTCAGACAAGATGCCATTGAAAAACGCTATCGAAAGTATGGGGCAAGCTTCTCTAAAAAGTAAAACGGTGCAGTGTAGAAAAGTATACAGCTATGCCATTTCAGAAAGTGTCTACCGATAAAGACGCCGTGGCGCGCGCTCGTTAGGGAAAATAAAGCTATTTTCATCGAAATCGACGTAGATCGGGCTTTCAAGACAGTTCTTTATCTTTATAAAAAAGTTTGATGAAGCGGTTCGAGCTATAGAAATCAGCGGTTTGAGCGATTTCTAATACGCGGTTCATGAAAGCTTTCTTATCTACGGTTTCAAAAGCAAGAAGTTAGCCAAACCACTTGCAGCGATTGAAGCTGGCCTGTTAGCGAAAGAGCTTTCTAAGAAAGCTCTCATGAAGAAGCTCTTATTCAATTTTCATTGCTGTCTTAATCCAGCCAGAGATATTGAAGCTAACAAGTTTCAAGTTGCCCTGCTGATTGAGGAAGCGGGCTGCTGTCTGAGGCTCGACGGGCATTGCACCGCTGCGCTCCACCAGACCTCTACCGTCTTCTTCTGGAGATCTGTTATGAAATTGATGGTTTACTCCCACGATGCCTTCGGGCTGGGCAATATTCGTCGGATGCTGGCGATTTGCCAATACTTGCTTAAGACCTTACCTAAGGTCTCTATTCTGGTGGTTTCAGGATCTCCGGCATTGCACAGTCTGCGCCTACCGGAGGGGTTGGACTATATCAAGCTACCTTGCTTGGGGCGAGACACCTCTGGGCGGCTCACAGTCAAGTATCTTAAGAGCCTGCCGGAAGACGTTGTGAGATTGCGATCGCACCTCATCCTCACCGCCGCCGCTCACTTCCAGCCCGACCTACTGCTAGTAGACAAAAAGCCAGAAGGACTGCGCAACGAGCTACGCGAAACCCTGGGCTATCTCAGCCGCCACTGTCCACAGACCAGGCGAGTGCTGCTGCTGCGCGATATTCTCGATACCTCCGAAGCCACCATTCAGCAGTGGACAAAGAACAACCATTACCAAATTACTCAAGAGCAGTATGACCAGGTGTGGGTAGTAGGCACAAGAGAGATCTTCGATCTACCAAAGGAGTATCGCTTTCCCCTACCACTGCGACACAAGGTTCGCTTTTGTGGCTACATAAACCGGGAGCTAGGACAGATGGCGCGTCCGGTGCTGCGGCAACAGCTAGGGGTGCAGCCCGAGGAACCGCTGGTGGTGGTAACGCCGGGGGGCGGTGGCGACGGCTATGCAATGGTTAAGGCGTATTTAGACGCGATCGCATCTCACCCTTCTCCTCCTCAGACGGTCATCATCTCTGGCCCGGAGATGTCTACGCAAGAACATCAGACACTATCTGACCAAGCAAACGCTTGTCCAACCGTTCAGATGCTGGCGTTCACCGACGACCTGATGAGCTATTTGAGCGCGGCAGATGCGGTCGTTGCGATGGGTGGCTACAACACCACCTGCGAACTGCTTACCCTACGCAAGCCCGCCATCCTGATTCCGCGCATTTGCCCGGTACAAGAGCAGTGGATTCGCGCTCAGCGGTTGGCCCAGCGCGGACTCGTTCAGGCCATTCATCCTCAACGGCTGACGTCTCAGCGACTGCTAGCGGCTCTGCAAGTGGCCCTGCGATCGCCACCGCCGCCATCCTTCCGGCTAGACGGTCTACCTTGCATAGCTGAGCTGACTGAGGCACTGCTGCGATCGCCTGCGCCCCTTCCGACAACTTTGAATCTAACGGTATGTCCAGCGCAGTTAGAAATGGCCTGATCGACATCTATTGACTATCGACAAAAATTCTAGAGGAACTTATGACCCCCCCCCATCGGTTTTCTGGTTAAAACCTTTCCTAAACTCTCGGAGACATTCATTCTCAATGAGATTTTAGAACTTGAACGGCAGGGCATGAACATGCATATCTTCTCGCTGCGCAACCGCACCGATCGCTGTGCCCATCCTGGCGTTGCCCAAGTGAAATCACCCGTTACCTACCTGCCGACAATGCTGCCTAACTTCGATCCAGCAGCAGAGCAGCAGCTCATCGCAACCCAAATCAAGCTGTTTCAGCAAGATTCAGCAACCTATCTCAAGGCACTGGAATTTTATCTTAGCCGCCACGAAGAACGCCAACTGCACGAGTTTATGCAGGGCGCTTACCTAGCCGACCAAATACGGCAGTTAGGCATTACCCACCTGCACGTTCACTTCGCTAACATACCGACTGCTACAGCAGAGGTTGCTCAGTTCTTTTGTCAGGTGTCATACAGCATCACGGCTCATGCCAAAGATATTTATCTCAGCGATTCGGTGGCCCTAGATCGGCGCATCTCGAAGGCAGAATTTGTACTCACCTGCACCGACTTTAACCGTCGATATCTAGAAAATCTTTCCACCTCGCGCACGCCCATTCATCTGTCTTATCACGGCCTGGATTTAAGCCGTTTTCAGCCTCGACCTGAAGCGTCAAAGCTCAAGGATTCAAGCACAATTCCGCTTATCCTTAGCGTTGGTCGCTTCTGTGAGAAAAAGGGCTTTCCCTATCTGCTAGAAGCCTTAAGTACCTTGAAGAAGGTTGGCATTCCCTTCCGCAGCGTCATTGTGGGTTACGGCGAGCTAGAACAACAAATTCGTGAGCAAATTGTTGCTTTAGAGTTATCAGAGCAGGTCACGATTGCTGGCAAACTCACTCAGGACGAGCTGATTGATTACTACCATCAGGCGGATACTTTTGTGTTGCCCTGTGTTGTGACTGATAAAGGCGATCGCGATGGTATTCCCAACGTACTGCTCGAAGCAATGGCAATGGAGCTGCCGGTTGTCTCTACAGACATTTCTGGTATTTCCGAGATAGTGAAGACAAATCACAACGGTGTGCTAGTGCCTGAAAAAGATGCCTTGGTGCTATCGCAAGTACTAGAGTCACTGCTACGCCAGCCCGAACTTCGTCTCCAGCTTGGCAAGGCGGGCCGAGAGAGCGTGTTAGCACAGTTTGGTCTTACTCAAAACGTCGGTCCAATAAAAGACTGGCTCCTACAGGCGGTTAAACAACCGCTAAAACCACAAACAAAAGTCTCTGTACTGAGCGAACTGCTAGCCGCAGCAACCGCATAGACGCAGCAACCGCATAGACAAAGACCAAACTAACCAGCCAGCAGAATCTGTCACCTACAACATGGTTGCAACAACAGAATTTCACTATGAAAACACTTCTTTTTTACTGTCAGCACATTCTCGGCATCGGTCATCTTGTTAGGAGTATGGCGATCGCCCAAGGACTGACAGACGAGTTCAACGTTTATTTCGTCAACGGCGGCGAAGTCATCCACGGCTTTCCCATTCCTGATGGCGTAGATGTCATCAACTTACCCGCCATCAAAACCGATCCGGACTTTCGCCAGTTGCAGGTGCCCGAGGGATTTACTGATGTAGAAGCAACACTAGAGTATCGGCGAGATATGTTATTGGAATTGTGCGATCACATCCGCCCCGACGTAGTCATAACCGAGCTATTTCCCTTTGGTCGCCGTCGCTTCTCCACCGAGCTAATTCCTCTACTAGAGCGGGCGAAGTCTTACGGTGCAAAGATTAGCTGTAGCCTGCGTGATATCGTCGTCACCAAGCAAGACCAGGCCCGTCACGAAGCTAAGGTTTGCAAACTCATGAACCGTCACTTTGATCAACTCCTGATTCATGGCGACCCAGCCCTAGTCCTGCTAGAGAACAGTTTTTCTCGGGTCAGCGATCTTGAGTGCGACGTTCGCTACACCGGCTACGTCGTTCCTGATGCGAATCGCCTGTTTGAGCCTAAAACTAGCCACGATCCGCCAGTGATTCTCGCTAGCGTAGGCGGCGGTCGCTTCGGCCACGAGTTGTTAGACTGCGTTGCTGAAACCTGTCGTTTCTTAGAAGACAAGATACCCCACCAGATACAGATGTTTACCGGCCCCTTCTCTCCAGACGAAGTATTTAACCGGATGCAGTCTGCCGCTCAGCGCTGCTTGAACCTAACGGTAGAGCGCTATACGCCTGATTTGTTGACCTACATGTCAAAAGCCGATCTCTCTATTAGCATGGCAGGCTACAACACCACTCTAAATGTCTTGCAAACTGGCGTTCGCGCGCTACTTTTGCCCTTCACTGGCAATGACGACCAGGAGCAGCGTCTACGCTCTAAGCGGCTAGAGAGTCTAGGTATCGTTCGCGCCATTGACCCCGAACAACTCAATCCCGTCCAGCTTGGACATAGCATTCTCGACATTCTCAATACACAACCCACTCAGCAGTTCTTCAACCTGCATGGGGTCGAAGGCACAACAGCGCGAGTCAAAGAGCTCGTTAAGCAGCCAGCAATGGTTTGACAGTTCAGATCAAATCGAATTTCCTTTGTTCCTTACTTCTATTTTTTAAGTTATGAAATCTCCAAAAGTTTGTATCACTTCCCTAGAATTTCCACCCGACGTGGGTGGGGTCGGCGAATCCGTCGCCCGCATTACCCAACTACTTCAAGACGTAGGCTACGAGGTTCACGTTGCCGTCTTCCACTCCAAGCAGCGCAAAGCCGAAGGCTATCACCGCTCTGCTTGTAACACAACCGAGCAAGAAGGTATCTTTGTTCATCGCTTAGAGCCTGCTAGCCGCTCTAACGATGCCATCGTTCAAGATCACCGCAGCGAAGTATATTTCCAGCTCAAGCAGCTTCATCGCGCTCATCAGTTCGATCTATTCCACGCATTTTTCATTAACGAAACGGGCTTTCTCACTACGCTGCTAGCCAAAGAAGAAGGCATACCCATCATCAACAGCGTACGAGGCAGCGATCTGCACAAGCATATCTTTAGCCCCAAACAGTTCAGCCAAATCACCTGGACGCTAGAAAGTTCTGATTGGGTGACCTTTGTTAGCCGCGACCTACAAAAACGTGGTCAGGTCATGGTGCCGAGCCTCTCTTTCAAATCCACCGCTTTCTTAAACTCAATTCAGCCAGTAGATTTCTCGAACCTACCTCAGCCAAAGCTGGCAAACCAGCTCAAAGGGTTAGTCGTCGGCTCAGTCGGTCGCTTCCGCGATAAGAAAGGACTGGAATATCTGCTCGATGCCTGTAGCGACCTCGCTCTACAGATACCGCTGACGCTGTTGTTAGTAGGTGACTTTGCCGAGCGCGAACGTCTCTATTGGGAAGCGGCCATTGAAGCCAGCGGCATGGCCGAGCGCACCGTCCTTACGGGCATGATTCCTCGGGAAGAGGGACTAGCGTATTTGGCTTACGTAGATGTGTACGCAATTCCTTCTTTGCACGATGGCTGTCCTAACGCTCTGCTAGAAGCCATGCTCTCAGGCAAAGCTATCGTTGGTAGCAGCGTTGATGCTATCGGCGAGATTTTAGAAGAGGGCAAAAACGGATTAGTTGTGCCCCCTGGCAACAGCACGGCCCTTAAAGCGGCTCTTCTTACTCTGGCAAGCTCGTTTGAACTGCGCAATGCCTTTGGCAAAGCTGCTCAAGACACAGTTTATCAGAAGCTGTCGCCCGCTGTTGAAAAAGCAAACTGGGCCAGGGTTTATCAAAAAGTGCTGATGGATATTCCGGCTTTGGCAATCGCCGTCTAAAACATGCTCCCATTCTAACGCGACATTATTAATCCGCATTTCTTCTAACCTGATCTCTTCTACCTATATCTTTTTCACGTGGAGGTTCTTCCTATGACTGCAACGCTAACTTCCCCTAGTTCATTTCTAACTCAGCAGCAAGCAACCCCTCGCATCACAGTTTTAGTCTCGCCCAGAGAACGCTTCAGCTACGCTCGCACATCACTAGAAAGCATCTACGAGCACACGCGCGTTCCCTTCGAACTGGTGTATGTAGACAGTGGCTCGCCCAAGTCGGTACAGAAATATCTGCAATCTGCCGCTGCCGAAAGAGGATTTACACTGCTACGGACGGAGCATTTTCTCTCTCCCAATCAGGCTCGAAACCTGGGACTAGAACAGGTTAAAACCGACTACGTTCTATTCGTTGACAACGATCTACACGTTTCACCCGGCTGGCTAGAACAGCTCTGGAAGTGCGCTCAAGAAACCGACGCCACCGTCGTCTGTCCGCTGACCTGTATCGGCCAGCCACTGCACGAAATAATTCACCTAGCTGGAGGCGAAGCCCGAATTGAACAGCTCGACGATGGAGAGAAAACTCGGCGCAAAGTTCATGAAAAGCATTATTTTGTGAACCGCCCAGTAGCCGAAGTGCAAGATCAGCTTCACCGCCGACAGTGTGAATTTGCAGAGTTTCACTGCATGCTGGTTAAGCGTGAGATTTTCGATCACATTGGTTCACTTGATGAAAATCTGCTGAGCACTCGCGAACATATCGATTTTTGTATGACGGTGGCAAACACAGGTGGCACCCTCTACTGCGAACCTGCTTCTGTTGTTACTTATGTACCAGATGTTCTCTATCGCTGGTCAGACTTGGCTTACTTCATGCTGCGCTGGAGCGATACTTGGGAAGTAAAGAGTCTCAAACATTTTCGCAAGAAGTGGAACTTGGAGAAAGACAAATACTTCAAGAAACGCTACCGTCGCTTAGGCCACCGCCGTCACGCTGCTTTTGTAAAGCCGCTAATTCGTAAGCTTACCTTTGGCCGATCTGTTCCCTGGTTAGAGAACTGGATTGTTAAACAAGAGCGGCGGTTGAATAAAATCATTGCCAATCGCTACAACCAGCGCGAAGAACAGATTGAAAAAATAGGTTTCAGTAGCGAGCAAACCGCAGTCAAAAAGGTATAGAGTATGGCTAAGCGCAAATCATTCATAGTATCGCTGCCGGGTCTACGCCGAATTGTGCGTCACTTTCGGCCGCATATTCGTCCTCAGTTTCGGCTGCTATTAGGCGCGTTTCTGGCGCTGATGAGTGAAACGGCAATGCGGTTGCTGGAGCCTTGGCCGCTAAAGATCATTTTTGACAGAGTGATTCTGCCGTCGGGGTTTAGTATTCACAGCCACAATATTGAGTCATTATCGGGGCTGTCGCCGCTGGTGGTCTTGAGTTTTCTGTCGGTGGCGCTAGTGCGATCGCACTCGGACGTGGCGCAGCGGCCTACTTCAGTACAGTGGGTATGGCAGTAGCGGCAACGCACATCATGTCGAACATTCGCGCTGAGCTATATGACCATATTCAACGGCTGTCGATGTCGTTTCACACGCGAGCGAAAAGCGGCGATTTGATCACTCGCGTCACCTACGATATTGAACGGCTACGAGAAGTAACCGTAGTAGCGGCCCTACCGCTAGTGAGTCACTTTCTAACCATGTTTGGCATGGTGGGTGTGATGTTTTGGATGAATCGAGAGCTGACGCTAATTGCGATCGCAGTTCTCCCCCTCTTTGCACTCACCACTACCACCATGTCTCGCAAAATTCACAAAGTGGCCCGCCGTCAGCGCCAGCGAGAGGGTGCAATGGCCGCCTCCGCAGCAGAAGCAATCGGCGCGATCAAAGTTGTTCAGGCGCTTTCTTTGCAAGATTTCCTTGGTAAATCTTTTGCGAAGAACAACAAAAAAGCCTAAAAGAGAGCGCAGAAACGCAGCGACTGCGAGCAGGACAAGAGCGGCTAGTAGAGATTTTGGTGGCCGTTGCGCAAGCCGTGGTTTTGTGGCGCGGCGTACAGCTTGTGCTAATGGGTCAGGCGACACCGGGAGATCTTCTGGTGTTCTTTACCTACCTAAAAGTAGCCTTCAAGCCTATGCGCCAGCTCGCTAAATACACTGGGCAAATTGCTAAGGCGATCGCTTCGGGCGAGCGCATTATTGACTTGTTGGAAAAAGTACCTGACGTGCGCGACTCGAAGGGGGCTCAGATTGCTCCGGCCTTCCGAGGTGACATCTGTTGCGAAAACGTCACCTTTGCTTACGGCTCCTACGACTCTAGCCAGAGCGCGCTGCGCGGTCTATCTTTCCATGCTCAGCCAGGAGAACAGATCGCAATTGTCGGGCCTTCCGGCGGCGGCAAGTCAACGCTAGTGAGCCTACTGCTGCGCTTCTATGACCCCATCGAGGGCGGCGTTCGCATTGATGGGCATGACATTAGAGAATATACGCTCGCTTCTTTGCGTCAGCAAATCAGCATCGTGCTACAAGATAGCGTTCTATTTTCTGCTAGCGTACGTGACAATATTGCCTACGGCGCATTAGGGGGTAAAGCTAAAAAGATAACAGATGAACAAATTGAAGCCGCCGCCCGACTTGCGAACGCTCACGAGTTTATCACTCAGCTTGCCGACGGTTACGAGACCATCTTAGGCGAACGCGGCTCGACCCTCTCAGGTGGCCAGCGTCAGCGCATTGCCATTGCCCGCGCCGCCATCCGCAACGCACCAATTGTCATTCTTGACGAACCCACGACCGGGCTAGATAGCGTCAGCGAAGCCGCCGTGAGCGAAGCGCTTAACCGACTGACCCAAAATAAGACGACTTTCTGGATCTCTCATAATTTACGCACCGTTCAGCAGGCCGACAAAATGCTCTACATCGAGCAAGGTCGCATATTAGAGCGCGGTACTCATACCGAACTGATGCGCAGAGGCGATCGCTACGCCAAGCTCTATCGCCTTCAGGCTAAAGCAACTGAGTACCCGCAGCCTTACCTATTGAATCCAGCATAACCACTATGACCTCTTCTACGCGCATCATCCTTGTCCGCCACGGACGCAGTACCTACAATGACCAAGGCCGCTATCAAGGCAGCTCTAACCACGCGCTCCTGACGCAAAAAGGTATTGAGACGGCTTGCCAAGTAGGACAGTCTCTGCGCCATGTTCCTATACATGCGGTCTACAGCAGTCCCTTACGCCGCGTCACACAAACGACCGACACTATTCTACGCGAGCTAGGCACAGGCCCCAAAGCGCTCTCAATTGACGAAAACTTAAGAGAAATCGACTTGTCGAATTGGGAGGGGCTCTCTTACCAACATGTCAAAGAACAATTTGCTGAAGACTATCGCTGCTGGCAAGAGCAGCCTCACGAATTTGAGCTAACGCGTCTTCAAGCCCAAACCAGAGGAAGCACCGCCGCTGTCACTGAGGTCAAATACTACCCTGTACGATCACTCTATCAGAGAGCGCAGCAGTTCTGGCAAACAGTGCTTACTCAGCACGCTGGGCAAACGGTTCTCGTCGTTAGTCACGGCGGCACTAACCATGCGCTCATTAGCACAGCGCTAGGGCTTACGCCCGAACATCACCACCGACTACAGCAGTCTAACTGCGGCGTTAGCATCTTAGAATTCACAAATTGGCAGGTACAAATTCAACAGCTCAACTGTACAGCGTCTATCAAAGAGACTTTGCCTAAGCTCAAGGCGGGTAAGCAAGGTCTCCAATTGCTATTAGTAGCAGAAGAAGCGCTTTCAAAAGATCGCGCTCATACGCTTGCAGATCGGCTAGCGGCGATCGCCCCCAACTTTTGTCTCGCCAGCCGTGAAGATCTAGCCCGCAAGCTTTTACAGCGCTGCCCGACAACGCTACAGCTCGCCACCACCAAGGCCAGCTTTTTACTGGATTGGCAGCAGAGCTTGGAACAGTCTGTTCGCCACCAAAGCAAGTTGATTACCGGGATTGCGATCGCACCCACTCGCAGCATTCAAACCCTCCTGATGCAGACCCTAGGCGGTCAGGCTCAGAACAGCTCTCAGATCCGCGTCGAATCGGGCAAGCTTAGCGTCGTTCACTACCCATCTGCCCACCGTCCGGTTGTCCAAGCTATTAATTTTTAGCCGTTAGGCTCTCTCTCGTTCTTTCTTTTACCTTCTTGCTTTTATCATCAGCGATCGCTTACAGGAGAAATACCCATATGTCTACGATTTTAGTGACCGGAGCAGCCGGATTCATCGGCTACCACGTTACCCATCAGCTTTTGCAGCAAGGCCACAAGGTAATAGGCATTGACAATCTCAATGCCTATTACGACGTGAGACTTAAGCACGACCGGCTTGCTCAGCTTTGGCCTTCCACTCGATTTATCTTTCAACGGATAGACATCGCCGACCGCTCAGCAGTGGAGGCTCTTTTTACCCGCTGGGCGCCTGAACAGGTTGTCCACCTCGCGGCCCAAGCAGGGGTGCGCTATTCACTACAAAATCCCCATACCTATGTCGATAGCAACTTAGTAGGCTTTGTCAACATTCTCGAAGGTTGCCGTCACCACCAAGTACAGCATCTAGTGTTTGCCTCTTCCAGCTCAGTTTATGGGGCCAATCGTCAGATACCTTATGCCGTTGAGCACAACGTAGATCGTCCTATCAGCCTCTACGCTGCGACAAAGAAGGCCAACGAACTGATAGCTCATTCCTACAGTCATCTTTATGAGCTGCCCGTAACAGGGCTGCGCTTTTTCACTGTGTATGGTCCTTGGGGTCGTCCGGACATGGCTCCCTTCAAGTTCACAAAAGCCATTGTAGAAGGGCGCACAATTGACGTGTACAACTATGGCCGGATGCGCCGCGACTTTACTTACATCGACGATATTGTTGAAGGCGTTCTTAGAACACTTGCTCAGATTCCTCAACCCAACATCACTTCGTCTGTTGCAACACAAGATAGCCACGCGCCTTACCGTATATACAATATTGGCAACGGTCGCCCCATAGAGCTAATGCGTTTTGTTGAGGTTGTTGAAGATGCCCTTGGCATGAAGGCACGTAAGAATCTAATGCCCATGCAGCCTGGTGATGTACTAGAGACTTACGCCGATGTCACCGCGCTTAAAGCAGCCATTGGATTCGAGCCGAAAACGAGTCTAGAAGAAGGAATCGCTAAATTTGTAAGTTGGTATCAATCGTATTCTTCCTCCATTGACTTACCGCTGACGGCTTAGACACGAGCTTGACTCTGTCCTTAAGGGTGTAGGAAGCTGCGCGTATCACCAGTCTTCATACGGTGGTAGTCCATTTTAGTAAAGGATAGAGAAAATATCGTTGGGGTCGTTCCCTATCATCTTTTCTCTGATCAAGCGATTGTATTCATAAATGAAATTCCAAATCGCGCCGACATGGTTCTCTAACTTTTTGGAGAAGGAAAGTGTTTTTCTCACTAACCGCAATACCCGTTGTCTTAGTGAGCATTCCTTAGCGCCGCAAAGCGACGGAGGGTCTCACCGCTGCCTCAAGGTGTTGTTGAATCCTTCGATATCGCTCGTCAAGCCGCTATCTTTGCCAACAGCCCGATGCCGCTTAGCGAGAATCACCATCTCGTAGGCTGCCCAATAGTCTGTGTAGACAACGACAGCACATTGCCTGTACACGGCAGGGATGGATTGCCACCATGAGCGGGCTGATGCTCTCGAGCGCTCGCCGATATGGCAGCCCATCACTTCTCGAGTGGCGGCATCTATCGCCAAACCAGACTCACTGTTGATTGCCTTTGTCATCCACAAACGCCCACAACTCATCCATCTGCACCTTTAGCTTGCCTTGGGCCTTAGGCGTGACTTGTGCGACTTTAGGCACCCATTCATAGCCAGTATTCACAGAGTCCTGAAGCCAACTTTCTGAAACGCCAGTAGCCCCAGAGATGCCTGCCAGCGGGATTTTCTCTAGCAGCAACAGATCTATTAAGCCCAGTGTATTTTTGTCTTTCGGCTGCCATTGCGGGTCTTCCACAAATTGACGGCCGCAGTCTTTACACTTGTAGCTTTGTTTAGCTCGTCGGTTCAGACCATTTTTGATGATGTCATGGGAGCCGCAGGTCGGGCAGGTCATTTCTGGTTTCATTGATGTCCCGAGAATTCTGTGCCAAGTCTCAGCGCACCTCTTCAGTGGTTGAAGTTCAGTGTTGAAGTTCAGTGGTTGAAGTTCAGTGGTTGAAGGCCGCCATGGCTATCTATCCAAGCTTCACCATGCCCGTCGTGGGTTCTCTGAACAGTCGCTCAATGTGCTCACTATCATTCATAATTTTGGCCTCAAACGATAATACGATGGCACCACCGCTGCACAACGCCTATTTGGGCACGATTTTTCTGACCTATTTGAATGGATGCTAGCCCACGTCGGTGAGTTGCCTATGCCTTGACAGTCATCTAAACTACAGCGGCCAAAACCTTTATATGCAGACGTTTCCCGCCTTAAGTTGAGACCTGAATCGAGGCAATAGAATCTCGGAAATAGAATCTTAGAAGCGTGAGGTCTCGTTATTGTAACGCGGCCTGCGATTTGAGAATATTGCCTAATATTTGCAGACCGCGCTCAGTCTCGGCGGCAGGTAAGGCAAAGTTGAGCCGCAAAGCCGGATAGCCCTGTTGCGGCGGGAAGAAAGCAGCCCCTGAGCCCACCAAAACTTTTTGGGCGGCGGCAGCTTGGCATATGTCGCTTAAGGCAAAGTTGTCGGGCAGTTGCAGCCATAAAAAAGTGCCTCCGGCAGGCACTGTCCAGGTGACAGCAGGCGGAAGATAACGGCTGAGCCCTTGAAGCATGATATCTCGACGTTCGCGATGCAAAATTCGCATGTGATTGAGCCGTCGGCGATAGTGGCCCGACGCTAAATACTCTTTAACAATCGCCTGAGAGGCGGCTGAAACATGAAAATCGTGCAGCAGTTTACGCTCAGTTAGGGCCTTACGATGATGCTCGGTAACGGCCATGTAGCCTACCCGTAGCCCCGGCATCAGCGTTTTAGAAAAAGTACCCACATAAATCACCTGCGCTTGGCTATCAAACGCTTTAATCGGCGGCGGGGTAACATCAAAACTCAGTGGTTCGTAGGCATTATCCTCTATGACCAAACAATCGTACTGGGCAGCGAGAGCCAACAGCTTTTGTCGATGCTCAACCGACGTGGTTATACCCGTGGGATTATGCAGCGTGCTCATGGTGTAAATCAGCTTAGGGCGGTGACTGGCTAAATACTGAGCTAGCAGATCCAAATTCATCCCCTGCGGCGTCATGGGTATGCCAATGATTTGGGCCCCCCGCTGTTGCAGACTTGAAAGAAAACCGTGGTAGGTCGGCGCTTCTACCACGACCCAGTCACCCGGCTGCACCCAGTATTCGACCAAAAGAGAAAGTGACTGCATAGAGCCACTGGTGACAATAAGATTCTCACAAGACACTTCTAAACCTTGTTGAATCAGAATTTGAGCGATATGCTGGCGCAGATTCAGATCGCCTTGGGGATGCCCCAGATCAAAGAAAGTGGGGGCCTCTTTCATGGCACGGCGGGCAATTCGCTGGAGATCTTCTAGCCCGCTGGGCGGCGGAAAGCCTAAGCCAAAGTCGATGCAGTCTGGCTGGGTGTGCGATCGCAGCGAAGCCGCGTAGATTTTGGGGAAATCGTTGATGCTATGGGTAGGGATGATAACGGCTTGGGCAGGGTTAAAAGCAGAAGGCAGTAGCGGCTTTTGTGGGGCACTCACGCGCGCTTCCGGCGGATTAATAAAGTAGCCTGCACCTTGCTTGGCTCGCACCAGCCCATCCGCTTCGAGCACACTATAAGCCTCTAAAACAGTGAGTTTATTCACCTGGACGGTATGGGCCAAGGTGCGAATAGAAGGCAGTTGGGCATGGGGCAATAGGCGACCAGTGTGGATGAGGTGCCCAATGCGATTACGTATTTGCAAATAAATCGGTGTTTTCGCCTGACGATCCAAAGGAATCTTCATCTTGAGCGCCAAAGAAGGTGCCCTTTTAGCCTATCGGATTTTTCAAACCGCCCTCTAGTACAGTTATCAGAACTTTAGCTAGACCACTTTTAATCATCGAACTGTTCTAGTCAAAGTTCTTCAAAGCGTACCTTCCGAGTAACGCGTCGTAGCAGCCATAGTAAAAGCGCCGTGATATTCAACCTCAGCATGATCCTCAACCTCAGCGATATCACACCCAAAAGACACCCTAGACCATACTCCATCAGACCATACGCCATCAGACCATACGCAAGACAGAGGCAATGACCATCATGAATTCTCCTTTTTCTTCTGGTTCACTAGAAGCAGAATTTCAGCAGGTGGTACGTCAAGGCTCATGGGCACGAGACTCACGAGCTGCAAAGACGACACACCCACAAACACTCATCCCTCAGCCTAGCAAGGGATTAGAATCATGGCTAAAGCAATTAGGCAAACATATCGTTGATTTTCTCACTGGCCAACCGACGCTTGCCATTCGCCCACAACAACTTGCGACCGGGCAAGTTCAATGGATTGTCTTCAATCCCCACGATAATAGCCGTCATGTGTTCACTTCTGAGCAGGCACTGCGAGCTTGGCTGGAGGCACGGTACTATCAATAATGCTCAGCTAGCACGGCTTAACTGGCACGGCTTAACCCATCAGCGCCCATCATTCAGACCTAGCAGATCAAGCCTTTCGGAGATAATGTGACGATGGAAATCACCATAACGCAGGTAGATGCGTTCACTCATAAACCTTTTGCGGGCAATCCTGCGGCGGTGTGTGTGACGTCTGAGCCGTTATCTAATGAGCTGATGCAGGCGATCGCACTAGAAATGAATCTCTCTGAAACTGCTTTTTTGTATCCCATAGCCGGGGGATACCATCTCCGGTGGTTTACCCCCCATATCGAAGTGGATCTGTGCGGTCATGCTACATTAGCAAGCGCCCACGTGCTCTGGAGCGAAGGCCATTTAGCCAATGGCGAAACCGCTCGATTTAACACCCGCAGTGGCTGGCTTAGCGCCACCCAACAAGACGGTTGGATTGCAATGAATTTTCCACTTCAACCTGTTCATACAGCCCAAGCCATACCAGCGTTAATCAAGGCTCTTTTCAGCCAGGAGAACGGCAACCAAGATAGCGGCAACCAAGAGAACATTCGCGCTGTCGCTAAAAATGACACCAACTATCTGATCGAGCTATGCTCCGAACAAGCGCTACGTGACCTACAGCCAGACTTCAGTGCAATGAGTCAATTACCCGTCCAAGGGGTGATTGCTACAGCCAAAGCAGAGCGTGAACCAGTTGATTTTGTCAGTCGCTACTTTGCACCTGTAGTCGGCATCAATGAAGACCCAGTGACCGGTTCAGCCCATGCCTCACTTACACCCTACTGGCAAGCAAAATTGGGCAAGTCCGCCATGCTAGCGCATCAGGTATCGGCCAGAGGCGGTGTGATTCGAGTAGAGATCATATCAGCGGCAGAAATAGCGCCCGGTGAGGCGGCTGGCAAAACAACAACAGAAGATCGCGTCAGTATCAGCGGTCAGGCTGTGACCCTGATGCAAGGAACACTATTTGTTGCGAATTATCAATAAACCAGTCGAATTAGTGTAGCAAATATCACACTTTGTAGTCTTAAACCGTCTCAAGACATACATTTTCATGACAATAGAAAGTGCTATTTGTGACCTAGTACTTTTTTTAGACCCAGCGGGACTATGCCGTCAGGGTGTTGCCATGTCTTTTAAAGGATACGATCCGGGTGATTTTTATGATGAGCTGTTTACTGAATCGGGCACGCCTCGTCCCGAAGCGGCAGTTCTCATTGAGCGGATTGAGTCACTGTCCATGGAAAACCTAATGCTGCGTCAGCAGGCCGCCCAAAACACCCTGTTCAAAATGGGCGTGACATTTAATGTGTACAGTGATGCCCAAGGTGCAGAAAAGGTTTTCCCTTTTGATGTGGTTCCTCGGATTATTTCTGGTAGAGATTGGCAGTGGTTAGAACAGGGCTTACAGCAAAGAATCATTGCCCTGAACTGCTTTTTAGATGATATTTACAATGAGCAAAAAATTATTGCCGATGGGATTATTCCACGGGCGACGGTAGAATCGGCATCTGGTTTTTTGCCGCCTTGCAAGGGGCTAAAGCCGCCTCAAGGGGTCTGGTGTCACATTACCGGCACCGATTTGGTGCGTGATCGCCAAGGCAGTTGGTACGTCCTTGAAGATAATCTACGCTGCCCGTCAGGCGTTTCCTACGTGCTCGAAAATCGCACGGTGATGAAAAGCTCTTTTCCCAGCCTATTTGAAGCACTGGATATCAAGGCTGTTGATGACTATCCGGGGCAGTTGCTAGAAACGCTGCGAGGGCTAGCACCAGACAATATTAGCGATCCCATGGTAGTGCTGCTGACACCTGGTTCGTTTAATTCTGCCTATTTTGAGCATTCTTTTTTAGCGCAGCAAATGGGTATCACCTTGGTCGAAGGCTGCGATCTGGTGGTGGATGATGGCTATGTGAAAATGCGCACCACCAAAGGGCTGTGCAAAGTCGATGTGATTTACCGACGGATTGATGATGACTTTATTGATCCGATGGTGTTTCGAGCTGATTCGATGTTGGGCGTGCCCGGTCTGATGGAGGTATACCGCCAAGGCCGAGTAGCCATTGCAAATGCACCGGGCACTGGCATTGCAGACGACAAACTCGTCTATGCCTACGTTCCGCAAATGATTCGCTACTACCTAGATGAAGAACAGATTATCCCCAACGTACCTACTTACTTTTGTGAAGATGAAAAACAACAAGCGCACATCCTGGCCAATTTAGATTCGCTAGTCGTCAAAGCAACCGATGCCTCCGGTGGATATGGCATGTTGATTGGCAGCCAATCTTCCAAAAAAGAACAAGACGAGTTTGCTCAAAAAATTAAAACCAATCCTCGCGGCTACATTGCCCAGCCGACCCTTTGCCTCTCGCGCGTACCAACATTGATCGATCACTCTTTTCAAGGACGACACGTCGATTTGAGGCCCTTCATTTTATATGGCCAAGAAAAAACCCCTTACGTCAATCCCGGCGGCCTCACCCGCGTCGCCTTAAAAGCAGGCTCACTCGTCGTCAACTCATCCCAAGGCGGCGGCAGCAAAGACACTTGGGTCGTCAATACCTAACGCCTTTCCCTTGCCCTATTGCCTCTTTCCCTCTCTCCTTTCTAAAAATCTCCCATGCTCAGCCGCGTCGCCGATTCTATCTACTGGCTTAACCGCTACATTGAGCGGGCCGAAAATGTTGCTCGATTTGTTGAAGTCAATCTCAATCTTTTGATGGATAATCCGGTGGGTGTTACCCAACAGTGGGAGCCCTTAATTGCAGTGACTGGCGATCGCGATCTTTTTGCAACACGCTATGGCGAAGCGACCTCCCACAACGTCCTTAACTTTCTCACCTTTGACAGCCAATCGCCCAATTCGATCCGCTCTTGCGTGCGTGCGGCCCGAGAAAATGCCCGTTCTGTACGCGAGACCATTTCTTCAGAAATGTGGGAGCAAATCAATGCTTTTTACCTGATGGTGGAAGCTGCCGCCACTGATAAGCCCGATGATATTCGAGAGGTGTATGACTTTTACGCCCAAGTCAAAATGGCCAGCCATCGCTTTGTTGGGGTGATGAATGCCACAGCTTCTTGGAATGAAAGCTGGCATTTTGGCCAGCTCGGGCGGCTGCTAGAGCGTGCGGATAAAACCAGCCGAATTTTAGATGTTAAATATTTTTTGCTGTTACCTTCGGTCAAAGCGGTAGGCTCACCGTTAGACAATCTGCAGTGGATCTCGTTGTTGAAGTCCGCGAGTGCCTATGAGATGTATCGTAAAGTAGAGCACACCATATCACCGACTAGCGTGGCCAGATTTTTGATTTTTGATCCTCACTTTCCGCGCTCGATTAAGTTTTGCCTATGTCGCGCGGAAGAATCTCTGCGAAAAATTGCAGGCACCGATGAAACGCAGACGCTGCCAAGCGAAAGGGCGTTGGGCAGGGTGCGTGCTGAGCTAGAGTACGTGACGTTTGAGGAGATATTTCAGCAGGGGCTGCACGAGTTTTTGGATAACTTACAGCTTCAGATCAATCAGGTGGGCGATCGCATCTACACTGACTTCATTGCCATGCCGCCTTCTGTGCCGCTCTCTACTGCACTCCCTGTTGTCAGCGGCCAGGAATAGCCCCTACGTATGCACTACTGCATTAACCATAAAACAGCCTACCGCTACAGCGCACCTGTCACGCTAACCCCCCACCTATTGCGGCTGTGTCCTCGCAGTGACGGGGCACAGTGGCTCCACAAGTTCGAGAGCACGATTTCGCCTGAACCCACTGAGCAGACTTATTTTTTAGATGCCTATGGGAATACCTGTTTGCAGGTTACTTTTGGTGCGCCTTTGGCAGAGATGGTCATTCACACGGTCAGTGAGGTCAGCACGACCCGCCACAATCCGTTTGACTATATCGCTGAGCCTTGGGCGGTGCAGTTTCCAATTGACTATCCCAGCGGGCTGGTGAGTCAACTACGGCCTTACTTGGAGTGGCCTTTAGGGTGGGGGGCTGATGATGCGATCGCACCTGAAGTGATTCATTTAGCGCAATCGATGATCCAAGAGGCAAATGGCAATGTGGGCTATTTTTTAACGCGATTGGTGCAACTGATTCCGCAGCAATGTGACTATCAGCAACGCTTGCACGGCCCGCCCTACGCAGCGGCGATCACACTCCAGCAAAAATCTGGCACCTGTCGAGATTTTACCGTGCTCTTTATGGCAGCTTGCCGCGCCGTTGGGCTAGCGGCCCGGTTTGTCAGCGGCTATCAAGAAGGTGACTTAGAGCAGGGGTGTCATGATTTGCACGCTTGGGCAGAAGTCTACATTCCCGGCGGCGGCTGGCGGGGATTTGACCCGACGTTAGGCTTGGCTGTAGGTGACCGACATGTTGCGATCGCGCCGCCGTTGCGCCTCATCAAGCAGCACCAGTATCAGGCACCCTTAAACCAGGGCAAATCGTCCAAACAACCTTGGAAAGCGACATCAGCGTCAAGCTTCAATCATAAACACGCAAAAGTCTGGTCACCTTAAATCTGGCCATCTTAAAACTAGCCACCTTGAAACTAGCCGCTAATTTTTTTAACAGAATCAAAGGAATAAGTCCCTGTGATACCCTTGATTAAGTAATCGCCTACTTCAAAGTTACCGCTTTGGAGCGATTTTTCGGGATGTGGCGCAGTTTGGTAGCGCACTTCGTTCGGGACGAAGGGGCCGTGGGTTCGAATCCCGCCATCCCGATTTAGCTAAAACCCAATATACACAAGCGTTTTGGGTTTCACCTGAAGACTTCCAAGCCTCTGATTCCTGCTGGCAGAGCCTAACGAGATTAGGTGCTTTTAGCCGTTTTTAGCGCTAATATTGGTAGGAAAATTGGTAGGACGATGAGTAAATCATTTCCCAAGCCGACTACTGCTGGACGGACCTCTTCAGCTAGCCAGCTAGCTAACAATGGGCTTGTCAAAATCGAAAATGACGACGGTAGATTGCGCCTTCGGTTTAGCTATGGTGACAAGCGCTATGCGATGGCCATCGGCCTGCCCGATTCTGCCATCAACGACTCGTCGCTCAGAAAAAGGCATCCCAAATTGAGCTAGACATTGGCTACGGCAATTTTGACCCGACGCTAAAGCGGTATAAACCGCCGAAGGGCGGGAAAAAGGCTTCCGAAGCACAGGTAGCTGGTCTATTCCAAAAGTTCATGCAGGAACAGACGAAAGCAAAAGGGGGTACCAGCTTAAGCCGGGAAAACTTCTGCGTATAAGGATTTCGGCTGATGTGATTTAGACGACCTGCGAGGCATAGGCAACTCACCGACATGCGTCAGCGTCCATTCAAATACATCAGGGAAATTGTGCCCGAACAGGCGCTGTGCCGCGGTCGTGCCATCGTCTCGTTTAAGGTCAAAATTATGAATAATAGTGAGTCCACTGAGCGACTGTTCAGAGAACCCACGACGAGCGTGATGGAGCTTAGATAGATAGCCATTGCGGCCCTCAACCGCTGAGGAGGTGCGTTGATACTTGGCACAGAATTCTCGACACCAGAGCACCCATCGCGCTCGTTGAGAATCTTCCAGTTCTAGGGTGAGGTCGTGCTCAAGGAGTCGGTCAAACGCATCGCTAGCCGCGTCCTGGTAGCGCCTTTTGAGCAAGGGTTGTCGGGTTTTATCAGACTGCTGTGTCCAATAGACCCAAGGCAGTAAGGCGCTGAGCACCCAGTTGCGAACCGCCACATCTTGGGTTTGGCCATCGAGGCAGGGTCACCCATTGCTGCCAAGCCTCAATCGCTTGAGTAAACGAAGTAATCTGCGCTTCAAAGCTGTCAATTGCCGGTTGCGCTTTTTGTGCGCCATAAGTCGGGGCGAGATTCCATAGGCGCTGTAAGGGGGAGGCTAAGTGAGTGAGAAGTGCCCTTTGGGTTTGCCATTGCAGGCTATCGAGGGTAAACGGATGGATCGTTTGGCTGATGTGCTCAAGCGCTTCGTGGTAGGTTTGTTCGTCTTGTTGTACCTGTTGTAGCGCTGCTTCGTTGTTCTCTATCAACGCTTGTAATGGCTTTCTGTCAGCATCCTTACGGCTCTTGTTGAGTTGTTGTCGAAGCTTGTCTTGCTGCTTATTCAGCGCCGCTACCTGCTGTCCGAGTGAGCGGCCCATCGGCTGACCTAAAGCTTGCAGGGCATGAAACAAATCGGCGACACTGACACAGCCTAATCCTGATACGGCCAGCTTCACTAGGGCTCTGGCACCATCGCTAACCAGATAATGGCACTGCCAGGAACTGCTCTGCCACCACCGGTTTACCTGTTCCATCCAGGTGGCGTAGGTGCGGTTCTCGCATTCGGTTTCGATAAAAATATAGCCACTGCTCAGTTCTAGCAGCACTAGTACCGGCAGTCCGAAAAAGGTTTCGTCGGCCCCAACACAGATACCCTGACCTTCGGCAGGTACGCAGTGCTCTGCTTGGGCTCTCTCGTAGTCCATCACCGCTCGGTTCATACGTTGCTTGAGTTGGCGCAGCGCACTGGCCGAACTCGCCACATGCGTATTCAAGTGCATTGCACAGATGAACTCCGATAGACTCTCGGCGCCCACCCCTTGCTTGATGCCAAAGTAGTATACGGTGCCGAATACCAGCCGTGCCAGCCACTGACTGCCTGCTGCAGTCTCCCAAAAGCTCGATTCTGGGTACTGGTTGCGGCGCCTTATGGCCTGTCGATGACGATGGACGCTGCTTTTACTGATACCGGTCGTGACGGCGATCTTTCTGAGCGTCTGTCGTACATTCGCTTCGACACAAGCGGCAACTTTCTGGCCCCGCTCTCTTATACTGATCATCATGTACCCTTGTTTTCAACTTGTTAGGGTGACGATACATGGCTCTGGGCTTTGCCGCAGAGCTTTTTGTTTGACGTGCTTATTGATACGTCCTTGATAAGCACTTTTTGTCCCGCATTCAGTTGCTACCCGCAAAAGGACTGGAAAAAGGTAGTCTTTGCCGCTACGACGCTGTGTAGTGACCCCCAAATTTAGGACAGCGCTGAGAGAGAGTAAGCTGTAGTCCATAGGGGGCAAGTATCATGTCAAACAAGCAAAGAAATTACAGTAGCGAATTCAAGGCGAAAGTCGTCTTGGAGGTCGTTAGCGGCCAGCGCAGCGTCAGCGAGGCGAGTCGAGCCCACAAGGTTCATTCATCCGTGATCAACCGCTGGCGTAACGAATTTCTTAAACAGGCTCATTTGGCCTTTGGTGGGAAAGGTGTGGGAGAAGATTCAGCCGAGCGCATAGCAGAGCTAGAGCGGATGATAGGGCGCTTAACGATGGAGCTAGCGGTGGCAAAAAAAGCTTCCGAGTTGTGGAGCCTGAGCGGAAGCGAATGATGATTGAACAGCTCAAAGGCGAGTATCCAATCGAGGTGATCTGCGAGGTGATTGGCTACAGTCGCAGTCGCTACTACTATCAGTCCAGGGCGGACAAGCCATCAGCAGAGGCGGTGTTGAAAGACGCGATCATTAATGTGGCGGGCCGCTATCCAACCTATGGCTACCGACGGATGACGAAGCAATTGCAGCGAGAGGGCTGGAATGTCAATCACAAGCGTATCAGTCGTCTGATGCGGGAACTGGGACTGTTGGCCAAAAAACGGGTGAGGCGCAAACGAACGACCAACAGTGTTCATGGCTACAAGCGCTACCCAAACTTGGTAAAACAGCTGGTGGTCGTTCGCCCAGAGCAGGTGTGGGTAGCAGACATCACCTACATCCGCTTAAAAGAGGAGTTTGTGTATTTGGCCGTGCTGATGGATGTCTTTACACGCAGTATCCGAGGCTGGCATTTGGATAGAACGATGGAAAAGAGTCTGACCATAACCGCCTTAGAGAAAGCCTTTGAGCGTTATGTTCCAGAGATTCATCATTCAGATCAAGGCGTTCAATATGCTGCCAATGACTATGTCAGAATGTTGGAGGATAAAGCCATAGAAATCAGCATGGCTGGAGTGGGCAAAGCCTATGAAAACGGCTATGCTGAGCGACTGATGAGAACGATCAAAGAGGAAGAAGTTGATTTGTCGGAGTATCGCAATTTTAATGAGGTGTATGAGAGAATAGAAGCGTTTTTAGAGGAGGTGTATATGAAGAAAAGAATTCATTCCTCTTTGAGCTATTTGACGCCTAGTGAATTTGAAGCAAAGTGGAGGGAGGAGCAGTAATTATCCAAAGGTGATACGAGTAAGTCTAGACTCGCTATTGCCTGATTTTACTGTCCAAATTCAGGGGTTCACTTCACTGTGCTAAAGCATTTGGAAAAGTTCTTTAGTCGAAAAGAGGCTGAATCTGTTAATGAGACAGATGCTCGGGCCTTTGCAGAGTACCTACACGCAAGAGTCTCTGAGCGCTCAGTTAAGGACTACATCATTTTGGTACAGTCTTGCTGGAGCTGGGCAGCGGAAGCTGTACCAGAGAATCCTTGGCAGTCGGTTTTGAAACAGATAAAACCTGCGCCCAAGCAGAAGGTGAAGCCGTTTACGGCTGAGGAGGTGCAGCGGATATTAGAGGGGTTTGGGTGCGATCGCCACTATCAGCACTACGCCGATTTTGTCACTTTCCTT